>JAAWNJ010000009.1 GCA_022798895.1 Clostridia bacterium | reverse complement strand
TATCGCCCATCTAGTTTGTGTATCATCTGAAGGAGAAATGACTGTCATATTAGGAAGTGTTCTCATCAAACTTAAATCTTCTAACATTTGATGTGTTGCTCCATCTTCGCCTACTGTTAAGCCTGCATGTGTTGCACATATTTTAACATTTAGTTTTGGATAACAAATACTATTACGAATTTGGTCATAGGCTCTTCCTGTTGCAAATACAGCAAATGTACTAACAAAAGGTATTTTTCCATAGGCAGCAAGTCCTGCTGCTGTTCCCATTAAATTTTGTTCTGCAATTCCTACATTAATGAATCTATCTGGAAATTTCTCTGCAAAAATATTCGTTTTGGTAGCACTCGACAAATCTGCATCTAATACTACTATATCATTATTTTTTTCTCCTAGTTTCGCTAAAGCTTCTCCATAACTTTGGCGAGTTGCTATTTTTTTCTCTTCTTTCATTTTTCTTCACTTCTTTCCTTTATTTTTATCCAATAATTTGTTGTAACTTTAATTCATTGATTGCCTCTTCATATTCTTCCTTATTAGGCGCTTTTCCATGCCACTGCGCTTTTCCTTCCATAAAAGAAACTCCTTTCCCTTTTATGGTATTAGCAATAATTGCTGTTGGTCTTCCCTTTTCTTGTCTAGCTGCTTGGAAAGCCTGAATAATTTCTTCTATATCATGTCCATCAATTTCTATTGTATAAAAACCAAAGCTTTCAAATTTCTCTTTAATATCTACTAACCCTGCAACCTCTTCTACTGTTCCATCAATTTGTAATCCATTATGATCTACAATGACACATAAATTGTCTAATTTATTTTTGCTAGCTATCATTGCTGCTTCCCAGATTTGCCCTTCTTCGATTTCTCCATCTCCAACCAAGCAATACACTCTACAACCAGCACTATCCATTTTAGATCCAATTGCCATTCCTACTGCTGCTGATAATCCTTGGCCCAAAGAACCAGTCGTCATATCTACTCCTGGTACTTTATTCATATCTGGATGTCCTTGTAAATTACTTTCTACTTTTCTAAATCCTTTTAGCTCCGTTTTCTCAAAGTAGCCTTTCTTTGCTAAAGTAGCATATAATGCTGGCGAGCAATGTCCTTTTGATAGTATAAATCTATCTCTTGCTGGTGAGTTAGGTTGTTTTGGGTCTATATTCATTTGGTTAAAGTATAAAACTGCTAAAATATCACTACAAGAAAGTGCACCTCCTGGATGTCCTGATTGCGCTTCATAGACTTGTTCAATAGCTCCCATTCTAATTTCATTTGCTATATTGGCTAATGCCTCTACTTTTGTTATTTTCATAAGCTTTCCCTCTTTTCACTTTATTTCTACTATCTTTATATCATAACTATTTACAAATTTCAATTAATTTATAAACAAATAAAACTATAACAAAAGTGCTGTCCGCGCAAGGCGAGTTTGCGAGCGCCTGTCGCTTTCTTCTATAATTTATATTATTTAAAATGAAGAAAGCGACCGTAAGGACAAACGTTGTTATAGTTCTATTTGTTTATATTATCTGCTTATAAGTCAAAGGAAAGGCGCATGGAATATTCCATGCGTCTTTTGGAGTTTTGGCTGTTACTCCCAACCTGTCGCCTCTTCAACGGAAAACCAGTTATGGCAGATTTTTCGCACTGTATATCCACCATATTCTTCTCCGCCTTCTTCTAACACAATTCCTGTGTCATCAAAGTCAATAATGCGTCCTTCCTTTTTTCCTCCGCCTTGCGAGCATACCCTTACCCGCTGTTTTCTATTTTTCCAGTCTTCCATTTGTTCTCTTCCTAAAGCTGTCATAAAACCTCACTCCTATTATTTTTTGATGCATTTGCATCGATATCTATATTATAACTCATTTTCCTTCTAAAAGCAAATTTCTATTTTGTTCCAAAAATTCTGTCTCCTGCATCACCTAAACCTGGAACAATATATTTATTTTCATTCAAATAGTCATCTATATGAGCACAATAGATTTGAACATCTGGATGTTCTTTTTCTACTCTTTCAATTCCTTCTGGTGCTCCAATAATAGATAAAAATTTCATTTTCTTAACGCCTTTGCTTTTTAAAAGTTCAATTGCATCTATTGCTGAACCTCCTGTTGCAAGCATTGGGTCTAAAATGATAACTTCTCTTTTTTCAATATCTTTTGGCACTTTAAAGAAATAATTAACTGGCTCAAAAGTTTCTTCATTACGGTACATTCCAATGTGCCCTATTTTTGCATTTGGAACAACGCTAATCACACCCTCTAGCATTCCTGTTCCTGCTCTTAATATTGGAACAAAGGCATAGTTATCTTCATTTAATTTTCCTGTTTTCATAGTTGTAATTGGTGTTTCAATTTCTGTTTCTTCTAATTGCGCATCTTTCATTGCTTCATAACATAGAAATGTAGCAATTTCACTAATTAATTCACGAAATTCTTTTGTTCCTGTTTTTTTGTCTCTTAAAATAGCTAATTTATGTTGTATTAAAGGATGATTTAATTCAATTGTTTTCATAACTTTCTTCCTTCTTTCTATTTATGATTAAGATTTTACTTTTTGCAATTTCGTTTCATTACATTGCACTCCATTGCATAAGTCATTTGTAACTCACTTCGCTTCATACAACTGACTTATCTTTTTTTGCTTCCTTTTCTTTTACTTTTTCAGCTTTCTTAATTTCTTTTTCCTTTTTCATTTTCTCTTTTTGTTCTTTTGTTTTATTTTCTGGAATGCAAAGATTGATTAAAATTCCTACAACTGCTGCTAAACTCATTCCTGAAATTGTAATAGATAAATCTCCACTAATGATAGAAATAGCAGCTCCACCTAAGCCTAATACTAGCATAGATGCTCCTACTACTACATTTTTAGGGTTATCAAAATCTACTTGATTATGAATTAATACTTTTAATCCATTTACTGCAATAAATCCATAAAGAAGTAATGAAACTCCTCCCAAAACTGCACTTGGTATTGTTGAAACTAATGCTGTGAATTTTCCTAAAAATCCTATTACGATAGCAAAAATGGCTGCCAACCCTATAACCCATACAGAAGCTACTTTTGTCATACCTACTACTGATGTATTTTCTCCATAAGTTGTATTAGCAGGTCCTCCTAATAGTCCAGCTACAAATGTTGCAATACCATCACCTAGTATAGTTCTATCTAATCCTGGATCTTTTAATAAATCTTTTCCAATAATATTACTTAATGATGTATGGTCTCCAATATGTTCACATAGTGTTACTAATGCAATTGGTGCAATTGTAATTAATGCTTCAAAGTTTGGTGTATAGTTTACAAATGGGAAAACAAATTCTGGTACACTGAAGAATGGTGCTTCCAATACTGCTGTAAAATCTACCATTCCTAAGCAAACAGCTACAATGTATCCTGTAACAATTCCTACTAAAAATGGAATAATCTTTAAAAATCCTTTTGCTTTGATCATAACAATTGCTGTTACCAAAAAAGATACTACTGCAACTAGTACAGTTTTCCATTCAAATTCTACTCCTGAAGTTAAACCTATTTGAGAAATGGCACTAGGCGCTAAGCCTAAACCAATAATCATAATCATTGGTCCAATAACGACTGGTGGTAATAATTTATCTAACCAATTTTTACCTACAAAGTGAATAATAGTAGCAACTATAATGTAGATTAAACCTATTACCATAATTCCTGTCATAGCTCCTGAAATTCCACCTTTTAAGTATGCAGCAGCTAATGGTGCAATAAATGCAAATGAGCTTCCTAAATATACTGGTGATTTTCCTTTTGTACATAAGATATAAAGTAAGGTTCCTATTCCTGATGCTACTAATGCTACTGGTATAGTAAGTACTGTTTCTCCTGCAGCTGCATTTACTAAAATTGGTACTAAAATAGTTGCACCAAACATTGCAAAAACGTGTTGAATTGCAAGCACAATCCATTTTGCAATTGGTGGCTTTTCGTTTACGCCAATTGTCATCTTGCTCTCGTTCATAAAATTTCCTCCTCTTATTTTATCTTTTATTTGGTTTGCTAAAAATGAGTTTAAATAAGAAATCTATAGCATAACTTATCTCTATGTCACTTGGTTCCTAGAGTTAAGAAAAAAACACTAATAAAAATATTAGTGTTTTATCATTGAAACTATATAAATCATAGATGAAAAGACAATTGCAAATACAGCAATTTTTAAAATTGCTTTTAGGCTTGCTATTTTTAATTTGTTTCTTTCATCTACAAATTTTGTCATTTTTTGCACCCCATAAAATATTACTATACTTCATAAAAAAATGCAAGTTTTTTTTATTTTTCACGTCTTTTTTGTTATTCATATGCTGTTTATTCTATTGTATTACGCATAAGTTATCTGTAGCTCATTTCATTTCGCACAGCTAACTTAACTTCATTTAAAATTGCAATAGTTTTTTCACCTTTTTTCTAACTAGCCTTTCTAAGCTCTCTAGCATGTGCTTTTGCTATTTCTGTAATTTCTCCTGAAGATATTCTAGCAATTTCCTCAATTGTTTCTTCTTCATTTAATTGTCTAACATTTGTATAAGTTTTATTTTCTTTGGTTTGTTTATGGATATAGTAATTATAATCTCCTTTTGCAGCAATAGAAGGTAAATGTGTAATACAAACTACTTGATGATTTTTAGCAATTTCTTTCATCTTCTCGCCTACTGCTTGACCTGCCTTTCCACTAATTCCTGTATCAATTTCGTCAAATACTAACGTCCCTACTTCATCTACATCTGCTAACACATTCTTTATAGCAAGCATAATTCTTGCCATCTCACCACCAGATGCAATTTTAGTTAAAGGCTTTATTTCTTCTCCTATATTGGTACAAATCATAAATTCTATCATATCTGTTCCATTTTCATTAAAACTATTATCTTCTAATATCTGAACTTCAAATGTAGCATTTGGCATTTCTAGTTCTTTTAATTGTCTATTGATTTCTTCTGATAAGACTTTAGCAGACTGTTTTCTTAGCTTGCTCATTCTTATTGCAATTTCTTGCATTTGTTTTTTTAGTAGTTCTATCTGTTTCTTTATCTTTGTATGATATTCATCTAAGTTTTCAATTTTATGAATTTCTTCTTCCACTTTTTCTCCATAAGCTAATATCTCTTCTACTGTATTTCCATATTTTCTCTTTAAAGAATATATGAAATCAAGTCGTCTCTCGATTTTGTTTCTATCCGCATCATCAAAATCTACATTTTCTTTCATATCACTAAAATCTCTAGCTAATTCTTGAATGTCATAGTAACTGCTTTTTAATATATTTAATTTTTCGCTATATTCCTCTCCACAATCTTGAATTTTCTCTAAACTACGAATAGCATTACTAATTGCCCCTATTGCATTATCATTTAATTCATTATCAATTTGTGCTAAATTCTCTTTTAATTTCTCTGCATTTTGCATCATTTTATGTTTTTCTTCTAACTCTATTTCTTCGTTTGACTTTAATTTAGCATTTTCTATCTCCTCTGCTTGATAACGAAGCAAATCCAATCTTCTTTCTTTTTCTTGCTCTTCTCCATAAGTATTTTTTAGTTCTTGCTTTAAGCTTTTATATTCCTTCAATTTCTTTTGATAACTTCTTAAATCTTCTTCAATTTCTTTACCAATAAAACTATCTAAATAACTAATATGCTTTGCAGGATTTAAAATAAGTTGACTATCATGTTGACCATGAATATCAATCATTTCGCTCATAAGTTCTTTTAACTCATTTACTGTTGCTAAACGACCATTTATTTTACAAGAACTCCTACCATTACTATGTATTTCTCTTGAAATAATAATATTGTCATCTACTGCTTGCTCATTTTCTGGACAATAAATGTTAGCTTCTATAAAAGAATAATTTTCTCCATTACGTATCATCTCTTTTGAAAATCTTCCACCCGCTAAAATAGCAAGCGAACCAATAATTAATGTTTTTCCTGCTCCTGTTTCACCTGTTAACACATTAAAGCCCTCATTAAAATCAATTGATAAATCATCTATAATTCCTATATTTTGAATATGTAAAGTGGTAATCATAACGCCCTCCTTTTTTTACGAAACATTGTTTGTATATTTGTTATTATATACCAAATTTATGTTTTGTCAAGTAATTTATTTTAATTTTCTTCTTTTTATGTAGGTACGAATTTTTCTTTACTTTTCTGCATTTTTCTTATATAATAGATATTACATCACTATAAGTGATATTTTTATTTTGGAGGTTAGTTTCATGGATCCTCAGAAAGATCTCTCGGTAATCTTTGGCACATCCCACCAATCGATCATTGACAAAATTGTTCAAGACGCATCGACTCCGGCTTCTGGAGTAAACGGACGGGTTCCTTCCCGTACTACTGCTTACAAAGCTTATTCCCTGATGCAAAAGTCCCAAAGGAAGCATCAGAAGAAGCCTCAGAAGAAAACTCCATCCACTATTATCGAAAAGTAAACCAACAGCCAAAAAGAAACTGGAAAGGCATTGCCAATCCAGTTTCTTCTTTTATTTGGTGACCCCTACGGGAATCGAACCCATGATTCAGCCTTGAGAGGGCTGCGTCTTAACCGCTTGACCAAGGGGCCACATATTCAAAACTACTTTAATACTATACCATATTTTTAGTAGTTTCGTCAATGTTTTCACTCAATAATTTTATTTAATATTTCACTTAGTCTCTCATCTTGCTTAGTTAAGTATAAATATCCTATTAATGCTTCAAATGCTGTCGAATACATATATTCTTGAACAGAAGCATTTTTGGCAATATGATGTGTTTGTGTATTTCTTCCTCTTCTTACAATATCCTTTTCTTCTTCTGTTAGTATTTCTTCTAACTTTTGTAAAATGTCTGCTTGAGCTTTTGCTTTTACATATTTAATAGCTTTTATATGTAATTCATGTGGCTTTAATCTTGTTGTATTCACTAAGTGTGTACGAATATATTGTTCATAAACACTATCTCCCACATATGCCCATGTTAGTGGTGACATTTGCCTTACTTCATCTATATCTCTTTTTCTTTCTATTAGTTCCAAATTAAATAATTCTCCTTTTCGTCAAGTGTCAGTTTAGGGACGTACCTTTAACCAACACTTTTCAAATTACTCTATCATATTATTATTTTTCTAAAAGCGTCAGTTAAAGATACGTCCCTAAACCAACACTTTCTAATGTAATTCTTCCTAACTTTCCGCTTCTAAAATCGTCTAATATTATGCTAGCAACTCTTTCTAAATCTATTTCTCCACCTGAAATAACTGCTCCACGTTTTTTTCCAATTAAATTCATGAATTCTACTATTTTTTCATTTTCTTCTAAATCTCTATTTTTCAAAATATCTTCTATTTCATTTTCTTGCAATTTATATCTCTCTTGTAAATTAGATAAGTAGTTACTTTGTAGTACTTTTAATAATTCATATCCTATATCCAAAGTAGATAAAATGTCATCTTTAATAGTTCCTGTATAAGCCAAATTCAAAGCTACTTCTTGATTTCCTAACTTTGGCCATAATACACCTGGTGTATCTAATAATTCTATTTGTTCTGATACTTTTATCCATTGCTTTTGTCTAGTTACCCCTGGTTTATTACCAACCTGTGCAGTATTTCTTTTTGCAATTCGATTAATAAAAGAAGATTTCCCCACATTTGGAATTCCTAATATCATCACTCGAATAGATTTCCCTATTCTTCCTTTTGTTTGATATTTCTCTTCGTCATAAATCTCTACTATTTTTTGAAGTACTTCTTGAATTCCTTTTCCTGATACTGAATCTACTAATACTGCTGGGATTTTTTTACTTTTAAAGTACTCTATCCATTTTCTATTTTCTTGCTCACAAGCCAAATCTGACTTATTTAAAATAATAAGTCTTTTTTTGTCTTTGATTATTTCTTGAATATCAGGATTTTGGCTAGAAACTGGAATACGACTATCCATAATTTCTGCTACAATATCAATTAATTTTAAATCTTCTATAATTTGTCTTTTTGTCTTCGCCATATGTCCTGGGTACCAATTAATATTGGTTTTATTTTCACTCATCTATACTACTCCCATATGTTTCAGTTTCTTCTAATAATAAATCAAAATCTGATTTATATAATTTATCTTGTTTTATTCTATATTTTTCAAACTCAGTAAGCGCCTTATCGCATGCTATTTCATGTGATATTTTTCCGGCATCCTTTAATATATCTCTATTATCGAGTAATAAATATTTATCTAACAAACCACTCCAATCTTCCATTGACATAGGAATATTTCTTTTTGCTCTTGATTCTGCCAAATCTAAGAAAGATGAAACAATGAGTTCTAATCCTTCTAGCTCTTCTTTTGTTAAATAGTTTTTTGCAATTATAACATCAGTTTCTAATATTTTACCATTAGGAGAGTTTTTCCAAGATGTTAAATTCATATGTTCTTTTTCTGCATCTGCTCTATTATATATAATTTCAGCAGCTGTTTGATTGGATATCGCATAGTGCATTTTGTTTTGGACTTTTTTGAAAAATTTTATTGTAATAGGAGATTTGCTATCATAATCAATGCTAGTAGCATAAATATCAGTAATTTTTTGATAAAATCTTCTTTCTGATAATCTTATTTCTCTTATTTCTGCAAGTAGTGTTTCAAAATAATCCTCATCAAAAAATGTTCCATTTTCCATCCTTTTTTTATCTATTTTATAACCTTTTATAGAAAACTCTTTTAAAATATTTGTTGCCCATCGTCTAAATTGAATTGCCCTATCAGAATTAACTCTATAACCAACAGAAATAATTGCATCTAGATTATAATAATTTGTTTTATAGTTTTTACCATCAGAAGCAGTTGTCAAATATTTTTTGACAACTGAATTTTCATCCAATTCATATTCATCAAATATATTCTTTAAATGATAACTAATATCTTGTTTAGAAGTATTATATAGTTCGCCTAAAGCTTTTTGCGTTATCCATAAATCTCCATCTTCAAATCTAACCTCAATGCCATTTCTATGAATTTGTCTATCAAATATTAAAAATTCTGCACTAGTACTTCTTATCATAAAATTTTCACTCATCTATACTTCTCCCATATCATCCATAAAGTTTCTTTATCATATCTTACTTGAATACCTTTATCTTTTCTCTATTTTTCCAACTCATGAACTTCAGTTTCATCAAATTGATTTGACTGAATCTCTAACATTTTCATATTACCTTTATAACTATATTTCTGTTTTGGTAAAATTTCAATTAAATCATTTTTTGCACCCTTTACTTTATCACTATCTATTTCAAATTCGCCATCTCCATTAATAATATAATAAAATATAGTACTTCTATCTAGTATGCAATAAGTAGTTCTCTCTACTTTTACATCTACAAAGCATATACTTATTTCATTGTTAGCTATATTAGGAAGAGTAACGTCAAAACCATCTTTTGAAAATGTATACTCTTTATTTAAATTTTATATATATTTTTCTCTTACATTATTTTCATCCATCGATTTATTTACCTCTTTAACTAGTGAAAATTTCAATAGTTTATTCCCTTTAATCATGTAAGTAATTTCTATTTTAGTATTGTATCATATAACCGAAAAAAAATCTATAGCCTCAAAATAAGGACTACTATTTTCTTAGCAGTCCTTATTTAACTAACCTTAATTACTCCAGTAATTTTAATTTCATTTGAGCCATATCATTAATAGAAATTCTTCCGTCTCCGTCTATATCTGCTACTTCTAATTGTTCACCTTCTAGAAGTTCTATATCGATTAAATGTAATTTTAATAATGCAATATCATTAACAGTTAATCTTCCATCACCATCAATGTCACCTTTTACCTTTTCAATCTTAGTTGTATCTTCATATAGGTTTACCATGGCAAGTGATGCAAACATATCATAAGTTTCCATTTCTAGTTTAACATATTGAGCTTCCATTCTTTCTGCAAAGTCAATTCTCTTAAACTCTTCATCTTGCTCACAATTTTCTTTTCTACCAATCTCTATCCAATTTTCCCCATCACTGCTTACAGATACAATCATATTTTGAATAAGGCATGGATCATCCACTTTATATTTCTTTTGAACAAACTCCATAGCAGAAATATATTTTGAACTATCTAATTTGATAGTAATATAAGCTCTTTGTCCTTCAATAGATACTGCAAAATCTGTATGCCATAATGTATTTCTATTTCCATCAATTGCATTTGGTGCATAAAATGGTCTTTTACTGTCTTTTGATTGGCTTGAATATCCATGGATAGATAAATGTTTAATTGGTATATATTTTGCTGTTTCTGTATCAGCATCTTCTGTAAATTCATACTCTGTAACATCACTTGCTGCATAAATACCAGTTGCCTTTGTTCTAATAAGAAGTGTATTCTCACCTCTTACGATTGGTTCTTGTTCTTGGTAAGATGTCCACTCTTCACTATTTGCTAATTTCCATTCTAATCTATCAATGTTAGCTATTCCTATTAATCTATTTTCCCAATCATTTACATAAACATTTTGTTCTATGGCACTTCCCTTTTGAATGTTAATAGTATGCACAGCTTGATTTCCATCAAAACGAATCTTGATATTATCATTTTCATTAACTTGTTCTAACTCTTCTCTTGATAATTGATAACTTGCTCCATTTCCATTTTTCCAGTTAGCTCCATCAATACAATATTGCCAATTTACATTTTGATATTCATCTGCTAATATAATTTTTCCTGCATTAGCACCATCAAATGAGAACATAGCTGATACTTCTGTACTTTCATAGAAGTTAAACATTCTCGCAGCAAACCAATTTCCATTTGTTCTATCTGCTACAATCTTAACATATTGTACTTTTCTTAAACTTTCTATTTCAAAAGGTTTTGTATTAGCTTTAGCTTGCTCATTTGTAGCAACATTTGAAGGATTGTATGTTAAGTTCTTTTGGCTAGTTAACATTTCCCAGTTTTCGCCATCCATACTTCCCCAAATAGTTCCATCTACAATTTTACCATTTCCACCAGCTGCTGGAACATACTCTACTGCTGAAAGATAAACTGGTCTATCTATCTTTACAATAATATATCTTTGTGTATCGCTACCATTCCATGCTGAGTGATATCTTGTGTTCATATTTCCATCAATACCATTTACTGCTGCGCCTCCATTTGAGGTTGCTTCTGTTGAAACACCATGAATAGATAAATGCTCAATTGGAATATATTTTCTAGCATTTTGCTCAATGTTTGTTGTAAATTCATAAGTTGTACTTGTTTTACTTTCCAAATATGTTCCCGTTCTTCCCATTCTAACAATAACTGTTTTATTGCCTGTTAAATCTGGTTCTTCATCACTATAGAAAGTCCAGTCATCTTCCTCTCTATATTTCCATTGCATACTAGGTACTGATGCAATTAATTTATTTTCTAAATCATTTGCATATAAAGTACTTGGTAAACCTGCTGATTCAAAAATATCAATTTTGTATAAATTTTCCTCACTATAATTTGCACCAACAATATGAACATAAATATCATTTTCAGCTGTAATATCATTTAATTCTTTTGTTGTTAATTGCAACTTGTGTTCTTCTTGTGCATCAAATGCAACTTCATTCCAAGTCTGTTTTCCATCTAAACTGTAGTCCCAACGAACACCATTTCCATCAAAACGACTTGATAATACAATTTTTCCTGCATCTTCTCCATCAAATGAGAAACTTGCTAAACTAGTATCTATTTGACCTAATAAATGTGCTGCAAATCCTCTTGTTAAATTTGGTTGTAATACTGCTGAACCTTTATAATCTTTTGCTTCATTTAATATTTTTGCTTGTAATACTGTAAATTTGAAAGAATATTCAACACTTGTTATTTTTGTTTTAATATAGTTTGATAAATTATACATTGGGAATGGGAAATATTTTAAAGCTTCCATCATTTCCTTTTCTAAGTTGTAATAATCTTCCTCTGTTTTAGTTTCATCATTTACATATAATTTAGCAAGTCCTGCCCATGCATCTAAGTTAATAGATTGAACTTTAATTGCTTCTCTGTAAATTTGTTCTTGTTTTGCTTTGTCATCTTTATAAACATCTGCCAATTTTACAAGTTTTTCTGCTTTTTCCAAATTTTCATAATCATTTAATGCTTCTTGGGCTAATATAACATATGGTACATTGTAACCCCTTACATAAGTTCTATCATTTCCCCATCCTAAAGGCATTCTTTCACCTTTTTCTGAGTAGTTCCATCCAGATACGTCATTATCAATTCCCCAATATCCTTTTCCTTCTGTATTTTGGGTATAGTAAAGAATTGCTGCGTGCCCTGGTTGACCAATAACTGCTGATGGTATTGCATGCACCCCGCGGATACAATGTCCTGATTTTGATATACCACCACAAACTGCACCAGTACCAAATTTATTTCTAAAGTTCATCCATAATTTGTAAGTATATGGTGTACCATTTCTATAAGGTATATAATCAAATAAACCCTTTTTTGTAACTGTTCCATCTGCATTCTTCTTTTCTACTGCAAATAATTCATTAAAATAGTCTTTATTTGCCTCATCATAATAAACTGGATTTGAATAGTTAGGCCATACATAAGCCATATAAGAGTGTGGAGTTAATAATCCCCATGCACTTCCTGGATTTTTATCTATTTTTGATTGAGTATATTCATTTAACCATACAATTTCTTCATCATCAATATTTGTACCTAAAACCCATCTCATTTCTTCAATACTAAAGGTTTCAAACCATGGTGTTATATTGACTGCATCAGTAGCTTTGAATTGTCCATTATTATATAAATCTTTATAAATTTTGTAACGATCTACTGCATCTGATAAATTGTGTTCTGAAGCTTGCATCCATAAATTTACTCTTGCAGAGTGTGTTAATGAAAGTGTTATTGCCATTCTTTTATATAAACTTCCCTTAGTTGTATCCCAATTCAAACCTTTTTTCTCTAAAAGTTTGATACCTGCATCTGATATTGAAGTTTTATCATCAAAGTCACTTTTATATGCTTTCAATAGTCTAGTAAGTTGTGTTAAAGAATTAAAATAACTTGCTCCATTTGGTTCTCCTCCTGATATATAAAGACGTAATGTGTCTACATCATTCATTAACCATGTAAGTGTTTCTTGATTATCATCACTTTCTTTCAAATATCTTTTTAAAGCATATTCTCCTACTTTATTTACTAATTCTCTTTGTAATAATGTTAATTCATATTCTCCTGAGGTAATCTCAGCTAATTCTTTGCTTTTTAATATTTCATCATATTCTGCTACTGTTTTGATGTTAATATCACTACCTGCATCCTCTTTATAGTTTTCTGTAATAAGCATTGGCTCTACATATGCAACATGATCATTTCCATTACTTCCATTATCATATGCTTGAAGTCTTATATATTTTGCTCCTCTAATATCTATTTTTTCAAATACTGCATTTTGTCCTGGCATAACTACCCTATCTGCTGTTTCAGTGTTTTTTAGTGTCCAGTTTTGTGCACCACTTGGATAAAATTGATCTTTATCAGATGTATAAATATATACTTTAACACCATTACCTGAACTTGAAGTTTGGTTCATACCTACATATAATGTTAAATATGGATATTTTTCGCTATATTCACTAACGTCATAATATACTTCTGATGATGCATGTGCTAAAATACCATAATCAAATTGATAAAATGCATTCTCAATTTTTATTGCTAGCTTATTTCCATTAAGATCTTGATTTACTTTAATAGTTCCCCATCCTGCATGAGATTCCTTACGATATGGGATACTATCTTCTGATAGTTCGTCTGATAAACGTAAGTATTCTCCTTTATTTGGATCTTCAGTAATTTTAGCTGTAGTTGCTAAAGTTCCATTTCCTTGAATTATAAAAAATAACATAAAAAATACGAAGAAGCATATCAATGTTTTTGCCAAAAACTTGATTGGACTTTTTTCGTTTTCTACATTTTTTCTTAACATAAATAATCCCTTTCTTTTCCTTTTTTATTTTTTCACCTATATAATACTATTATACCACTTTTTCTATTTTATGTAAACATTTTCCATAAAATTTTATCATTTCCTCGAAATATTATCTATAAGATTTCAAACACAAAAAAATGGATAGCTCCCTAACTATCCATTTTTTCTAAATTTATTTTCTATTTAAATCACGCATTTTCACAAAACATATTACTGCAACAGTTAGTGTTGCTACAATTCCAACTACTAAAATGATATTACTTACTCCTGTTTGTGGTAATTTTTTATCTGGGGTAGTATCATTAGTTACTGTGTTATTCGTGTTAGGAATAACTGGTAATGTATTATCATTATCATCTGGTGTTGGATTTGGAACTGGATTATTTGTTCCTTCTTGTATCGTAATATTTTTATATACCTTTTCCACACTTAATGGAGAAGTTCCATCTGCTAATGAAATATTCTTTAATGTTACAAGAAGATTCTTCTTAGCCCCTTCTTTTACTTTAAAAGTAATTTTAAATATAGTTTCATTATTTTTTCCAAGACCATTTCTAGTAATAGCAATTTTTCCATTAGCTTCATTATAAGAAGAACCTACTGATGGACTTTCCCACCCATTTTGTCCTTCCATTTTTACTAATGTTAAGCTATCTTTATCATATTCTAAAGTAGCTCCTAAAGAAATAACTCCTCTTTCAGATTGAATATCAGAAATATTAATATCTACTGTAAATTCGTCACCCTTCTTGAATTCTGTTTTCTCCATTTGCATACTAACTTTACAAGTAAATGCTGCATTTACAGTTCCCATAATACTCATCATCATTAAAAATAATAATACTAAACTTAATACTTTTTTCATTGTACTTCTCCTTTTAACTTTTTATCTTATTGTACTACATTTCTTATTTTATTTCAAATAAATTAATTAATACTAATTTAATTCTTGCTATATCATTTACACCAACTGGTTGATTATCTTCCATTTGACCATCAACATCGGCTGCTTTTAAGTAAGCACCTGTTAATGAAGTATCTGCAATATAGTGTAATTTTACTTTAGCTAAGTCATTTACTGTGATTTGTCCATCACCATCAACATCTCCAAGTACAGATGCAGTAAACTCTAAAGTTTTTCCTACTTTTATTGTCATACCTGTTGCAATCACATCATTTTCATTTAAAGTGTTTCCTGCTTGGTCTATAAATATAATAGCATCATTGTCTACATTTTCTGTAGTTACATTTTTCATAAAATCTTTTACAGTTGTTCCTGGAATTATTTTAGCAATCATTCCATTTGCAATTTCATATTTTGTAGAAGTAATTGATTCCGGTAAATCTGGCTCTTCTGGAATTTCTACATTAATGTCTATTGTTGCATCATTTGATAAAATAAGACCATCACCACCACTAGCTTCAATTCCTTTTAATTTAATTGTAGTTGATACCTCTTCTTCTACACTTGCTTTTACTCTAAAAGCTATTTTGAAGGCATCTCCTGCTGTTGTAACTGGTGAATTACTATCTACAACGAATTTTCCATTTGCTTGGTTAAAAGCATCATCTTTTAATTCCCATCCATTTTGTGCTATAATTCCTGCATATTCTAAAATAGTTTTGTCATAGTCTAATTGTGCTTGCATATAACGTATTCCTTTTTCAATATTTTGGAAGTTATCCATATGCACTACTAATTCAAAAGTTGCTCCTGGTGTTAGTTGACTTAAATCTACAGCTTCATTTGCTGATTTTAATGTAACATCCATAGTACGTGTCGTATTCGCACTTACAAAACTAAATTGTAATAGCGTCATTATCATTAGTAAAATAACTGTTACGGTTTTCTTGATTTTCATAAATTAAATCTCTCCCTTTTTTTGGTATTTCTCTATATTCTAGTCAATTATACAAATTGTTTTAACAATTTGCATAATTGACATAGAAGATAGTTATTGCGATTGTTACAAATTCTTAAAGCTACGCTTTTTAGAATTTGTTACCATCGCTTTTGTATAAACATAACAATTATTATTTTAGCATAAATTTTTTCCATAGTCAACAGATTATGTAAAATACTTTTCGTTTTATTTTACATCGTTCTATATTGATTTCTGTCTGCTCTTTCATCTACTTCTCTATCAAAATCTTTATTCTTATAAAACCAATCTGTTTGCTTGTCTACTGGATGTGCTTTTCTATTTTTGTCTAATAATACATCAAAGAATGCTGCAAGTGGTATGATAACACCAACAACAGCTATTAAAAGGGATAAATAGCTTTCCATTGAACCTGCTCCACTAACAATACTCATAATGTTTTGATATAAATAATAGCCATAATACAAGCCATGTGCTACTAAATAAATGCATGCTGATACCAAGTTCCTTTTTGCAATAAAACAAATACATATAAATGTAACAAATAATAGCACTATTTCCATAGTCATATCCATTGGTACTGCTGCAAATTCTGAACCTAAAGAGTACATAACTGTTGTCATAACTCTAAAAGCCCAGAACATAAAAGCAAACATGGCAATTAACCAACTCGATAAATTCTTCATTTGTTTTCCTCCTATCTTCTAGTCAACAAAATTAAATTCATCTTCAAATTTTTCTTTGAACATTTCAAATACTTTATTAAGTACTTCTTCATCTTCTACACTAACATAAGATTCTTCTTCTTCTGATTCTGTATCTTCTAATTTAAGAATAACTACTTCTCCTGGTTCTTCTGTTTCGTCTTCCTCTACTGGTAGAAGTACAACATATTCTTCTCCTTCATATTCAATTAAATCTAAAAATTCAAACTCAACTTCATTTCCGTTCTCATCATTAAGAACTAATACATTATCTAATTCCTCTCCTTGATTTTCTGGGTTATTGTTTACATCTTCACTCATTTTTATTTTCTCCTCTCGTATTTTATTTAATATATCTTTTATTGTATTTCTACAATAGTAATATCAATATTATTATTTCAATTTTTTTTAAAACTATACTATTGTTTTTTCTTTTATTTTGTTTTTGACTTTCTATCTTCTAAAAAATTATTTGTTATTCTGTTTTCCCATATACGTTTCTAAAATGTATACTGCTGATATCGTATCTACAATCTCTTTTTTCTTGTTCTTATTAATATTTAAGTAATTCATTGTTTTATGAGCAGCTACAGTAGTCAGTCTTTCATCAATTGTTTCTATGGCTACTTTAGGAAATCTACACTTTAATTTATGTATAAAATTGTTAGTCACTTCCACTCTTTCCGTTTTTGTTCCATTCATATTAATTGGCATTCCTACCACAAATGTATCTACATTATATTGTTCCAATAGTTCTACCAATCTTTTTAACACAATCTTATCATTTCCCTTGTGATGAACAGTTTCTAAACCTTGTGCTGTAATTCCTAATTCATCTGTAATTGCTATTCCTACTCTACTATCTCCATAATCAATTCCTAATTTTCTCATTTTTACATCCAATTCTTAGTCATCTAATCCAATATAATTTTTCACCATTTTTTCTAATAGTTCATCTCTTTCTATTTGTCTAATCATATTTCTAGCATCATTATGGCTAGTAATATAGGTTGGATCTCCTGACAAAATATATCCAACAATTTGATTAATTGGATTATATCCTTTTTCTTCTAAAGCCTTGTAAACTTCTTTCAAAATTTCTCTTGCTTTAATATTTTTGTCTTTTTCAATTTTAAAATTAACGGTTTCATCAGATATCATAGCTTTACCTCCTACAAATAATTAATGGTATTTTCACTCTTTGGAGCATTATCTAAATACTCTTCCATTTTTTTAGTTAGACCTTCTAGTGCAGTTCCTTTATAATAAGTAGATAGCACTATATTAATTTTAGGTTGTACCTTGGTTATTTGTTCGCTACTTATTTCATTTTCTTCAAGTATTTGAGCTGTTAACACCGTTTTCCCTACCAATTTTACTTGACTAGCTTCTAATTTCTGTTTCAAATCTTTCATAAAATCTGCTACAGCATTCATATCAATTCCTGAAAATACAATTGCAAATTTAGGCCCCATATATCTTACAAAGATATATTCTGTTGCTAAATTTTGTTTTGCCATCCTACTTACTTCTATGATAATTTGATTTCCTGCTTCTCTACTATACTTTTGGTTAATTTCTTCTAGGTTTGCTATTCTAAATAAGCATACTGTTGAAGTTGTATATTGATTAATAATTTTTTTGCCTTCTCCATATAAGTATTCCGCAGATTTTAAGCTACTATACAAATCATCTCTGACAATATTTTCTATTACTTGTTGATTTTCTACTGTTTTCAAAACAGAAACAATATTATTTTTTACAACTTCTAATAAAGTAGTATCAATGTTATCAAATTCATGTGGTCTGCTACCTTCAATAATCCAATAACCAATATAGACATTTTCGATATAAAGAGGATAGAACATAGCAGATTTTGCTCTGCCAAATTCCATTTTCTGATATGGTAATCTTTCCCCTTCTTTTTCTATTGTTACATATTTTGGAGTTGCTGTTTGGATGCTTTCTGCAAAGATTTCCTCATTGTGCAAATTGCATAAAGTATCCCAATGTTTTTGGTCTACATTAGATGCTTTTACTACATATTCAGTTCCATTATAGATAACGATAGTCGAATATTTTATTTCATATCTTTCAATTAAGATATCATTGATTTTCTGAAATTTCTCATCTACAGAGGTAACTTCACTAACCGTATTCATAAAGTCTTGTAATACATTTAGACTGGTTATCTTTTGATTTAAATTATTAAAATTTTGTATTTTCTTATGTATGGACATATTATATACCATCAATAGTCCGATAATTAGTACTAATAATAGAATAACCGTGAGTATCAAAAAATCACCTCTTTTACTTTCTTTCTATTAATAATTTTTCATTCTATTTAAAGTATCATTCATACCATTTGAAAAATTGCTAGTTTGATTACCTGCATAATTATTATATCCACCATAATTAGAAGAAGATCCATTTCCAATTAAAGGATATACCATATTGGTTAATTTTTCAAATGCTTGCATAAAGTTTTTAGAATATCCACTTAAGCTGATTTTACAGTTAATCAGTCCTTCTAAATATCTTGAATAAGCTTGTTCTTCGAATGGAATTGTGCAATATGGTACAGCATCTTTATTAAATAATTCTGTCATAAATGACATTGCTGGGTCATTATAGTAAGCCATTCCACCAATAATAATTTTGTCTGTAATACTTCTTACTTTTACTATTTTGTTAAGTACCACTCTAATTTTCTCTGGATTTAATACATTTTTTGCTTTTAAATCTCTCAAAAATGCAGTAAGTGGTTGTATTGTTAAAACATCTAAACTTTGTACTAAATAAATTTCTTGTGCTTCTTTAAAATAGCCATAATTGGTTTCAAAGTCACAGTCTAATAATACTAAAGAATAGTTTTTAATTAAAGTTTCAAGAATATTAGCATAATCATTAATATCTTCATTCTCTCCTGGAAGAGTGGTATATACTGTTAAATTCTTGTTTACTTCAATTCCTCTTGGGTCACCTCTTCTTAGATTTGCCATAGTGCTATAAGCAATCTGCCTTAGGTTCTCTTCATTTTCTGTATAAATATAGTAAGCATTTCTATTTTGTGTTAAATCTAAAAGTGCTGTTTTAATACCTTTTTTAGATAACATTTCTGCTAAATTATTAACTAAGAATGATGTTCCATTTTTAGAAGTTCCTACAAATGCAACAACTTTCTTATCTCTAGTTAATAATCCACTTAAATCTGTATTACTTAAGTTATATTTTCCTGTGTTTTGTACTGCTTGTGTTGTAGCTGTTCCAAAGTTCGGAATAGAACTTGGTGTTGTTTGTTCTAGAATATTTTCTTGGTCAAATACTTCTTGAGAAGTTTGTATTGGTTCTTGCATAGGTACTTGCACTGGCTGTGGCTCTAGCATAGTATTTGATGAAGTATTTATTGATTCATTACTTGATTGTGGTATTTCTGTTTGTTCATTCATGCTCTCCTGCACAATGTACATGTTTTCATCATCTAACCCTGGTAGAACCATGTCTGAATAGCTACTGCTTGTGTTATTACTTTGAGGTACACTGTCTGTTGTTTCCTCTCCTAATTCAAATAAATTAACAGGTGCTTCTGGCATTACATTCTCATTAACTGTTGTTTCTTCTACTTCTGACTTTTTAGGTCTACCTCTTTTCTTTTTAGGTGCTTCTGCCACTGGTGCTGGAGCTTCTTGTCCCTTTTTAGGTCTACCTCTTTTCTTTGGTTGTGCTGTTAGTACTTCTTGTGGTTCTTCTATTTTTTCTTGTGGTACTACTGGTACTGGCTCTTCATCATCAAATCCAGCTATAATAGGAGCTTCTACTGGCTGTGATGTAGCTACTGGTGCTGTAATGTCTCCTAAAATGTCATCAACACCTTGTACCCCTGTATTTTCTTCTGGCATTGGTATCATAGGCTCCTCCATTTTTCTTACCTTAGACGGATTAATAGCTGACGGAATAACCACTGGCTCTGTGATCCTATTTTGATTTAAGTTTTTCTCTATAAATTCCAATTGAGGTTCTTCCTTCTTAGCTGAAACGTTTTTTGCTTTTTTATCTGGTTTACTATTTTTTGGTGCATTTCCATAACTAGGTTCCTTTGCTGACTTTTTAGTTGCAGTTCCTGTACCAAAAGAAACTGCTTCTTGATATTTTGGGCTATTTGCTTCTAATACTGCTTTTACTCCCAAAGGTAAAAACTTTGCAATTAATCTTAATTGTGCATCTGTATATTGACTAGCAATATGTTCAAAACTTTCTACATATTTATCTTCATTTTTTCCTAACTTCTTATAGTGATTTAAGATGTTTTGAATTTCAGCTTCGCTAACATCTCCTTCATTTTCTACCTTATAATCTACATCTTCTGCATCAATACGATAATAAGATTTTGCTTCTTTTTTTCCACGAGGTCTATTAAGAAGTTCACATACAGTTGTAATACTTCTATCTTTTCCTAAAAGCGCATTATATACACCAATACCAAATAATTTCACAAGTAATGGCTCTGATTTTTCTCTTCTATCTGCACAAATTAAAATAATTGGAATATCATTTCCAGATTGATTTGTTGCTTCATCACTAATGTTGTCCATCTTATCAAAAATGAACTTATCAATAGCATCATAATTATTATTTGAAAATGGCTCTAAATCTTCGCTTATGACAATTCTATCATAAGTCTTATCCCTTTGTAATTCTTTCACAATTGCATTAAAATAATAGACATTTTTAGCTGAGATAATTTCTTTGTAATCTTGTTGATATCTCTTGATGATTGACTCAGAAATGTTTTCATTATTGACTGCAAATAATACTTTCATTCGTTTTAACCCCTCCAACCTCTAACAACGATTGCAAAAATCAATGGTAATACTTGGCAAATTACCATTACAGTTATAATGGCAACAAGAGTTCCAAAACCTTTGTCTTGGACATCTAGTTTTCTAATACCAATAACATAACGATAAATGGCCGCCATAACGATTCCTACAAATCCAAAAGGAATACTATATATTCTTACAATATTTAAAAAGTATGCTACCATTCCATAAGTATCATTTCCATAAGCTGCTTGATAATCTTGCATTGATTTCCATGCTTTGTCTTTTAGTTCTACTAAATTACTAGTTGCTGTCTCTGGTGTTAATGTATTGCTATTTGTATTGGTAGCATAAACACTTACTGTTCCGAAAATTACTAAGATAATAAATATAACTGCAATTACCTTTTTCATAGCTCAATTGCCCCTTCCATATTTTGTTCCATAATATTCCTATTTTTCTACTAGCATATATCATACAATAAACTATTTAAAATAGCAAGGAAAAAACTACAATTTTTTATATAAATATTTCATCCATGTATAAACTCCATTTGCCCAATTTTTATCACTTGCATATCTAACATTGACACCTGTTAAAGTTGAACCATTATAATAAGTACCTGCAGCTCTATTTCCATCATAAATTTTAGTTCCTGCTGGATTTAAATAATATTTAACAAATACCCTAGCTACTAAGTCAATTCCTTCTGAATAATCATTAAATTGGTAACTACTTTCATATGGATTCCTATCATAAGCCCCATAACCAAATAAGTTATTTTTGTTACTTGCTATACTTGAGCCACCCCATCCACTTTCATGAATAGCTACTGCTGCTAAAAATACTCCATTTACATTATATTGTTTTTCTGCATAGTAAAAATATTGTGCATTGTTCTTGAAAACATTTTTAGTATCTTTAGGTTCATTTTCAAATATCTTCTTAAATTGTTCTAAAGATAATCCACTTGGCTTATTTAGTGCCATATTAAAGTTTAATTTATTCAATAATTGTTGTTTGGTATATTGGCTTGTACCACTTGTTTCTTCTTTGTTACTATTAGGATCTAAATATGTAAAGCATTCCGCTTTTGCCCAACCAATGTAGCTTTGATATTGTACTTGATACCAGTCATCTTTCTTTCCTAACAATTTCACTTGTGTATCTCTATTTAACGAAATTAATTTATTGGCTTTGTCATTTGCTTCTATTCTGACAGCAAGCAAACTAGAGGTAACATATATGTTATCTCCTACTTTTACTTGATAACTGCTTCTATATGGAGCAGTTCCAATTGCTATCATTTTATTCACAGAGGACTTTGTTACTTTACTTCCGATTTCTTCTTTTGAAATTAGTTTTTCACCTTCATAAATCTTCTTGGTATATATTTCTTGTTTTCCATCAATTCCTTCTTGCATAACTTGCATCATTCCTTTTGGAATTTCTGGATTTTCTATGTATTTTGTAGTATATTCTAAGTCTTTTTCTTTTGTAATAATCTCTTCTTTTCTGATACTTTGACTATTGTTGGCTATAATTTGTCTAATATCTAATTCTTTTTTTTCTAATTCCATTGTGGAATTTAATGGTTCTTCTAGTTCTTGATTTAACTGTTCATCTATTTTGCTATCATTTTGTGTTTCTAAATCCATTGCATAACTTATTTTTGGAATTAACATAGAACTAAAATAAATTCCTACTATTATGCAGAAAACGGCTAATATTACCACTCTATTTCTCTTCTTTTCTTTGGTTTGTTTTCTCATTTTTTCTCACCTAGTATTATTGTAATATTTCTGTCGTTTTTTGTCAATTTCATTTTTTGGTAAAATAAAAAGCAGTCAATTTGTTTTATTGACTACTTTGGTACCGATGGTGGGACTCGAACCCACATGGTTTCCCGCTGGATTTTGAATCCAGTGCGTCTGCCAGTTCCGCCACATCGGCATTTACAAATTTGAAGTTCTCAATTGCATTGAAAAATTATGACCTTATCATAATATCAAAAAAATAAAAAAATAGCAATATTTTTTCATAAGAATTTTATTTTTTTCGGTCAGGCACGATTGCTATTTTCAAAACATATACTTCTTATATATCGATTTGGAGGTATGTTTATGTTAGTTCTTTCTCTTGCTGGTTTTATTGCTTTTTTACAGTCTGCTGTTTGTTTAACTCGGATATATTTCAAACAATTCTTTATTCCCTGAACCACTAAGTAGTGATGATGAAAAAAAGTACTTAGAGCTTTTCAAAAGTGGTAATGAAGAAGCTAGAAATATTTTAATAGAACACAATTTAAGATTAGTTGCTCATATTACTAAAAAATACAGTTCTACTAATATAGACCCAGATGATTTGATTTCAATTGGCTCTATTGGACTAATCAAAGGAATTAATAGTTTTGATAATTCCAAAGGAATTAAACTCGCAACCTATGTTGCCCGTTGTATTGATAATGAAATTTTAATGTATCTACGTAGCACGAAGAAATTAAATTCTGAAGTTTATCTAGAAGACCCTATTGGAAAAGATAAGGACGATAATACTGTAACTTTACAAGAAGTGTTAGAAAATAGTGATAGAAATATCGAAGATGAAGTTGATTTAAAATTCAAAGTAAAACAACTTTATGAAAAAATGAAAGATGTTTTGAAGTCTCGTGAGAGAACTATCTTAGAACTTCGTTTTGGATTAGGAGGTCACAAACCTCAAACACAAAACGAAATTGCAGATAGTATGGGTATTTCTCGTTCCTATGTTTCTAGAATTGAAACCAAAGCTATCGGAAAACTAGCAAGAGAAATAAAAGAATAGACTAAATATAAAAACAAGTATTACAAATTTTAAGTGTTATAATTTGTAATACTTGTAATCATTCTATTTTTCAGTTTTTTTCTGCTCTATAAATATATTGCCCACTTCATCTGTTCGATAGATTTTGCTTCCCTTTTCCTCTAGCCTTGTTATAATATCCTGATTAGGATGTCCATAAAGATTATCTTTTCCTACTGAAATAATAGACATTTCTGGCATTACAGCTTGTATAAACCTTTCACTACTACTCGTATCTGAGCCATGGTGTCCAACTTTTAAAATATTTGCCTTGATATCTTTATTTTCTTTCAATATTTTTTCTTCTACCTCTTTTTCGCTATCCCCTGTAAATAAATAAGTCATATCATCAAATTTCATTTGTATCACTATAGAAGCAAGGTTTAAATTCTTAGACTTATTATCTATTGCTAAAACTTGGCATTCTGCTTGTCCAACTTGAAAAGTGTCTTTCACTTTTGGTGTAGAAATTTTCAATTCTTTTTCTTTAACTGCATCTAATACATCTTCAAAAGTTTTTGTATTTGCTTGTACTTTTGGCATATAAATGGTACCTATTTCAAAATTTTTAATGATGTCATCTAGCCCTCCAATATGGTCTTCATGTGGGTGTGTACCAATTAAATAATCTATTTTAGCAATTCCTAATGTCTTCAAATTTTGCACTAACATTTCCCCATCATCATTATTTCCTGCATCAATTAACATCGTTTGCTCTTCATTCATCACAAAAATACTATCAGCTTGTCCTACATCAAAAAAGTATACTTTTAAATTTTGCTTTGTTTCTGATAGAAAATCTTTTGTAATGGTAGAACCTGTTTTAATAGTTATATTCTGCAAGTTCTCAGGTTTTACAATATTAATAGGCATAGTATTGCCGATTGTTTCAGTTGTCCCATATTCTATTCCTATAAAGGATAAAATAGTAATGACAATTATGGATAACAAATATATGATTAATTTACTTTGCTTTTTGATTTTTCTTCCCATAAATTATTTCCACACATCTTTCATTTTTTGTTCTATCCTGTTTTCAATTTCTTTTGAAGTGTCTATCTCATATTTTCCATCTTTCCATTTCAAGATACTACCTTCTTCAATATCTTTTGGTAAATTTGTTATAGGAATATTCTGTATCTCCTTCGTCTTCCTATTTTCGCATACAGCAATATCCCCTTCTATTCTATCTACTACTAATACTTCTTCCATTTTCTCTAACCTTTCTGCAATCTGTTTCAAAAAATTCTGTACCCAATTTTGAGCAATTGCTCCTAAACTTAAATCTGTATTCCTTTTTTCATCTAACTCTTCTTTTCTTTCCATATGACAACCTCCTTGGTTGCCCCCATTTTTATTTTGTTTTCTTTTTTAGCGGTATAGCTTCATAATCTATTACTTGCACTTCTACCACTCGATTAATATATTCATCTTCTTGATAATTTACATAAATTTGCTTTTCTTTTTTATTCACTAATTTATAATCTTCTAAATTAATCAATACTTGTGTAGTTACATCCATTCCCACTGGCAAAGTTTGATTAAAGTTATCATATTGTATAATATTAGTATCATAAATTAATGAAGCATTTTTTGGTAGTTGTATGGTGTAAAAGTATAGCTTTTCTCCTTCTTGCGTTTTTGCTACCATTTTATATAGTTCCTCTGTTGCATTTAAGTTTGCCATGTTTAAATTATCTAGTTCTTCTTGCTTTGTTTTTGCCATATAAATAGGCATCTCAAATGGTGTAGTTATTTTACAAAATGCTTCTTTTACTAATTTCAAGCTATTTCTTAGATTATCTACAAACACTTCTACTTCTGTATTTGGTGTAACATTTAATACTTTATATTTATCTTTTTCTACCTCACGATGTTTTTCATTGTGTAATGTTTTTACTTTTGTACTATCTTCTATCATTCCACCAAAAACATTAAAGTCTTTTAACTCAATGGTTTCAATATTTTCTGAATATTCTGTTTTTAGTTTCTCTAATTCTGCTTTTATTTTAGTTAATTCTTTTGGTTTTAAATCTTTACTTTTTGTTTTCATCAAGACTCGGCAAGAATCTATTGCATGTTGTATAGCAAAAATAGAGTCAGTCTCATTTTTAGAAAGCTTCCTTCTTTGCAACTCATCCATTTGTTTTCCTAAGTTTTCCATATCTTCTTCAAATACAAAACTTCTTCCTATTTTCTCTTTTTCGCTTTCTTCTTCTCCTTCCCCCTCATTTAAGCTTGGTAGTTCATCTTTATTCGTAAATTTCCAAAATTCAAAAATGCTTTTTTTATGTAGTTCAATTTCATTTAAATAGATATTTGCATTTTTTATTTTTCTCTCTAAATTTATTTTCTTTAATTCTATTGCTTTTTTATCCATTTGTAGATTTTTGACCATTTTCTTTCTGCCATCTAGTTTTGTACAAATTTCAATCAAATCTTCAATGGTATAATTCTCTTTTGTATCTTCTTTTATTTCTCGTTTAATCTCTTCTCTTTTCTTTTCTTCTATTTCTATTTTATTTTGGTGACTTTCTACACTTCCTTGATGTTTTTTGCGAGTCCCAAAATAATATTTTATTTTTCCAAAAAAAGTTTTTTTACATTCTAGAAATGTAGCAATTTGACGCTGTTTTGTTAAATATTCTTCTGTTTGGTTTTCTGTAATCTTTTTTAAATCTTGTAATTTTTCTTGTTCCTCTATCAGTTGTTGTTCTTCTTCTCCCACTAAAAGTTTCTTTAATTCCACTTGTTCTCTAATAAAAAGTGGTAAAGTAGTATATTCCATTTTTATTTTTTCTTTATGTAAAAACTCTAATTCTCCTTGTTCTGAAATAGCTGTTTGAAAATGATAATCATTTGGTAACCCAGTTGCTAAAATAAACAGTGCCTTTATTAACTTGTACCATTCTATTGCTTGTTCCTTAGTTTCTAAAGTAATAACATAATCACTCTTTATATCTCCATATACTTTTGTTTTTCCTACTATCTTCAAAGTCATTTTGCCTTTAGTATCATATACTTCATAACTATTTGGCCACTCTTTCGTAAAATACCATAAATAGTTTGCAATATCTGTTATTTGATTTTGTACCAAGTAGCGTCCTGAATAGTCTTGATACATCACTGGTACAAATATATAGTCTTTTTTTCGAGATTTACTACATGCTATTTGTTTTTTTAGTAAATAGAAAAATGCATTGTTATTTGTCTCATTTGTTGGTACTAACATAAAATATTTTTTTGAAACTTCTGAATAAAAAATTTGCCAAATATAATTGTTGGAATATTTAATTTCATAAGGAATCATTTGCTTTAATTTTTCTTGTTCTTCTTCTAGTTCCTCTACCTTTTCCTCTTTCATTCCATTTAACATAGTTAAAAATGTAGCAAATCTTTCTATGTTCTCCTCTGACTTTGTATCTAGGTAGGCTCCTATTGGTGCAGATAATTTATATTTTTGGTTTAAGTCTGCTAATCGATGAGTGGGCGTTAATAAAATTTGGATATCACAAACTGGAATATATTGATACACCTTATAGCTTGTGTCATCATAAGATTTAGCTGGTCTATAGCTAATTGGCGTAAATTCTTTTAAGATTTTAGGTATTCTTGTTAAGTTAAGCCCTAAATAAGTTAATTTTTCTTTCATTTTCTCTTGATTTTCTTCTGTATTCTTAGGCATTTGTAAGTCCTTTCTTCTTAGTTAGTTATTTATTCAAAGAGAGATTATGAGTAATCTCAATACATAATTTATATCTCCAATCTCTTTTGAAAGTATATCATAAAAGTCTTCCTATTGACAACAATTTTTAGCAATTTTGACATTCTTAACATAATGTGGTATACTGGTAGTGCTTTTGTCTAAAATAGACAAGCTATTTTATTGATTGGAGTGATAACATGAATGTAGTCTTGTTCTTCACAGAACCTCGGCTTAACGCAGATGGTTCCCAAGCTACCATTTGGACGGAATCCGGTCGCATTCCAGAAATCTCTTTTATGGGAGCTTATTACTGCAATGTACCTGATGAGCAGCTTTCTACTTTCAAAGAGCAAGTTGCTCAAAAAGGAGGAAAGCCAGAACAAAAGCTGTGCTCTGATGGAAAATTGTACTATCGTTTCCATGGTAAGCACTCTTGTGTTCTTGTGGACAGCTTGGCTTCTCCCTTCATGTATCGCTAACCCAAGCAAAGGAGCCTACTAGTAATAGTGGCTCCTTTTATAATATTTACTTTGTCATATAATTTATTTATATTCTTCTATCTCTTTATGAATCTTGTTAATAAATTCATCTATTTCTATTTGACCAATATCTCCTTCCACTCTTGAACGAACACCTACGCTATTTCCCTCAACTTCTTTATCTCCTAAAATTAACATATATGGAATTTTTTGAAGTTGCGCTTCACGAATTTTATATCCTATCTTTTCTTGTCTTTCATCTACTTCTACACGAATTCCTGCCTTTTCTAAATCTTCTGCTACTTTGTTTGCATACTCCTTGTGACTATCTGCTATTGGAAGTAATCTTACTTGTATCGGTGAAAGCCATGTTGGAAATGCCCCTGCATAATGTTCTGTTAAAATACCAATAAATCTTTCAAAAGAACCAAATAGTGCTCTGTGTATCATAATTGGTGTTTTCTTTTCTCCATCAGTATCAATATAGCTTAAGTTAAATCTTAATGGTAATTGGAAGTCCACTTGCACAGTACCCATTTGCCATTCTCTACCTAAACAATCCTTCATCTTAATGTCAATTTTAGGACCATAGAATGCCCCATCACCTTCATTAATACGATAATTATCTTTACCACAAATTTCATCTAATACATCTTTTAAATCCGCTTCTGCTTTATTCCACAAGCTTAATTCACCCATGTAATCATCTGGTCTAGTAGATAAAGTTAAAATGAAATCTAAACCAAAAATACTATATAGCTTTTTCGCAATCTCTAAAATTTCTTTAATTTCATCTTTAATTTGTGATTCCATTACATAGTTATGAGAGTCATCTTGTCTAAACATTCTTACTCTAAATAGTCCATTCAATTGACCTGATTTTTCATTTCTATGAATCACATCAATGTCACTAAAACGAAGTGGTAAATCTTTGTAGCTTCTTAATTTCGTTTGATAAATCTTAATAGAGTTTGGACAATTCATTGGTTTTAATGCTTGTTCATTTCCATCGCTATCAGTTAATACAAACATATCCTCTTTATAATGATCCCAATGTCCAGAAGTTTTCCATAAAACACTACTATTTAATTGTGGACCTGAAAACTCTTGATATCCTCTTTTTTTATGTTCTTTTCTCCATAAATCAATTAGAACATTCATCATTGTAAAGCCCTTTGGCATCCAATAAGCCATACCTGGAGCAGTTTCATCAAAGAAAAATAAATCTAATTCTTTTCCTAATTTTCTATGATCTCTTTTCTTTGCTTCTTCTAGCATGAATAAATATTCTTCTAACATGCTAGCTTTTGGGAAAGAAATACCATAAATTCTTTGAAGAGTTTGTTTTGTTTCATCTCCTCTCCAATAAGCTGAAGAAGAATTTAGTAATTTGAACGCTTTAACACTTCCTGTGCTCATAATATGTGGTCCTGCACATAATTCTTTAAATTCTCCTTGATCATAAAAACTAATCTCTTCACCTTCTGGTAATTCTTCAATTAGTTCTACTTTATATGGCTCTTTTCTTTCTTCCATTAATTTGACAGCTTCATCTCTTGAAAGTGTATATCTTGTGATTGCTAAATTTTCCTTTACAATCTTCTTCATTTCTTCTTCAATTTTTGCTAAATCTTCCTCGGTAAATGGTTTTTCTACATCAAAATCATAATAAAAACCATTATCAATAGAAGGTCCTATTGTTAATTTTACACTATCTCCATAAAGTCTTTTAATTGCTTGTGCCATAATGTGAGAAGTTGTATGCCAAAATGCTTTTTTCCCTTCATCATTATCGAAAGTTAAAATCTCTAATTTACAATTCTCATTAATTTTTGTTCTTAAATCTTTTACTTCTCCATTAACTTTCCCTGCTAAACTATTTCTCGCTAATCCTTCACTAATTTGTTTAGCTACTTCTAAAATGGAGCTACCTTCTTGTACTTCTATTTTAGATCCATCTTTCAATTCTACTTTTACCATAATTCCTCCTTTTGGAACAAAACAAAACTCCTTTTAACTAATCGCTTAGTTAAAAGGAGTGCTTATTTACACGGTTCCATCCTTTGTTTTACTTTATTTTCCTTAACGCAGATTTACGCCTAGATTTTTGCTAGGAACGAATGAGGTAGTTTTTCAAATCTGTTTTTGTAAATTAGCTTTCAGCTGGTAACTAATTCTCTCTTTCCATAACCTTGATTTTACTCTTTCTCATTTTTGTTTTTCTTATTTCAACTATTTCCATTATACTCGCTTTTCACATCATAGTCAAGTATTAATTTTATAATTTCATCTAATCGTTTTGCTTCTAAACCTTCAATTAATTCTTTAAATGGTTTTATTTCTTTTTTGGTTGCATATAAGTCTAAGGCATTATAATAATTTATTCTATCTTCTACTTTAATATTAACTGGTAAAAATCCATTTTTCATTAATTGATAGTTCATAATCAATCTTGCTGTTCTACCATTCCCATCAATAAAAGGATGAATTCTTACAAATTCAGCATGTGTCCAAGCTGCCAATTCGATTGGTTCCATTTTTTCTTTATTTGCTTTTAAATCCTCATAAAAAAATTGCAGTTGTTTATACATTTCATTTGGTGCTGGTGGTGTATGTGTTGCTCCTGTTATTTGTACATCTGTATGACGATATATTCCACCTTGTATGATATTGTCTGTTAATATTTCATGTATATTTTTCACTTTGTTTTCTTCTAATTCTTCTGATTTTTGTATGCATTTCTTGATATACTGAAATGCTTTATTATGATTGACCACTTCATATATCTCTCTTAATTCTTTTCCTCCAATTGAAATATTGTCTTCAATAACTGCTTTCGTTTCAATTAATGTTAAAGTATTTCCCTCAATTGTTGTTGAATGATAAGTATAATCAATATCAAATGCCTTTTCTACTTTCTCTAATAATTCTTTACTTAACTTATCCTTATTTTCTTGATAAAACTTTGCTTTTTCTAACAAATCCATATTTACTCCTATTTTTACTATTCATTTTACACAATTAATTATATCATATGTCAATTAGAAAATACATTGTTTTTAATAAAAGTTTCTATGTTTTTCATTGACATTTTGTAAATAAATTACTATAATGTCCCTAATCTTTAGTATATTGAAATTAAGTATTTAGCTGTTTCTCTCACAATTTGCTATGGCATCTCTACTTACAAGGAGGAATTTGTATGGGTAAGCTACAAGAAGATCGAGTTCTACAAAAGTACTCTCGTAGAGAAATTTGGAACTTTGTATTCGAATACTCTAGCCTTCCCTTTGACTTTTCTTCACGCCAATATGCAAGCCACTGTAAGCTTGGTATCGATGCTTTTAAAGCTATGATTGCCATTTCTATCAGTCATTGCATTGTGGATGATAAAACTGTAGATATTCTTGAGCAAAAAGCGGTCCTCGCTGCTTATAAGCATCATGATATTCAGGATTTATCTGTGAAGTCTGTCAAAAGGCAATATGATCATCTAAGGGCCATCCGGAAAAGTTTCAATTTTTCTGATGAAGAAACAACTGACTTGATTATGAAGTATGCATTTTCAACTTTCCCCAAAAAGGATTTTTGTAAAGCTGAAGGTATTACAATCGCTTTATTTGATAGGACGTTCGTAAGAGGAATTAGTAGCTGTTTAGTCACAGATGATATTGTTTCCTCTTTACAAGCTAAATCCACTCTGCATTATTCTGATACTTCTTCTGTCGAAAAACTTTATCAAAGATTATTCCAAGCACGTAATATCTATAGAGAAGCACATAAAATCACTTGATTTCAAAGAGACTGAGCTCCTGCTCAGTCTCTTATTATTCTAATATTTTATCCTATTAGCTTTACAATTTCTTCTTTTGATTGAACCCCTACTGTTCTTCCTGTTTCTACTCCATCTTTTAATACTACAAATGTAGGAATACTCATAACTCCATATTTTTCAGCTAAATTTTGGCATTCATCAATATTGATTTTTCCTACCTTAATAGAAGTATTCATACTCTCTGCAATTTCATCTACTACTGGTGACATCATTCTACATGGTCCACACCAAGTTGCCCAAAAGTCTAATAAGACTGGCATTCTTGATTGTAAAATTTCCTTTTCAAAATTTTCATTGTTTACTGTTATCACTGACATTTTTCATCTCTCCTTTTCACTTTATTATTTTATACTATTTTTATGATAATATTCTATTTTTTTAATACTGTCAACCCTGCTTTAGCTCCTTCATAAACTGCTTTGCTAATCTGTAACAGACCTCCTGTGCAATCTCCACAAGCAAATAGTCCAGGTACCGTTGTTTCCATATTTTCATTAACAACTATATGATTATTTTCTATTCTCGCTCCAATTTTTCTAGCCAAATCATTACTTGAAGCAGTCCCCACTGCTACAAAAACTCCATGTACTTGTTTTTTAGTATTATCTTCAAATTCTATTTCTGCTAACTTCCCATCTCCTCTAAATTCTCGAATTTTCCTACTATCTATGTCCACTTCCACATCTCTATTTTCTATCATTTCTTCCCCATTTGTCAGAATAGATACTGATGCCACTACTGGTTTTAATTGTTCCATTTCATGAATTGCATAATTTCCATTTCCTAGAACTGCTACATCTTTTCCTCTAAAAAAGAAAGCGTCACAAATGGCACAATAGCTAACTCCTTTCCCTTCAAATTCTCGAATTCCTTTAATATTAGGAGTTACCCTATTAGTCCCTGTTGCTAAAATAACAGCTTTAGCATTATATTTTGAGTTAATCGTTTCTACTTCAAAATTTTCTAAATAGCTAAGGGCTACTACTTCATCATCGATTAATTCCACACCTAACGTTTTTGCCTGTTCTATACCATTTTGATATAGCTCTTTTCCTGAAATTCCTTTAGAAAATCCATAATAATTATCTATTTGCTCAGTCTTTCCTAAAGCTCCTTTTCCTTTTGAAATAACAAGAACTGATAATTTTCTACGTTTGGCATATAGCGAAGCTGAAATTCCTGCAGGTCCACTTCCTACAATAATCACATCATATAGCATATTTTTCTACTCCTTTTATAATATCCATCTAATGATAACTATATTTCGTTTTTTTGTTTTTATTCTATCACATCATATATACTTTTAAAACTATAACCTTGTCCTTTTAAATATTTTATGACATCTGGCAATGTTTTGGCCGTTAAATCTTTATTTGGCGCATCATGCATTAATATGACTAAGCTATTTTTTCCTTTACTAGTATCTTTCAAATTTTGCATAATAGCTTGCTTTGTTTCTGCACCATCTGAATCATTTGTTAAGCAATTCCAATCTAAAGAGGAAATGCCTTTTTCTCGAAACTTCTTTTTTGCTTTTTGTTTTAGTTTATCATAATATCCTCCTATTGATCCGCCTGGGAAACGGAAAAGATTAGATTGATAACTACTATCCCCTAGTGCCTCTTGTATTATTTTATTTGTCTTGTTATATTCTTCTAATGGTTTATTTTCATTAGCATATACCTTTGGATAAACATGAGAATAACTATGATTTGCAATATAGTGTCCTTCTTCTTTTTCTCTTTTTAACACTTCTGGATTTGCTTTTGCCATAGTACCTAATACAAAAAACGTCGCTTTAATATTCTCCTTTTTTAATACATCTAATATCTTTGGAGTTACATTACTAGAAGGTCCATCATCAAAGGTAAGAAAAGCTACTTTTTCTTTACTATCATAAATATTATCTATTGCCTTCAATTGTTCTTTTGTCAAACCTTTTTGATTATTTGTATTTTGTTGTTCATTATTTGAATTATTTGTATCCTTATTTTGTTGATTATTTTCTTCTTTTTTATCCTCTTGGGCTACTTTTTGCTCTTTTTGATTTGCTACATACTCTGCTGTTTTTATTCCACCAAAAATAGCTATACCAATAACAATTATTCCTATCAGTATAGTCCAAAAAATCCATTTTTTACTTTTCTTTTTCTCAAAACTTTCAATGTCATATATTATCATAAAAAACACCTTAAATCGACAATTTTCTTCTATAGTATATACTATTCTGAAAAAAATTAATAGTTAATTTAAGGAATTTTATTATTATTTTAAATTTTAGGGGAAGAGCCGCATCCAAAACTGGACACGGCTCTTTTATGCCAAAAATTAAAATCTTTCTACAATTTCTTTCGCAAGCCCAATATACGTCGCAGGAGTGAGCTTCAAAAGTGCTTCCTTATCTTCTTCAGGAATTTCCAAAGACTTCACAAACTCTTGGATTGCCTCTTTGGTAATTCCCTTCCCTCTGGTCAGGGCTTTCAGTTGATCATAGGCATCAGGAATCCCATTTTTGCGGAGCACTGTTTGGATGAGCTCTGCTAAGACCTCCCATTTTTCATTAAGGTCTTGAGAAAGTTTCTCTTGGTTTACATCCACTTTTTCAAGTCCACCAATTGTTTGCTCTATCGCCTGGACAGAGTATCCAAGTGCCATCCCAATGTTTCTCATAGCAGAAGAATCGGACAGATCTCTTTGCATACGCGACTTTGTTAGCTTGTTAGACAGGGTCATCAACAATGCATTAGAAATGTCGCAGTTTGCTTCGCTATTCTTAAACCGAATCGAATTGACTTTATGAGGCATGGTGCTACTCCCAACTTCGCTTTCTACTGCGAGTTGTTTGAAATACTCCATGCTAATATACAGCCACATATCCAAGTCCATTCCCATAAGGATGTTATTGAAATGGCGTATACAGTCAGCCAGCTCGCAGATATAGTCATGTGACTCAATTTGCGTTGTCACAGGATTGAAGTTCAACCCTAAATAGTTCTCTACAAACTCCTCCGATAGTCCAATCCAATCCTCACTCGGATAAGCAACTGAAATAGCAGAGTAGTTACCGGTAGCACCATTGAACTTCGCACAAATGCCTTCACTGACAATTGCTTCTACTTGCTCCAAAACTTTTTGCAGTCGGAAATCAAATACTTCCATTTCCTTTCCAACTGTGGTGGGAGTTGCAGGTTGCCCATGTGTATGTGCCAACATTGGAATATGAGAATATCTTTCTGCCATCGAGTATATCCGATTAACAAGTTCTTTAGCAGCTGGAAGCCAAACTTCCTTCAGCCCACCTTTAATCATGAGTGCATAGGCTGTATTGTTGATGTCCTCAGACGTACAACCGAAATGTATAAAGCTTACCAAATCTGCCAGTTCAGCTTTCCGCAATTTTTCTGCTATATACAGTTCAACAGCCTTCACATCATGGTTGGTTTTCTTCTCAATCTCTTTCACTTCCATAAAAGAAACATCATTGAAGTCTTTGTAAATGCTCAAAATTCTGTTGAGGTCACGCGAGTTATTGTGCTTTGCCAAGGTCTCGCTCTCATTTCTAAAATACTCAATCAAGAATTGGAGCCACTTCACCTCAACATATACCCGATTTTCCACCAAGGCATATTCAGAAAAGTATGGCGCCAATTTGAGGGCAATTTGCGAATATCTGCCGTCAAGCGGACATAAAGCAAACGGTGCCACTTGAGCAAATTCCTTTTCCCTCATCTGTTGGAACAACTCTTTATTTTGCATGTTGTCTACTTCCTTTCTGTCATATATGGCTTCTAGGAACTAATTTTGACTTATAAAAGATTTCCCCTTTCTAAAAGTTATTTAACTATTGTCTTTCCTATGTTGCTAAAATCTTTAGAAATTGAATAGTTATTCGTTCGCTATTTTATCACATTTTACATAATTTGTAAAGTGTGATAAAAGTTACTCCTTTGCAATAAGTAAGATACTATTCACAAAGGAGTATTTTCTATACTTCATCTTTTGTTGTATTAATTTTTAACAATTTAAACAACTCTACAACTACAATTGGAACAAATATTAAAATAGCAACTTCAATCATATTCATTAACGGCAATACTGGAATACTAAAAATACTTCTGAAACTAGGAACTAACAAAATCACTAGCATTAATGCTGCTGAAGCTAAATTGGCTAAAATCAATTTGCGATTGCTGAAAATTCCTGTTTTAAAAATAGACTTTTTATTATTTCTAATATTAAACACATGAACCAATTCTGAAAGTGCTAGCACAGTAAATGCCATAGTCTGACCAATTTCCACTCTTACTTCTTCCTCTGATAATGTTCTTATCATCCCCTCACTATCCGTCACTTCTACCATTGGTAGCTGGTCTACTGGTGTTGCTAAACCAATAATGAAGGCAGTAAGTGTAATTATTCCAATCATAACGCCTTGGTAAATTACTCTCCAAGTCATTCCTTTCGTAAAAACACCTTGCTTTGGTTTGATAGGTTTTCTATCCATGATATCTTTTTCTGCTGGGTCTACTGCTAAGGCAAGTGCTGGCAAAGAGTCTGTTACTAAGTTTATCCATAAAATGTGTATTGGTAATAATGGTACAATTAAATTAACATCAATATGAAACCATTTACTAAGTAATGGTGTAATAAGTATTGCTACAAATAAGATGATAATTTCTCCAACATTACTAGATAGTAAAAATTGAATTGCCTTTAAAATATTATCATAGATACGTCTTCCTTCTTCTACAGAAGATACAATTGTTGCAAAATTATCATCTGTTAAAATAACATCAGCCGCTTCTTTAGCTACATCAGTTCCAACTATTCCCATAGCACAACCAATATCTGCTGTTTTTAGTGCTGGTGCATCATTTACACCATCACCTGTCATAGCTACAATTTCTCCATTTTCTTTCCATGCCTTTACAATTCTCACCTTGTGTTCTGGCGATACTCTAGCATATACACTGTATTTTCTTACATTGGCTATTAACTCTTTATCAGACATTTCTTCTAGTTCAGCTCCTGTAAGTGCTTCTTCCTCACTTTCTAAAATACCTAATGCTTTTGCAATGGCAATAGCGGTGACTTTGTGGTCTCCTGTAATCATAACTGTTTTAATCCCTGCTCTTTTACATTTTGCAACAGCGTCTTTTACTTCTTCCCTTGGTGGGTCAATCATTCCTACCATTCCAACATAAATTAAGTCTTTTTCTATTGCTTTCATCTCTTCATCTGTTGGCTCATGGTCCATTTCTTTATATGCCATTGCAAGTACTCTAAGAGCATCTTTTGCCATTGCCTCATTTTGCTTTTCAATTTCTTTTTTATAGTTTACTAAATCTTGTTTTATTTCGTTACTTATCACATAACTATTACATCTTGCTAATAATTCATCCACTCCACCTTTTGTATATACCACATACTTATCCTCTATTTTATGAACAGTTGTCATTAATTTTCTTTCTGAGTCAAATGGTAATTCTTTCACACGTGGAAATTGCTCTAATACTGCTGGTTGGAAATCTAAATTAAATGCCATGTCTATTAAAGCTGTTTCTGTTGGGTCACCTGTTAAAGTTCTGTCAGATGCTACTTTTGTATCATTACAGAATATACTAATATATACCAATTTTTCTAATTCTTCTATCGTTTCATTTGTATTCATGTTTTCTATTTCTACTAGCTGATTATTATAGAACACCTTTTTAACTGTCATTTTGTTTTGTGTTAAAGTTCCTGTTTTATCAGAGCAAATAACAGTAGTACTTCCTAAAGTTTCTACAGCTGGTAATTTCTTTACAATAGCATGCTTTTTCACCATTCTTTGTACACCAATAGCAAGAACAATTGTAGATACAGCAGCTAATCCCTCTGGAATGGCTGCAACAGCCAAACTAACAGCAGTCATAAACATATCCATTGGATCTTTTCCATATAACAAACCAATGAAAAAGATGACAATACAAATAACAATAGCTGCAATTCCTAATACTTTTCCTAATTTATTTAATTTTTGTTGAAGTGGTGTTTCAGTATCTTCTACCTCATTAATCATTCCTGCAATTTTTCCCACT
>JAAWNJ010000102.1 GCA_022798895.1 Clostridia bacterium | reverse complement strand
TAAGGAAAGAAATTGATTTATTAGAACAAATAAAATTAGGAATGAACAGAATATATGGGTATGAAATCATTAACCATATTACATCTAGAATAAAAACACCAGATAGTATTATGAAAAAAATGAAGAAGAAAAATTATAAACTAAATTATCAAAACTTAGTTTGTAATATAAATGATATTGCAGGGGTAAGAGCAATATGTCCAACTAAAAGTAATATAGAGAGTTTAGTTAGCATTATTAATCAATTACCTAATATGAAAGTGATAAAAGAAAAAGACTATATTACAAAACCAAAGGAAAGTGGTTATTCAGGATATCATTTAATAGTAGAAGTACCTATTCAAGTAGAAGGAAAGACACTTCCTGTTAAAGTAGAAATTCAACTAAGAACTATGGCAATGGACTTTTGGGCAACCAATGAACATAAAGTAAAGTATAAAACGAATAAAAAAATATCGAATTTAGATTCTAGAAAAATGGTTTTATATGCTAAAATATTAAATTTTATTGATAAAAAGATATCACATATATATCACAAGCAATTTGAATAGGATAAAAACTTAGTAATATCAATACTTTGATATGAAATACGAACTAACAAAGTCTAAAAGTAAAACTTTAAAATTTTGTAACGTTTCGCATATTTTATCTCTACGTCGCTTTGCTTCTAGAGCTAAAAAATCCTTAAACTGATGGGTCAGTTTGAGGATTTTTGCTTTAGAATATGATATACTTGTAACAATAGTTCAAAAGAAAGGGGAGTATGATATAAAATATCATACAAAAAGGAAATGGAAAAAATCTTTGAAGCTACTGAATTTAAAAATATCAAAGAGATTATTTATCATTCAGCAGAAGTATATGCTAGAAATATTGCTTTTAAAATAAAACATAAAGAAGAAAAACAAATTAATTATGAAGATGTAACTTATGAAAGACTATTAAAAGATGTTAACAAATTAGGAACAGCTTTTTATAACATGGGACTGAAAGCCAAGAAAATTGCAATTATTGGTAAGAATAGATATGAATGGGCAATTTCTCATTTGGCAAATTTACTAGGAGGAATTGTATCTGTTCCATTAGATAAAGATTTACAATATGAGGAATTAGAAACTTCATTAATTAGAAGTAAGGCAGATTGTATTGTTTTTGATGAAAAATTGACACCAACTATTAAACAAATCCAAGAAAACAACAATACCTCTTTAAAAAATTATGTTTGTATGGGAGAAGAAGAGGGATTTCAATCAGTAAAAAATCTTTTAGAACAAGGCGAGAAACTACTAGAAGAAGGAAAAGATGAATACCTTAGTGCTGATATTGATGAAAATGCAATGAATATTTTATTATTCACATCAGGTACAACTTCACAATCAAAAGCAGTTATGTTATCACAAAGAAATATTGCCTCTAATATTTATGCTATGCAATGCGTAGAGGATATTAGGTCAACTGATACTAATATTGCTTTTTTACCATTCCACCATATCTTTGGGTCCACTTGTATGATTATGATGCTTGCTTGTGGTGTAACAACAGTATTTCCAGATGGTTTAAGATATATTAAACAAAACTTAAACGAGTACCAAGTAAGCCTATTTGTTGGCGTTCCAGTTTTAGTAGAAGCAATTTATAAAACAATTATGAAAGAGATTGACAAGCAAGGTAAAACAGGTTTAATAAAATTTGCAAAAGGTCTTAGCAAGTTCTTATTAGTTTTTCATATTGATGTTAGAAGAAAATTATTCAAACAAATTATTGATGCTTTAGGTGGTAAACTAAGACTTATCATTTCAGGTGGTGCACCAGCTGATCCAGTGATTTAACAAGGATTTAATGATTTAGGAGTATCTACACTTCAAGGATATGGATTAAGTGAGACATCTCCTGTTATCGCAGCAGAAAATGCAAAACTTACTCAAAATGGCTCTGTAGGAGTTCCTATGATAAATGACACTATAGAAGTAGTGAATCAAGACGAAAATGGTATTGGAGAAATTAGAGTAAAAGGTCCTAATGTCATGTTGGGATATTATGAAATGCCAGAATTGACAGAAGAAGTATTAAAGGATGGATGGTTCTATACAGGTGATTTGGGATGTTTTGATAAAAAAGGCATTTTGTATATTACTGGTAGAAATAAAAATATGATTGTACTAAGAAATGGCAAAAAGGTATTCCCAGAAGAACTAGAAACAATTGTTAACCGTTTAGAATTAGTAGAAGAGTCTATGGTATTTGGTATGCCTGATGAAAAAGTAAAAGACGATGTGAAAGTATCTGTGAAAGTAGTATACAACCAAGAAGTAGCCAAAGAAAAATATCCAGATAAATCACAAGAAGAATTATATCAAATTATATGGGAACAAATTAAAGAATTAAACCAATCTTTCCCAAGATACAAGCACATCCAAAAATTAATTTTGACAGATGAAGAATTGATTAAAACAACAACTAAGAAAGTAAAAAGGCAAGAAGAGATGAAGAAGATTTTAAATAAAGCATAATTTATAGGCTAATTCGATCATTTTATTGAAATATCGTTAATAGTATGCTATAATGATATTCATATAAGTGTCAACGGCATTTTAAAAGCCTTACAAGCTAATAGCTTGTAAGAAAAATTCCTGGATTTTAAGTAACAACAATCTTTAATACGTCAATAAAGAAAGGAAGAAATGCAATGAAAGTGACGAAATTGGTATTAGCTGTGTATAGCGTGTTGGCAATAATTTTTCTTGGCATAATGGCGATGCGGGTTAGTTGTTCCAGAAAAGAAGAGCACCAGAAAATAGTAAACAGAAATTTTTGGATCTCTTTAATTATCTTCAACGTCTGGCTCTTTCTGATAGCAATCAGTCAATGCTAGTTTTAATCATTGCGCTAGAAAATAGTAGTAGTTTTATTCTATTACTATTTTCTTTTTTATTAACTAATGATATAATTACTTCAACAAGGAGGTAACATGTCTTTAATTAATGTAAGCAATTTAAGCTTTGGATATGATGGCAATATAGACAATATATTTGAAGATGTATCTTTTCAGATAGACACTGACTGGAAATTAGGATTAATAGGCAGAAATGGCAAGGGCAAAACTACTTTTCTAAAATTACTACTAGGCAAATATACATATAAAGGGAGCATTTCAAAAAATGTAGAATTTGACTATTTTCCTTTTGAAATCAAAAATAAAGAAAGACTAGCAATAGAAATTGTAAATGAAATTGCACCACAAGTAGAAGATTGGGAAATTATGAAAGAATTAAATTTATTAAACACAGATACAGAAATTCTATATAGGAATTTTAATATACTAAGTGGAGGAGAACAAGTCAAAATTCTTTTAATTAGCTTATTCTTAAAAGGCAACAATTTCTTATTAATTGATGAACCTACCAATCATTTAGACAGTGAAACAAGAGATAGCCTAGTGGAATATTTGAATAAGAAAAAAGGATTTATTCTAGTATCTCACGACAGAAATTTCTTAGATAAGGTAGTAGACCACATTATTTCTATCAACAATACAAATATTGATATTCAAAAAGGGAATTATTCTTCTTGGCAAGAAAACAAAGAAAGGCAAGATAACTTTGAACTGATGCAAAATGAAAAATTGACCAAAGATATTAAGCACTTAGAAGCGGCTGCTAAGAATACTGCTAACTGGTCGGATAAGGTGGAGAAGTCAAAGTTTAACACAAACAATTCGGGTTCTGATATAGATAGAGGATATGTTGGACATAAATCAGCTAAAATGATGAAACGTTCTAAAGTGTTAGAACAAAGAATTGAAAAATCTATTGAGCAAAAATCTAGTTTATTAAACAATATGGATAGAAGTGATAGCTTAAAGATAGTTCCTTTGCAAAATAATAGAAATCCAGTTATGATAGCCAATCAGCTACAAATAAAATACCAAGATAAAGCTATATTTTTATCACAGACGTTTGAAATCAATCAAGGTGATAGAATTGCTATTACAGGTAAAAATGGGGCAGGGAAGTCTAGCATCCTAAAATTAATCTTAGGAGAAGAGATGGCATATTCAGGAACTTTCAAAATGATAAATGACTTAAAAATATCTTATGTATCACAAAGTACAGAAAGTTTGAAAGGAAACTTAAAGCAGTATGCACAAGAAAATGAAATAGAAGAAAGCATTTTCAAAGCAATGCTTTCCAAAATGGGATTTTCAAATAGTGACTTTGATACCAAGCTAGAGGAAATGAGTGAAGGTCAAAAGAAAAAGGTACTAATTGCCAAAAGTATTTCAGAGCAGGCTAATATTTATATATGGGACGAACCTCTTAATTATATTGATATTTTAACAAGAGAGCAAATAGAGGAGGCTATCTTGAAATATACTCCTACGATGATTTTCGTAGAACATGATGAATATTTTATCAAAAAGGTGGCAACACAAATAATAAATTTAAAGAAAGAAGGTTAATCATTATGAAAGAATTAGAATTAAAAGTAGAAGGAATGGTTTGTGGAGGATGTGAAAAAAGAGTAGTAAATAGCCTATCAACATTAGAAGGCGTAAACGAAGTAAGTGCAAATCACCAAACTGGCACTGTTTTAGTAAAAATGACAGAAGATATAGATATAGAAGTACTAAAAGAAAAAATAGAAGACCTTGGTTTTGAGGTAAAATAGATATGAAGAAAATTATTTTATCCATTGATGGAATGACTTGTAGTGCTTGTTCTAATGGATTAGAAAAATACTTAAATAAACAAAATGGGATTATCAACGCATCTGTCAATTTAGTTATGGCAAATGCTACTGTAGATTATGATGAAAACATATTAGACCAAGAGAAAATAGAGAAATATGTAAAACAAGCAGGGTTTACAAGTCTAGGTATTTTTAAAGGTTTTGAAGTAGAGAAAAAGAGCAAAACAGAAAAGGTAAAGTTTATTATTTTTACTGTTTTAGCAATTATTTTAATGTATATTTCTATGGGGCACATGATAAATTTGCCTACAATTTCTATTTTTGACCCGCATCAAAGTCCTATTGTTTACACAACTACACTATTAGTGCTTACTATCCTATTTTTAGCTTATGGTTGGGATATTTTGAAAAATGGTTATAAAAATCTCATTCATAGAATACCAAACATGGATACATTAGTGGCTTTGGGAGTTATTAGTAGTTTTGCATATAGTTTGTATGGGATGTATCAAATCATTCAAGGGAAC
>JAAWNJ010000101.1 GCA_022798895.1 Clostridia bacterium | reverse complement strand
TATTCATATCTTGGTATCCATACCCACATACTTCCATCTGCTGTTCTTGCATTTGCCCATTTCTTGCTTGTTGTATCATAGTCATACCATTTATTCCACTCTTCTTCTGTACTTTTACTTGTTAAGTCTACCCATGAGCTTCCATTATGATATACTGGAATTAATCCTGTTCCTTCTACTTTTGGACTATTTACTTCACCGTTCCAACTACCGTCTTGAGGTGGCGTAGGTGTATCTGGTATCGGATTATTTCCTCCACCTATATCATAGCTTTCTATTTTATTTACTATATCTTGTATATTTTTATCTAAATCATCAAATGTTATTTGTTCTTTTTTCTGTGCGTCTGCATAATTTACCGCCCCATTTACTGCTGTGTCTATTATTCCACTATTAAATGCTGCATTTATTGTTACTGCTGCTAGTATCACTAGTACAATTATTGTTATTATTAACGCTACAAGTGTAATACCTTTCTCTTGTCTTATTTTCATTAGTTTCTCTCTCCTTCTTTGTTTTTTTGTTTTTGGTCTAGTCGTTGTAGAACGGACGCTGGGACGACGCTTCACGCATTTAGGTCTAACCTTCGTAGCAAATGGCGACTACTAGTCGCCGCTACACGCCTCCCCTACATAGTTTTATCCTATAAAGGTCTATCCTTTTACTAATATTCTTAGTAAAATAATTTTAGCATTCATTCAAATGAATGTCAATAAATTTTTAATCAATTTGTTAATATTTACATAATTTATCGTATAATTATTAACAAATATGTACAAAAATTCAAAGTCCATACAGGGTAGTTCTATTAATAACTACCAAGTTAGCAGGACAAACTATACTTAAAACTATTTATTCTAGTATCTCCTATTTCTAAGTTTTTATGTGCTTTTATGCAAAAAAATACCCTTGCACTTTTTATAGTACAAGGATATCTTTATTATTAATCTTCTTTTATGCTTTCACAGTATTTGCAACGATATGTCTTTTTTTCTTTATCTGTAAGTACAAATACTTGCTTTAAGTCTTGCTCTGTTGATGTTATGCATCTTGGATTTTTACATTTTATAATATCTGTGATTTCTTTTGGTAATTCTACATGATATTTTTCTACTCTTTTATCATCTTTTATTATATTTACTGTAATATTTGAATCTAAATACCCAAGTATGTCAAAATCTAAGTCTATATTTTTGTCTATTTTTATAATATCTTTTTTGCCCATTTTCTTGCTTCTTGCATTTGTGATAATTGCAACAGAACAATCTAGTTCATCTAGTTTTAATATTTTGTATATTTCTAAACCTTTTTTGGCTTCTATATGGTCTATTACAATTCCATTTTTTATACTATCTATATTCATTTTTATCATTCCTTTATTTTATATTTAGCATCTTCAATATAAGTGCCATTCTAATAAATCTTCCATATCTTGCTTGCTCAAAATAGCATGCTCTTGGATCATCGTCTACTTCTGTTGCAATTTCATTTACTCTTGGTAATGGATGTAAAACAGATAAATCCTTTTTTGCGTTTTCTAATTTCTTTTTGTTTAATATGTAATAATCTTTTAGTCTGATATAATCTTCTTCATTGAAAAATCTCTCTTTTTGAACTCTTGTCATATATAAAATGTCTAAGTCTTTCATGTATTCTTCTATATCATTTGTTTCAACATATTCTATATTATTTTTATCTAGTATTTCTTCTTTTACGTAATCTGGAACTTTTAACTCGTCTGGTGAGATTAATACAAATTTAATATTTTTATATCTTGACATCGCTGTTATTAACGAATGTACTGTTCTTCCAAATTTCAAGTCTCCACATAACCCAATTGTCAAATTATCTAATCTGTTTTTTAGACATGATATTGTAAGTAAGTCTGTTAGTGTTTGTGTTGGATGGTTATGTCCTCCATCTCCTGCATTTATAATTGGTACGATTGATTTCATGCTCGCAACTAATGGCGCTCCTTCTTTTGGATGACGCATTACAATTATGTCGCTGTATCCCCCTACTATTATTGTTGTATCTGATACACTCTCTCCTTTTGATGCAGAACTTGATGCTGCTTCTGAAAAACCAAGTACACTTCCTCCAAGTCCTAGCATTGCTGATTCAAAACTAAGCCTTGTCCTTGTGCTGGGTTCAAAAAATAAAGTAGCCATTATTTTATGCTTACATTTTTCTGAATATTTTTCAGGGTTTTGCATAATATCTTTGGCTACTTCTATTAATTTGTCTATCTCTTTTGGTGATAAATCTTTTATATCGATTAAATTCTCCATTTATATCCTCATTCCTTTCTTAATTATTTTTATCAAATATTACGTTAAATGTCAAGCAATTCTCTTGTTTTTCTGCATTTTTTGTAGTATAATCGTTGTGTAGTAAATTTTTATTAAATGGAGGTAACTATGAAGGCTTTAATTAGTGTATCTGATAAAACAGGTATAGTGGAATTTTCAAAAGAATTAGAAGCTCTAGGCATCCAAATTATTTCAACTGGTGGTACTTATAAAAAGCTAAAGGAATCTGGAGTTAATGCTATCGAGATTTCTGAGCTTACAGGTTTTCCTGAATGTTTAGATGGAAGGGTTAAAACTTTACATCCAAAAGTACATGCTGGAATTCTTGCAATGAGGTCTAAGGAAGAACATATGAAACAGCTTGAAGATTTAGGTGTAGATACAATTGATTTTGTTGTTGTTAATCTTTATCCATTCAAGCAAACTATTTTAAAAGATAATGTTACTCGTGCAGAATGTGTTGAAAACATTGATATTGGTGGTCCTACAATGCTTAGAAGTGCCGCTAAAAATTATCAAGATGTTACTGTTATAACTGATCCAAATGATTATGAAACTGTTTTAAACGAATTAAAAAAAGATGGAAATGTATCAGTTGATACTAAGTTTTATCTAATGAATAAAGTCTTTGAACATACAGCAAATTATGACGCTATGATTTGCAGTTATCTTAAATCTGAAAGAAAAGATGATAGTTTCTCTCAAGAATTAACTCTTACATATGAAAAAGTACAAGAAATGAGATATGGAGAAAATCCACATCAGAAGGCCGCTTTATATAAAGAGATTGGAAAATGCGTGCGGTTCTCTCCCTTCTGCTAAGCAATTAAATGGTAAAGAACTTTCTTTTAATAATATAAATGATACTCATGGTGCTTTAGAACTTTTGAAAGAATTTGATGAACCAACAGTTGTAGCTTGTAAACATGGTAACCCTTGTGGCGTTGGTTCTGGAAGTGATATTTATGAAGCTTGGACTAAGGCATTTAATGCTGATAAGACGTCAATATTTGGCGGAATTGTTACAGTGAATAGAGAAGTTACAGCTAAAATGGCTGAAGAAATGAAAGAGATTTTCTTAGAGGTAATTGTTGCTCCTTCTTTTGAAAAAGAGGCACTTGAACTATTGAAAACTAAAAAGAATTTGAGACTTCTAGAGCTTCCTGATATTTCAGTGAAACAGCCTGAAAACGCTTTAGATATAAAGAAGATTAATGGCGGAATTATTGTACAAACAATAGATGCTAAACTTTTAGATGAGTATACTGTCGTAACAGATAGGAAGCCTACTGATAAAGAACTTGAAGATATGATGTTTGGGCTTAAGGTTGTAAAATTTGCTAAGTCTAATGGTATTGTTTTAGCAAAAGATAAGCAAACAATCGGAATTGGTCCTCGGACAAGTTAATAGAATTTGGGCTGTTAAGCAATGTGTTGAACATTCAAAAGAACTTATTGGCGATAATGTAACACAAGGTGCTATTCTTGCATCTGATGCATTCTTCCCTTTTGCTGATTGTGTAGAAGCTGCACATGAAGCAGGTATTACCGCAATTGTTCAACCTGGTGGTTCTATTCGTGACCAGGATTCTATTGATAAATGCAATGAATATGGAATTGCTATGATATTTACAGGGATGAGACATTTCAAACATTAAAATACTTCAAAAATAATTGCATTTTGGCGTTGTTGTACTTCGTGAGAATTCCAGCTCTGCATACTGACGCTGTAACAGGCAAAGCCTTAACAGCCTCAGCAATCAATGTACACCAGTACACCTCATGGAATATCTCACTTGTACGCCTAGCCAAAAGTACAATTCTTTTTGAAGCAGAATTATAACTTTAGAAAGGAATAGAAAAAAATGAATGTATTAGTTAGTGGTGCATCTGGAAGGATGGGAAAAGAAATTATCTCTTGTATAGAAAAAGATGAAAATTTGAAGTTTATAGCAGGTTTTGGACAAGAGGCTAACTGTATTCGGAGATGTACCTGTTTATGATGATATATCTAAGATAAAAGAAATACCAGATGTGATTGTGGATTTTTCACATGTTCATGCAACTTTAGAAATACTAAAGTTCGCAGATGATAAGCATATCCCAATTGTTATTGCAACTACTGGATTTAATCGTGAGCAAGAGAAAATCTTAGAAGATTATAGCAAACGTCTTCCTGTTTTTAGGTCAGCAAATATGTCATTTGATATAAATCTTATGTGCAAATTGGTCGCTCAGATTGCACCTCTTTTTGCAGACTCTGATATTGAGATAACAGAAACACATCATAGAAATAAAGTGGACGCCCCAAGTGGTACTGCGCTCCTTCTTGCGAATAGCATAAATGATGCTCTTGGCGGTAAGATGAAATATGTATATAACAGGCATGATTTGTCCCAAAAAAGGGAAGCTAATGAGATTGGTTTTACTTCAATCCGTGGCGGAAATATTGTTGGCGAGCATGTGGTACAATTTTTTGGACCAAATGATACTTTTGAAATAAAACACACTTCTTATTCTAGAACTGTTTTTGCAGAAGGTGCGGTTAAGGCTTTAAAGTTTATCGCAGATAAACCAAATGGGCTTTATACAATGAATGATTTAGTGTAAATAGTATGAAGGTGTCCTAGAATAGGACGCCTTTTTTATAATTTCTTAATTATACTTTAAATTTATTTTTTAGTTTATTTGAAAAAATTAATATTTTAATCAAAAACTATTGACCCCTTATTTAAAATATGTTATAATTCTATTCGAAAGGATGACAAAGCAATGGAGTTAAACAAAATCTTTTTTAAGTCAAGTGAGGACATGTCAGAAATTCCAGATAAGAGCATAGATCTTATTGTAACATCTCCTCCTTATAATATAGATATTAAATATGGAAACACAACAAAAAATGGAAAAGTACTTTCTAGTAAAGGTACAAAATATAAAGATAACCTAGATGAAGAAGAATATAGA
>JAAWNJ010000100.1 GCA_022798895.1 Clostridia bacterium | reverse complement strand
ATTACCGGGGAAGAAGTACAGTGGAATATCGAATACTCGTTAAAGACCACAGTGTTAAACTCTGTATTCCGTTCTACGTTTGAGGCGCTGGAAGGCGCGGCTGCCTATGTGGACGGAAGTGCGGAACATATTTCCGGCATCACTGTAGATGGAAATAAAGTTACTTTTGGAGATAATGTTGTAATATGTGCAGGAAGTGTTCTAAATAAAGATATTCCATCAAATATAGTAGCAGTAGGTAATCCTTGTAGAGTAATAAAACAATTATAAATTAAAATATAATAGGAGTCATGGATATGAAATATAAAATTTTAATTGTTGATGATGAAGAAATGATAACAGATTTAATATCTTCACATCTGCAAAACTGTGGCTATAACACTCATATAGCAAATAATGTAAATGATGCTATGGAAGAATTAAGAAAACAGCCAAATCTTATCATACTTGATATTAATATGCCTGGAACAAATGGATTAGAGTTATGCCGTAATATACGAAATCATATATCTTGTCCTATTATTTTTTTGACAGCTCGTATTACAGAGCAAGATAAGATAAATGGATTTCAGTATGGTGGAGATGACTATATTACTAAACCTTTTAGCCTTAAAGAATTAACAGCTCGTATTGAAGCACATTTACGCCGAGATGAGAGAAATAAAAATACTTTTTCCATTTTTACAACTCCTGATGGACTAATCGTTAATTTATCGAAACAAACAATATCTTATGGCGATAAAGAAATACCCTTTTCAAAAAAAGAGTTTGATTTAATAGAATATTTAATTACAAATAAAGGACAAGTTTTTGATAAAGAAAAAATTTATGAAACAGTATGGGGATATGATGCAGAAGGAGATAGCAATGTTGTAAAAGAGCACATAAGAAAAATTCGTAATAAATTTCAAGAAATAACAGGAAACGATTATATTGAAACTATTTGGGGAGTAGGTTATAGATGGAAAAATTAAAAAGGAAATGCAGTTCATTACAAAATTATTTTGTATTAATTGTTTTAATTACATTTTTCATTGTTATATGTTTATCATTATTAAGTATATGGGGATGTCAAAAATTTCGAGAGTATTTATTGCCAGACTCTAATACGATTTGGGTAACATTAAATATAACATATAGTGATGGAAGAACGGAAGAACTTGAATTTAGTACAGAATTAGGACAAGAAATGTATAATATTCCCTTAGTGACAGTAGAAGAAGGTGGTTCGATAAATAACTCTGAACTATCTGATATAAAAACAAGTATTGAAAAAATTGAAAATAATTTTGATATGCTAACTCCAAAAAGAAAAATTGCATATCAAATATGTGGGATATCAATGATAGCAATGCCAATGATATTTTCTATAGTTGGGATTTTAATTTGTGGATTTATTTTTTATCGTAAGAAATTAAATAAACCATTAAAACTCCTTGAAAATTCAATGGAACAAATATCAAATAAGAATCTCGATTTTAAATTATCTTATACATCAAATGATGAAATGGGAAAACTTTGTAATTCTTTTGAAAAAATGCGACAAATACTTGAAGAAACAAATAGAGAATTATGGAAAATGATTGAAGAAAGGAGATTAGTGCAAGCATCAGTTGCTCATGATTTAAGAAATCCAATATCAATTATAGAAGGATATGCAGAATATTTACAAACAAATTTACAAAATGATAATTTAAGTAAAGATAAAATTTTAGAAATTACTTCAAATATAAATAAAACAGCTAAAAGACTAGAAAGATACACAGATTCTATTCGTACAATTAATGCCTTAGAGGATATAGAAGTAAATCGTAAAGAAATCTCTACTAGAAAATTTATTGAAGATGTAAAATCAGATTTAAAACAAATGACAAAGTCTAAAGGAATAGGATTGGATTTAGAGTTAGAGAAGTTATTTAAAGAAAAGATAAAGATAGATTCTTATATTATTTATAGAATTTTAGAAAACATAATTAATAATGCTCTTAGATATTCCAAAGAAAAAATTAATTTATCATTTAATATACAAGAAAATTATTTAATAATCTCTATTGTAGATGATGGTATAGGTTTTTCGGAAGAGGTTTTAAAAGAAAGAAACAATTTAATTATACCTACTGCAAGTGATGACAAACATTGTGGATTAGGATTAATAATTAGTCGTATTCTTTGCAAAAAGCATGGAGGAAAGCTAGAATTATCTAATGATATATCTGGTGGAGCAAAAGTAAAAATTTTTATAGAAATTTGACCAATTTTTGACTTTTATTATATATGATTTCCTTATAAGCCATTTATGGCAATTTAAGGAGGTCATTTTTCATATAGTAGGAATTTTCATTGCAAAAGCAATGAAAAGCTCCATACTAGATAATTATGGCGAGTGTTATAATTTCTTAGTGACTTTGTCACTTAGAAATTGTTAAGGAGGTTTTTTTATGAAGAAACTAATTATTTTATTGATAATTATTGGAATAGGTTTGGTATTAATATTTGGTGGAAAATTATTAAAAAATACAGGCGTAACAAATGATGATATTGTATCAAAAGGTTTTGATTGGGTAACAGGAAAAGGAACAGATGAAATAGAAATGAAAGGTAAATTATCTTTAATTTCTAATACTTCAAATACAGATGATGGGTATTACTATTTTCAAAGTGATACAGAAAAATTATTAAATGGTAAAAGAATATCTCATTTGATGTATATTGACTTTGCTACTCATCAAGAAATTTATTTATGTAGTAATTCTGGGTGTAATCATTACACAGAAAGTTGTTCATCTGTATTTTTGGAAAATGAAGTTCCTTCTTATTCATCTATACTTTTTATATGGAATAATAAGATATTTATTTTAAGTAAACAGCAGGATCAAGATGGAGTAGTATCTTTAGGGGGAAGTACAAGTTCTGGAGTAGAAGGAAGCTCCAGCATATTATATTGTTTAAACTTTGATGGAACAAATAGAGAAAAGATTTATACATTTGACAGTAATCTTACTGTAGAAGATTTTGTAGTTGGAGATGAGAATGGGTTTTATTTTGTTACTAAAAAAGTGTCAGCAAAAAGCATTAATGGTAATTCTTATCAAACATCATCAGAGAAAAATTTAGTTTATTTAGATGTAAAAACAAAAAAGGAAAAGAAAGTTTTTTCTATGGACTTTAATGATAATGTTGAATGGGATGTTATTGGATGTAGTGATAAAAATCTAATTTTACATGGAATAGATTTTGGAAAAAAGGTTTCAGAAGAAGAAAAACATAGTGAAGATACTGAAGTGTACAAAAATTCTTATGATGTATTTAAAACTCTTAATGTAGAAAATAGAGAAAGTAAAGAAATCTATCGTATATTCGCAGCACATTCTCGCAGTTATGTAACAGATGAAAAATACTTATATTTTTCTAAAGATGGAGATGGTGAAATTATAAAAATTGATTTAAAAACAGGAGAAAAAAATTCTTTTGTAAAGTTATCTCAAAATGCTATTGCTAGAAGTATTGGAGATAAAATAATGTGTTATGAATATAGCTTTAATGACAAAACTCTTTACTTTGTTGATAAGAATACAGGAAAAGTTTCTCATTCAAAACTTGTAAACAAAACAGTAGGAACAACTTTAGATATTATTGCAGAAAGCAAAACACAAGTTTTGGTTATTTATGATTCAGATGTAAATTATCATCAAGATGGTTCTTATGAAACTAAAAAAGAATATTGTGGTTTAATTAGCAAAGAAGATTTATATAAAGGAAACGGTAATTTTACTGAAATAAAAATGATTAATAATATTATTAATTAATAAGGGGGGAAGATAATGCTTGAACTTTGTAATATTTCTAAAAAATATAAAGAGAAAATTGCTTTAAATGATGTTTCTTTAAAACTAGATAATGGAATTTATGGTCTTCTTGGTCCAAATGGTGCAGGAAAATCAACATTAATGAATATAATAACTGGAAATCTTGAACCTACAGAGGGGACTATAAAATGGGAAGGAACGGAAGTCAAAGAACTAGGAAGTAATTATAGGAGTTTGCTAGGGTATGCTCCACAAGGGCAGGGAATGTATGAAACTTTTTCAGGAAGAAGATTTCTTTCATATATGGCGACTTTAAAAGGAGTTTCCAAAAGTAGTATGGAAGATGAAATAAATAGAGTTCTACTATATGTGAACATGGTAGAAAAATCAAATCAAAAAATTGGTACATATTCAGGTGGAATGAAACAAAGAATTTTAATAGCACAAGCAATTATTGGAAATCCTAAATTAGTTATATTAGATGAACCTACAGCAGGACTTGATCCAAAAGAAAGAGTAAGAATAAGAGAAAGAATAGCAGAACTTTCAAAAGATAAAATTATTCTAGTATCAACTCATGTTGTTTCAGATATTGAATCTATTGCTAAAAAAATAATATTAATTAAAACTGGAAAAATAATTGATTATACAAATGTAAATGGACTTTGTGATAAATATAATGCTACTAATTTAGAAGATGTATATATGAAAATATTTGGGGAGGAATAATTTATGTTTAGGCTTATATATTTTGAACTAAAAAAAATATGGTGCAAGCGAAGTTTTATTTTTAGTATTTGTTTATTGCTTATGATAAATATATTTTTCCTTTGGTATACAAATATTGAAAATGAGGATAGAATAGCTCTTTCATCCTATAAAAAATTTGGAGAAGAGATAGCAAATATGGATGAATTTCAAAAAGGTGAATATATCGAAAAATTAAAAAGGGATATTGACGGTGTTTCTTTTGTTATGAATATTATTTCAATGCAAAATACTGAAATGGGAGCGGAATTTGCAAAGCAAGAAATGCAAGAACAACCAAAACTTTTTGAAACTTATTATGATTTATATAAGTCAGGAAACTATCTACATTTTACAAATTCGTTTGAAAAAGAACAAAAATTTATAAATGAAGTATATGATGAATATACAAAAGTTTCAAACTACGATGTATATTTAAAAGAAATAAGAGAAAAAGAAAATGCACTTGATGGAATTTCTGTATTTAAAAATCAAAATGGAAATGAAAACGATTTTTCTTCTCGTAATATAAAAAAGAGTACATCAGACTATGAAAAACTTGATAATAATGGGATATGCTATATTTCTTCTAAAATGATTACATCTACAATGGAAAATATATGGACTGATATTTTTGTAATATTACTAGCATTTTTATTTATAGGAAGTTTAATAACCGAAGAAAAGGAAAAGGGACTTTTTTATATAACTCGTAGTACTAAATATGGAATAAGCCATAG
>JAAWNJ010000099.1 GCA_022798895.1 Clostridia bacterium | reverse complement strand
TCTAAAATTCTGTCTGCTATTGTCATAACAAAAACCCCCTTTAATGATTATTTACATTTTTATTATAACAATACTTTTAGTTGCATTGCTACCAACTACACTTTTAAATTTGTCAACCAGCAGTTGCATTGCTTGTTAAATTACCACTTATCTCTCAAAACTACTTCTCATAAACTGGCACTACATACATACTCTTATCATAACTTTGTACTACATTTTTGTATATTTCATATATGCTTTCATACTTTGGCAAGTATTTTGCTATATCAGGATGACTAAATGGTATGACTTGAATATTACTTCTATCTTGTTCATTTTTATAGGAAGTATAAATTAGTTCATTTTCTATCTTATCTATTTTTATCGTACATTCTTCTTCATTGGTCGTTTTAGTAATATTTAAAGAACTCATAAGACCTACTAATTTATTATAATTGCTATCTCGATATTGTGAAGAAATAAAATTTCCCAAAGAATAAAATACAAGTGTATTATCTACCCACTCTACTGGTTCAATTACATGAGGGTGTGTTCCTATCACAATATCTACACCTTCACTCGCTAAAAACTCCGCTTCATCTTTCTGATAACTACTAGCTGTCGATTTATATTCCACTCCACAATGCATTGCTACAATTAAGACATCTACTTTATCTCTCACTTTTGCAATATCTTGTTTCACCTTTTCTTTATATGCTTGATATTTGGTATCTTTTTTAGGGGCGTTAATTGATAAATCTGTTGGCCATACATTAATTAAATACTCTTTTCCTGTTGGTACTTTTGAACCATTTGTACCATAGGTATAATTCAGCATAGTATATGTAATTCCATTTTTCTCCTTAATTTGTATTTCATCTCTTTGCTCTTTTGAACTATATGTACCTACCACTAACACATCTTTTTGTTTGTCCCAATACTTTCTAGAATTAAGTATTCCTCTTTCTCCTTTATCTAAAGCATGGTTAGTTGCTGTGCTTACTAAATTAAATCCTGCGTCTATCATATAATCTCCTGCTTCATAAGGAGAATTAAATGTAGGATATCCTGATAAATTAAGTTCTGTTCCGCCAAGTATGGTTTCTTGATTATAGTACGCCAAATCATAATTTTGTACTTTTTCTTTAATACGAGTAATCATAGGTCTAAAATCATAACTATTACCATTTGCATGTCTTTTAGCATCTAAATATACACTCTCATGGATTAGGTTGTCTCCTACCATAATTAGTGACATACTTGTGGTCTTTTCCTGTGACACATTTGGCTCATCTACCTTATTTACTTCTACTGTATTTTGCTGTAAGTCTTTTGAAGTATCTATCGTTTCTTCTTTATTCTGTTTCTTTACTATAAGTATGACTGATAAAAGTATGATTAATAGTAACAAAACTAAAATAAGCTTATTTGGCTTCTTTCTCCTGTTTCTTCGTTTCAAATTCTTTTCTCCTCACATTATCTTTTAATCTTAATTAAAATTAGTATAACTATTCTTTGGAAATACAATTCTTACTTCTGTTCCTACATCTTTTTCAGAATCTAACTCTATATTTAGTCCTAATTTATCACATAGCTTTTTGCATAAGTATAGTCCTAGACCAGTTGATTTCTTTCCAGTTATTCTACCATTATTCCCTGTAAATCCTTTTTCAAATACTCTTGTAATTTCCCCTTTTGGAATACCTATTCCGTTGTCTTTGATGTATAAAACTATTTTCTCATTTTTTGGCACTGCATAAATTTCTAATTTTCCCTTTTCTTCTTTTGCATATTGAATACTATTTTGTAATATTTGACTAATCATAAACACTGTCCATTTACTATCTGTATAAACAGTTTCTTCTATATTTCGGATTTCTATGCTTACCCTATTAGCCAACAAACTATTCTTATTTTTCAAAACTGCATTATTCACTATTTCCTTCAAGTTTGATTTGGTAATAATATAGTCTTTTTCTACACTATTACTCCTAGCATAAAACAAAGCTTGCTCTGTATAATTCTCAATTTTACTTAGTTCCTCTTCAATACTTCTCGTTACTTCTGATTTGTTGTTCTCTATAATCATTTTGCTTGCTGCTATTGGTGTTTTGATTTCATGTATCCATAGTTCAATATATTCTTTGTAGTCTTCTTGTAAGTGTTTATAGGTATTTACATTTTCTAACATAGATTTGCCTGTTTCCTGCAAAATATCTTTTAGTAATTCTCCTTCTATAAAATCTGGTTTTTCCATTACTTCTGATAAAAGATATTTGTTGTCTAACTCTTGCAGTTGCTGTTGTATATGACAATAGAAATGCTTTTTGTGATAATATTCTATACTTAATGCTATCCCAATACCAATAATAGGAATCATGCCAATATATAGCCTAATCCAGAATTCCATTTTAGAAGTTAATAACAAAATTTGTGTACTAATAACAACAAATAGGATAAGTGCAATTAATGCTATTTTTCCTTTTAAAAACTTTTGAAAACTCATTTTAATAGATACCCCTGTCCTCTCCTTGTTTCAATTAAATCTTTTGTTCCTAATTCTTCTAACTTAGTTCTTAACCTTTTGATATTTACACTTAAGGTATTGTCATCAATAAATTCTTCACTTTCCCATAAATAATCCATTATCTCATCTCTTGAAACAACTTGTCCTTGGTGCTTTGCTAAAAAATGCATAATATTATATTCATTTTTAGTTAGTTCAATTTTAATTTCTTCTCTTTCTAACATTCTACTAGCAGTATTTAAGTAAAACTCTTTGCAATCTATTTTCTCTCCTTCTATATTGCTACCTTGATTTCTTTTTAAAAGCCCTGTTATTTTCGCTAATAATATTTGTATGTTATATGGCTTTGTAACATATTGATCTGCCCCATAGTTTAGGCTCATTAGTTCATCTATTTCATTATCTCTACTAGTAACCATGATAATAGGAACATTGGATTTCTTTCTAATTTCTTTGCAAATATATTCTCCATCTGTGAAAGGTAAATTAATGTCTAATAAGATTAAATCCGCTTGACTATTTAAAATATCTTCTATTGTATTTTGAAACTCAGTTAGACTTCGTGCTATAAACCCATTTCGATTCAAAAATGTTTCTAATTCATTTCTTAGTTTTTCATCATCTTCTACAATTAATATTTTTGACATCTCTTTTTTCCTCCAGTTAGATTATATCATAACTTTTTGGTTTTTTTACATAAAAATAGGAACAAAACTTTAAATTTTGCCCCTAAATATATTATTTCTTTATACTTTCAATTCATTCTTGCTTTCTTTCTCTAATTGTTTTAAACTCTTCTTTGGAGTAAGTAAATCTTCTGGCATTGTTCCGCCATTTTTGGCAATTGCTTCTCTCTATAATATTTTTTACTCACACATCTTTTTCTGTTTTTAGGTTATTCTCATTCTTTTCTTGTTGTTGTATCTCAAATATTGCTTTTTGACTTTCAATTTCTGCTTTTAGCTCTTCTTCTGTTGGCAAATATGTTTTATATTTTGTTGCAAATAATTGCTCGTTTCCATTTAATATAGAATAATCTTGCTACATCTGCATCTGTATCAGTACAAAGTAAAATTCCAATCGTTGGGTTATCATTTTTAGCCTTTTTTAGTTCGTCATACATTCTTACATACATATCCATTTGACCTATGTCTTGATGTGTTACTTGAGTAGTTTTTAGATCTATCAATACAAAACATTTTAAAATATAGTTATAAAAGATTAAGTCAATAAAATAATCTCCTTTTTCTGTACGAATATGTTGTTGCCTTTCAACAAAAGCATAACCTTTTCCGAAGTTCCATTAAAAATTTTTGCAAATTATTTATTATGCTTGTTTCTAGTTCTGTTTCTGTATAAGTATCTTCTAATGAAAAACCTAAAAATTCTGCTATCAATGGATTTTTAATAAATTCTAGTTTATCCATTAGATAATGTTCTTTATTTTTTTCTTTCATTTCTTCAATTACAGGTTCTTTAACTTGTGATTTTAGTAATCTATAATAATATTGAGATGAAATATTCCTTTGTAAAGTTCTTACACTCCAAGTCTGTTCAGTTGTTTCTTTTTCATACCATTCTCTTGCTTTTACATCTTCAACTTGTAATAAAGTTTTATAATGAGTCCAAGACAACATATTAGATTTTGCATTCACTGAGTGCAAAATGTTTGGAAAAGTTTTGTAAAATTGTAAAAAATAGTATAAATTTCTTAATTCAAAACCTTTTCCATATTCCTTTTTCAATTCTTTAGATAATTTCTTTAATATCTCTGTACCATAGTCTGCTCTATTTTCGCCTTTTAATTCTTCTTCTGCAATTCTATAACCAATAAACCAGTTTCTTTCTACTAATGCTATATTTACTGATTGATAAGCATAATCTCTCGCTGATTCAATAATAGAACATACATCTTTTAATACATTATTTGTATTTTGATATTTAATAATCATGGAATTATTATCCACTTTTTCTAAATCCATTATTTACCTACTTTCTTATTTTAAATTTTAACTAATAAATAATCCATCTATTATATTTTTATATCTATCTTCTAATATTTTTCTAGTTCTTTCACTTAGTTTATTATAATCTCTTTCTAATTTTTTCTTAACATATTCTTTACCATCTGATATAGATAAATTCATTTCTTTATAAGCTAAAGAAAATAATGATGGTATACAATCAAAATGTGCTATTACATCTGCATCTGCTACACATTGTTCTTCTATTGTATTTCGTGGTCTATCTTTGCTTCCTCTATGATTTAATACACAGTTCTTAACTTGCTCTATTCTTTCTTTAGGATAATTTAATTTCGTTAATAATTGTTCTGCAATTTCTGCTCCATAAATATGATGTTGTTCTCTTTCTCCATACTCTGATGGCATTGCTATATCATGTAATAATGCTCCTAACTCCACTATTTCCACATCTGCTCCATATTCATTTGCTAGTTTTACTGCATTTTCAACTACATATTTGATATGCTCATTCCAAAAATCGTATCCATCTTTTTCTTTTGACTTTTCACATCTAACTAATAGTTCTTGTTTTATTTTTTCAGTAATTTCACTCATTATTTCACGTCCCCCTAATTTTATATTTACTATTATATTGCATATACCTAAAAATTACAATATATTTACAAAAATTTGTTTTTTAATTTTAAATATATAAACAAGGTAACTATATAAATTACCTTGTCTTTGCTTAACTCAAATCTACCACATCTTCTACTAATCTATCAATATCTACCATATAATTTTTCTTATCCTCTAAATCAATATA
>JAAWNJ010000098.1 GCA_022798895.1 Clostridia bacterium | reverse complement strand
GCATTTCCTGAATATTTTTGTATAAACACAATTGCGGTATCCCAACTATAGCTATTGATTAAATCACTCTCCACATAATTACTACTGTACATTCCTCTGGTAGCTGTTGCTGCATTGGGTTGTGTAATATCCGTCCATGCTACTTTATCATTTTCATTTTTCTTTTTCCCCCTTTGTTTTTTACTGTTCCTTTCGTATTATAAACAATATTAATATCTTTTTTATTTTATTTCTAAAAATTCAATTTCACTTTTCTTATATTCTTCTGGTTTTAATCCTACTTTATTCTCCATTCTATCTAATAATAGTACTAAAGCTATTGTTAAAAAACATCCTATAATACACATAGTCCCTGCTGAATCAATATTTCTTAATAATAATGATGCAAATAAAGAAATAAGTGCTCTTGCTATACTTTCAGATAAATTATAGCAAGAAGATATTTTGTTTCTCAATGATGCAGTTGTAAAATTGTTTAAATATCTCTTAATTAACGTATAGAAAGGCCCTTTTATGATAAATTGTATCATGTATAATATAACAATAACTATTAATGTAAAAGTATATGGTAGTTTTAGTGCTACTGTTAGCCCTACTAAAACACAGGATACTGCTGTTGGAAAAGATAGTACAGCTAATGTTTTATTATGAAAGCGTTCATGAAGCCTGTTTTGATTTTTAGCAGCAATTCCTGATATCAAACCTAATACTGCAAAGATCACTCCATAATATTGTTCTGGAACACTTAATTGTTGTAATACACCACTTCTTAAGCTTGTTAAGGTTCCTAACAGTCCTGCAAACATAGATCCAAAAACTAACAAATATTTCAGTCTACTAGATTGGAACATATATCGGAATGAAATCTTCAACTCTTTTATATATTCTTTCATTCCTTGTGTTTTTTCTGTATTTTTGATTTCTCCAAACTGATATGCAATAAAAGCTGAAAAAATACAACTAATTAAGGACAATGATAGTGGTATATATGGATTAACCACATACAAAAATCCTGCTACTACTGAAGAAATACCATCTAAGTAATAATACCAAGAAAAGCCCTTTCCATCTATTTGAGAGAATCTACTTCCTCTTTTTTCATCTTTTGGTAAGGAATCATATAATATATTAGTTTCTGCAACTCCTTTAATATCAAAAGCTATTGCAGAAAAAAATTGTGCAATAATCAAATATATCAAATTAGAGCTTATCATAAAGCATGCTACTGAAACTCCATTTATTAGGTTTGCAAAAATAAGGCTTTTTCTTTTCCCTATTTTCTCAATTAGAATAGTTAATGGCATTAATAATACTGTTTTAAAAATTGGATATGCCGCATCTGCTAATAAGACATCAGCTGCGCTAATGCCTTTTACTTGTGTCAAAAATAAAAATAATATTGTATAGAAAAATAATAAATCCCATGAAATAGCTTTGTATATGGGAAATAGCCTTACATTCTTTTCTTCTTTTGTCTCCACTTTATCACCTTATTAAAAATTTCTACAGTATAAAAAATTATACAAATATTTGTGGAATTTTGTCAAGAGTTATAAAAAACAAATTAACAAAAATGTAACGAAAAATTAATAAAGTTTTAATAGCATTTTCTAAATACAAGCAGTATAATAAAGTTATCTAATATAAAAACGAAAGGAGAATATCAGTTTTTTAATTGATAAAGAAATAGATTATGAAAAAGTGGATTTTAAGAATTTTATTGTTGTTAATTGTCATAGTAAGCATTATTGTTGGTATCTTTATTTATAATGGTCATGAGCTATATCAAAATGCTTTAAATACAGTTAGTCTTTCTGATAAAGTAGATAAAATTCAAAGAGATGAAAACTATATTAAATTAGAAGACTTACCAAAAGATTATAAAGATGCAGTTATTTCTGTTGAAGATAGACGTTATTATAATCATGGCCCTATTGATATAATTGGTATTACAAGAGCACTCTACACTAATCTTAAAAATCAGCAGTTCTTAGAAGGTGGTAGTACTATTGCTCAGCAAGTTGCTAAAAATCTATATTTCCTCTCACCTGATGAAAACGCTGCTCATCGAAAAGTTGCAGAAGTATTTATGGCTAGCGATTTAGAAAAAGCTTATGGAAAAGATGTGGTTTTAGAATTATATGTAAATACTATTTATTTTGGAGATGGCTACTACGGAATTCAAGAAGCTAGTCAAGGATATTTAAACAAAGATGCAAAAGATCTAACTTTATTTGATAGCACTTTGATGGCTGGCATTCCAAATGCTCCAAGCGCATATGCTCCTACTGTTAATATGGATTTAGCTTTAAGTAGACAAAGAAAAGTAATTTCTACTATGGTAGAAAATGAATATATTACTCAAGAACAGGCTGATGAGTTAATTAAACAACAAGACAATTTTAAACTACCTAAAAAATAGTTTTATATCAAAACTTTCTGTGCCAAAAATTTCATGTCAGATTAAGGACATACGTCCTTAATCTGACATTATCTTTCTATCCAGTTTAGAATATCATAATACACTTTTTCTTTAATATCTTCGTTTAATAATTCATGTCTTTTTCCCTTATACAATTTATGAAACATATTTTGATATCCAATTTCTTTTTCTAGAAATTCATAAGCATTTATCCATTTGGGTAGATTTCCAATTACTGGATCTTCATCCCCTGCTATAAAGAATATTGGAAGTTCTAAATTTTTTCTCTCCCACCCTTTCTTCGAATAAGTCCTTTGTACTAATTTATATAAATTTTGGAAACCGTTTAAGGTAAAGACATACCCACATTTTTTGTCCTGGTTGTATTTTTCTTTGTTTTCTTTCTCACTACTAATCCAACAATTTTCATCTTCCTTTTCTTTCTCAAACTTTTTAGGATACGAAGAAAAAGTTAATTTTTGCATTAACTTACTTCTATATTTATCTCCCTTAAATTTCCCTATTATTTTTGCTAAGAAAATACCAAAACTAGCCCCTATATTTTTACTAGGAGCTCCACAAACAATTAATTTATTAATCTCATTATCATATTTTTTTAGATAGCATCTTACTACCATAGACCCCATACTATGTCCAAAAAGATAAACGGGTAAGTTTGGATATTCTTGTTTTATGACTTGTGTTACTTGGTGTAAATCTTCTACAATATAATTTGCTGTTGTATCATAAAAATATCCTAAATCGTTATCTTCTTTTACACTATCTCCATGTCCTCTATGATCATGTATAACTGTTATATATCCATTCTCTGTCAAAAACTCCATAAATGTATAATAACGTTCTTTATGTTCTGCCATCCCATGTGAAATTTGTATAATTCCCTTTATTTCTTTATTTTCGGGAATCATCACTGTCATAGTTAGAGGCAATCCATCACATTTAGATTCTATTTTTCTATCAATTTGTTTCATTTTCATCTCTCCTATAATATTTTAATACTTTCGACTTTTTTAGTTTTTATTTTACCATATCCTAAAAAAAATGCAATGCAGAACTAACTTTGTACATTCATCTCATTTTATTTCTCATTTTGACTAAAGCTTTTCCTATAATCTTTATAACGATTTGTTTTGATTTTGGCAATAACATTTTGTTCTACATTATAATTTCTTTAGTAATATTTTATTGTTATGTTTTAGGGGGCTAAAATGAAAACTCGTATTAAGGATTTAAGGGAAGACCATGACCTTACTCAAAAAGAATTAAGTAAGTTTCTGAATATTTCACAAGTTGCATACTCTTATTATGAACTAAATCGAAGAAATATTCCTTTAGAATTACTAGTAAAATTAGCAGATTATTACCATACTAGTGTTGATTATTTATTATATCGTACTGATGATATGACACCTTATCCAAAGGCTAACAAGCAAAATTGCAAAGAAGTAGCTGTGATATAAAAATTCACCTTTTATTTAATATAAAAACCCAATACCAAATTTCGATACTGGGTTTTTTTCATATTTTCCTACTACAATTCTAATAGCTTACATTGTTCTTTATACCAAGCAGGAGTGCATATCATAATTATTTTGCAGTTTCCATTCCAATAGTAAATTTCTCCTTTATCTATTAAAATTACATCTCCTTGCTCAAAATTTATAATTTCATCTTTTTTATTCAAAGTTCCTTTTCCACCTAGTTTCCCTATTTAGTATCATAATAATTCTTTTTAGGTAAAGAACTTTTTTCAGAGCTAGTAACACAAATAGAAAATTTAGTATTTGAAGATGCAAAGAGAAAAAATCAATATGAATCGGTTAGATTTGCAGAGAAAAGTTTAATAACTAAAAATGGGAAAGCAGAATTTGAAAGAAGATATTACAAAGATAATGCAACAGTAGAAAATGTATGCTTAACAGATAAAATTTTAGGATTAGAAAAAGGAGAACGAATAGACAAAAAAGTAAAAGCGGATTTCAAAAATCGTGACAATATATACAAAGAAAAATGAATATTTAAAAATAAAATTACAAGAATCAATAGACCAATTTGCCCCAATAAGTACTGAGAATATAATGAATGAAGCAATAAGAAATATAGAAATCGACAGTAGAAAAAAGAGAAATCCTACTAAAAATTTATGCTATCCCTTTTTGCTTTATCATTTGACTTTTTCTAATAATCTGTGTATTATAAAGATAGAAAATGAGAGCCACAAAAATGTGTGCTACCATGTATAAATGATAAAGCACCACATAGTGAACTGAACCCAAAATATTAGACAAAAAATGTTTAATATGGAGGGTTCAGTTTTTATGAGTAAATATTCAGTTGAATTTAAATTAGAAGTAGTTATGTTTTGTATAGAAGGAAATTATGGATATAGATATACTGCTAAACACTTCAACATTCCAGCAGTTTCTGATGTAAGAAAATGGGTTAGAAAGTATAAAGAGCATGGAATGAACGGATTATCAAAAAACTCAAACATATCTTATGATGGAGTTTTTAAGCAAAATGTGGTAGCACCCATTACTTGCAATTCTCATTTTCTATACAACTACTATGCAATATTTTTAGCGCAAAAACAAGCAAACAAAACAAATCTTTACATTTTTTCTTGGAGATTATATATTTTTTATCACTATCTTATATTAGTTCAAAAATCAAAATATTCTCTAAAAAGTGTTTTTATCTTTATTCTAATAAAGTGATATTATTCATAAAAATAGCTTCTAAAATGAAACTAGAGAATAAATGAACTCAAATTTATTCTTTAGTTTTACAATGGTTAATAAATTATTCTTTTTAAAATTAATTATTGATTTTTCTAAATTCTTCTAGCATTTCATTTAATACCTCTCCTGTTTTTAATTCCATAACTATTTTATCATGTGCTAATTTATTCTCTTCTTCTATATAATCATATGTATTTTCTATTTTATCAAAAAAT
>JAAWNJ010000008.1 GCA_022798895.1 Clostridia bacterium | reverse complement strand
GGGGAAAGATGTGTCATCGTTAGAGTTTAGAAAGGAGATTGTAATGGTACAACAACAAAGTATCTTAAAAGTTGCTGATAACACTGGTGCAAGAGAAATTATGTGTATTAGATGTTTAGGTGGTTCATATAGAAAATATGCTGGTGTAGGCGATATTATTGTTGCTTCTGTAAAAGCAGCTATACCAGGTGGTGTTGTAAAAAAAGGTGATGTTGTAAAAGCTGTTGTTGTAAGAACTAAAAAGCCAATTAGAAGAGCAGATGGTTCTTATGTAAGGTTTGACGAAAATGCAGCTGTAATTATCAAAGAAGATAAAACACCAAAAGGAACTCGTATCTTCGGACCTGTAGCTAGAGAATTAAGAGATGGAGAGTATATGAAAATTTTATCATTAGCTCCAGAGGTTCTTTAAGCCGTTAGCGAAAATGTCTAGTAGACATTAGAGCGATACGGATTAAAGATGCGAGATTGAAATATTTGTTAGCGAAGACAGCTGAAAAAGCTGTATGAGTGTTACAAAGATGAAATCGTAGCTCTTTAAAAGAAAGACACGAAAACTTGAAATAAAGAGGTGAAAAATAAATGAAAATCAAAAAAGGTGACAATGTTAAAGTTTTATCTGGAAATGATAAAGGAAAAACAGGAGAAGTTTTAGAAGTAATTCCTAAGACACAAAAAGTAGTTGTCAAAGGTGTTAACATTCGCAAAAAACACGTTAAACCTAGAAAACAAGGTGAAGAGGGAGGAATTATCCCAGTAGAATGTAGTATACATAGTAGCAAAGTAAACGTAGTATGTCCAAAATGTAATAAAGCAACTAGAGTAGGATATCTAGTTGAAGGAGATAGCAAAGTACGTGTTTGCAAAAAATGTGGAGCAAAATTGAAATAGAAAGGAGGTCTGTAAAGACTTATGGAAATATTAAGAGAACAATATCAAAAAGAAATTATACCAGCAATGATGAAAAAATTTAATTATAAGTCAGTAATGGAAGTTCCTAAATTAGAGAAAATAGTAATTAACATTGGTTTAGGAGATATAAAAGATAATCCAAAATCATTAGAAAATGCAGTAAATGATTTAACAATTATCACTGGTCAAAAGCCAATTATTACAAAGGCTAAAAAGGCCATTGCAGCTTTCAAACTTAGAGAAGGCGTTAATGTGGGATGCAAAGTTACATTAAGAAGTGGAAAAATGTATGATTTTGCTTACAAACTATTTAATACAGCATTACCAAGAGTTAGAGATTTTAGAGGTGTTTCAGCCAATTCTTTTGATGGAAGAGGAAACTACTCAATGGGAATTAAAGAACAATTAATTTTCCCAGAAATCGAATATGATAAAATTGATAAAATTAGAGGTATGGATATTATTTTCGTTACTACTGCAAAAAATGATGAAGAAGCTAAAGAGTTACTTTCATTATTAGGAATGCCATTCCAAGGGTAGACGAAAAGAAAGGAGAAATTCATGGCTAAAAAGTCTTTAAAGGTAAAACAACAAAGAGAACAAAAATACAAAACAAGAGAATATAATCGTTGCAAAATTTGTGGAAGACCACATGCATATATTAGAAAATTCGGAATTTGCCGTGTTTGTTTTAGAGAATTAGCTCATAAGGGAGAAATTCCAGGAGTGAAAAAGGCAAGTTGGTAAAAAGGAGGGAAAAATAAATGAACACAACTGACCCAATCGCAGATATGTTAACAAGAATTAGAAATGCTAACAGTCAAAAACATAAAACAGTTGATATACCTAGCTCAAATATGAAAAAAGCAATTGCTGATATCTTATTTAAAGAAGGATATGTTGCTGCTTATGAAGAAATTAATGAAAATAGTCAAGGTGTGATTCGTATCACATTAAAATATGATGAAACAGGCGCAAGAGTAATTGATGGTTTGAAAAGAATTAGCAAACCAGGTTTAAGAGTTTATGCGTCTAAAGAAGAATTACCACAAGTTCTAAATGGCTTAGGAGTTGCTTTAATTTCTACTTCAAAAGGAATAAAAACAGATAGAGAAGCAAGAAAAGAAGGACTTGGAGGAGAAGTATTAGCTTATATTTGGTAAGTAGCGTTAGCTGTATGGAGCTAAGTTAGTCGTTTGAACGAAGTGAGTTACGAATAACTTATGCGTAGTGAAACGAAGCAAAGCGAGTTACAGATAACTTATGCAATCGAGCAAAGCGAGATTGTGAAAGGAAATAAAAAGCAAAGAGGTGAAAGGAAATGTCAAGAATAGGAAATAAACCTATTACAGTACCAGAAGGTGTTGAAGTTACTTTAAATGATCACCATATTACTGTAAAAGGACCAAAAGGAACATTAGAAAGAGACTTACACAAAAATATGACTATAACAATGGAAGAAAACACTATTCATGTTACTAGACCTAATGATGAAGCTGAAAATAGAAGCTTACATGGATTAACAAGAACTTTAATTAATAATATGATTGAAGGAGTTGTTCATGAATTCAAAAGAGAGCTAGAAATTAATGGTGTTGGTTATAGAGCTCAAAAACAAGGAAATAAATTAGTTATGAATTTAGGTTACTCTCACAATGTTGAGATTGAACCACCAGCAGGAATTACTTTTGATTTAGCAGATGCAAACCATATCACTGTTAGAGGAATTGATAAAGAAGTAGTTGGTCAAACAGCAGCTGTTATTAGAACAAAAAGACCTCCAGAGGTATATAGAGGTAAAGGTATTAAATATGCTGAAGAACATATTAGACGTAAGGAAGGTAAAGCTGGTAAGAAATAAAATTTGAAATTTTAAGCTTCGTCTAACTTTGTTAATCTTCACAAAAATTTTTTCAACATACCTTAGTATAGTTTCAAAAATTTTTGCTTGGTTGCCTTGTTATACTTGCTTTAAATTCCAAATTTGAATAGTCAATATACTAATGCTGTTACATTAGTAGAAAGGAGAAAATAATGATTAAGAAGATCAATAGAAAGCTTGAAAGAGAAAGAAGACATATTAGAGTTCGTAATAAAATTTCAGGAACAGCAGAGCGTCCTAGATTATGTGTATATAGAAGCAACGCTAATTTATATGTGCAAATTGTTGATGATGTAGCTGGAAATACTTTAGCTCAAGCATCTACTTTAGATAAAGAAGTAAAAACAAAACACGCTAATAAAGAAGCAGCTAAGGAAGTAGGAGCTTTAATAGCAAAAAGAGCTCAAGATAAAAAAATCAAAGAAGTTGTTTTTGATAGAGGCGGATACATTTATCATGGAGTAGTAAAAGAGTTAGCTGAAGCCGCAAGGGAGAATGGACTAGAATTCTAACTCAGTGGGGACATACCTTGTCCCTAAAGGAATACTAAGGGGAAAGATGTGTCCCCATTAGAGAAGAACGATGTTAAGTATTAAAAAAGGAGGGAAAATAAAGTGCAATCAGAAAATACATCAGAATTAAAAGAAAAAGTAGTTGCAATCAACAGAGTAGCAAAAGTTGTAAAAGGTGGTAGAAATTTTAGATTTAGTGCTGTTGTTGTTGTTGGTGACGAAAACGGACACGTTGGTGTAGGCAATGGTAAAGCAGCCGAAGTTCCAGATGCTATTAAGAAAGCAATTGAGGAAGCTAAAAAGAATTTAATTGAAGTTCCAGTTGTAGGAACAACAATTCCTCATGAATATGTTGGAAAATTTGGAAGTGCTAGTGTTGTATTAAAGCCAGCACAAGAAGGTTCTGGAGTTATCGCAGGTGGTAGCGTAAGACCAGTATTAGAGCTTGCTGGATATAAAGATATTAGAACAAAGGTTATTGGAACAAATAACCCAAGAAACGTAGTATATGCTACATTAGAAGGATTAAAGAGCATGAAAACAGCTGAACAAATTGCTCATAAAAGAGGAAAAGCTGTAGCAGATATTCTATAAAATGAAAAATCCAACGGGGACAGAAAAAAGAGTAAGTCCCAGCGGGGACACATCTCATCCTAAAAGGATAAGAACCCGGCGTGGGACAGAGCTTATCTTTAGTAGAAAGACAAAGGGGAAAACTCTGTCCCCGATAGAAAACTTAAATAAAAAATAGGAGGTGTAATCGCAAAATGAATTTAGACGAATTAAAACCAGCACAAAAAACACAAACAAGAACTAGAGTTGGTCGTGGCGTTGGTTCAGGTCTTGGAAAAACTTCTGGAAGAGGACATAAAGGACAAAAAGCAAGAAGTGGTGGAGGAGTTAGAAGAGGATTTGAAGGAGGTCAAACACCATTATATAGAAGATTACCAAAAAGAGGATTTACTAATATTTTTGCTAACAATTACACAGAAGTAACACTTACTATGCTTAATAAATCGAGCAAAGAAGATGTTACAGCTGAAAGCTTAATTGAAGATGGTATCATTCGTAAAGCAAATGACGGTATTGTCATTATTGCAACAGGTAATTTAGAGAAGAAAGTAAATGTCAAAGCCGTAAGATTTACTAAAGCTGCAAAAGAAAAAATTGAAGCTTTAGGAGGAAAGGCTGAGGTGATCTAATGTTTAAAACGATTATTAACGCATTGAAAACACCAGATGTAAGAAAGAGAATTTTATATACTCTATTATTAATCGTATTATTTAGACTTGGTTGCTTTATTACAATTCCAGGTGTTGATACATTTAAATTAAATGAAGCTATGTCAGGTGCTAATGGAATGGCAGGATTAATTAACTTAATCTCAGGTGGAGCTTTTTCAAGATTCTCTATCTTTGCTATGTCTATTACTCCATACATTACAGCCTCTATTGTTATCCAATTATTAGGTATGGTTATTCCTAGCCTAGAAAGATTAATGAAAGAGGGAGGAGAAGAAGGAAGAAATAAAATTAACAAGTATACCAAATTGTTAACAGTAATACTTGCCTTAATTGAAGGAATTGGTTTATACCTATCATATAAATCTTCTGGAATCTTCGTAGGAGAAGGATTTGCAACAGGAGCACTAGTAGTTATTTCATTAATGGCAGGAACAGCTCTTTTAATGTGGCTTGGAGAACAAATCACAGAAAAAGGAGTTGGAAATGGTATTTCTATGATTATTTTCGTAGGTATTATTTCAGGACTTCCAAGTGCAGTTACTACTATTTGGAACTTAATTATGGGATCAGGAACTTTCAGTACAACAGGATTATTAATGGCACTAGGTGTTATTATTGGAGCAATTATATTAATTGCGGGAGTAATCTTTGTACAACAAGCTGAAAGAAGAATTCCTGTACAATATGCTAAAAAGGTAGTAGGAAGAAGAATGGTTGGAGCACAAAATACACACATTCCATTGAAATTAGCAATGGCAGGTGTTATGCCAATTATCTTTGCCTCATCATTTATGACATTCCCAGCTATGATTATTCAAATGTTTGTACCAGATATTGCAAGTCAAACAGGTTTCTGGTCAGTGATTTATAATTTCTCAATTGCTACTTCATCAGCAGGAGTACCAGTTGGGTATACCATTGCAAATGCTATTGTATATTTACTATTAATTGTTGGATTTACATTCTTTTATACCTATGCAACTTTCAATCCAGCAGAGGTGGCTAATAATATTAAGAAAAATGGTGGATTTATTCCAGGTATTAGAGCTGGAAAGCCAACAGCAGACTATTTAGGCTCTGTAATCTCAAAACTATTGTGGTTTGGAGGACTTTTCTTAGCAATTATTGCTATTTTACCAATGTTAACTAGATTTATTCCAAATGTAGATTTAACATTTGGTGGAACTTCTATCTTAATTGTAGTAGGTGTTGCATTAGAAATGGTACAACAATTAGAGTCTTTATTAGTTATGAGACACTACAAGGGATTTTTAGATTAAATTCGAAAGATAATCAGTATATTGCGTTGTTGGACTTCAATTGAAATTAAATCAACGTACTTTAGTACAACCTCATTAATTTCAATTTTGTCCGCCTAGCACTATGCTAATTCTTTTTCGAATTATGAATGAAAATGATAATAAGCAGTGAAGGACGGACTAATTTAAGTTCCGTCCAAAATGCGTGAAGGGAGATAATCTATGTATATTGTCATGTTAGGAGCACCAGGGAGTGGAAAAGGTTCTGCTGCTAAAATATTAGCAAGAGAGACTAATCTTCCACATATATCTACTGGAGATATATTTCGTGAACAAATAAAAAAGGAGACAGAACTTGGAAAATTAGCCAATAGCTATATTTCAAAAGGACAATTAGTACCAGATGAAGTAACAATTCATATTGTAAAAGATAGATTGAGTTGGGAAGATGCTAAAAATGGCATAATACTAGATGGATTTCCAAGAACCATAGAACAAGCAAAAGCATTAGATGATATCTTAAAAGAACAAGGAAATAAAATTACCCTTGTACCTGAATTAATTATTCCAGACCAAATTATTATTGAAAGAATTTTAAATAGAGCAACATGTTCTAATAAGGAATGTGGGGCAATTTATAATACAAAATTTAAACCACCTAAGGTAGAGGGAATATGTGATATTTGTGGAGCGCCATTATCTACTAGAATAGATGATAGTGAAGAGACGATTAAAAATCGTTTAGAAGTATATCGTGAGAAGTCTAAAGATTTAATTGCATATTATGAAGAAAAAGGCGCTTTGACATCTATTACACCTGAAGATCCAACTGCTGGAAATGCATCAGAACAAGTTGTGAAAATTATTTTAGAAATGACAAAAAGGAAGTAAGAAAATTGGTAACAATTAAATCACAAAAAGAAATTGAAAAAATGAAAGAAGCCTGTAAGCTAACAGGCTTTGTGTATCAAGAAATTGAAAAATATATTAAGCCAGGAATTACAACTATGGATTTAGACCATTTTGCAGAAAAAATTATTAGAGAACATGGTGGCATTCCTGCACAAAAAGGATATCCAAGTCGGAGAAAAAGATGTACCTAATTTCCCTGGGACTTTATGTGTTTCTATTAATGATGAAATTATTCATGGAATACCATCTAATAGGCGAGTAATCCGTGATGGAGATGTTGTCAGCATTGATTTGGTAGTTTATAAAAATGGATTTCATGGAGATGCTGCAAGAACTTTTATTGTTGGAAATAGTACTCCGCAGAAGAAGAAATTGGTGGATATTACAAAACAAGCTTTTTTTGAGGGAATTCGATATGCAGTAAAAGGAAATCGTATTGGTGATATTTCTCATGCAATAGGTGAATTCGTTGAAAAAAATGGGTTTAATGTAGTAAGAGAATTTCAAGGACATGGAATAGGAGAAGAAATGCATGAAGATCCTGGAATTCCAAACTATGGAAAAGCAGGAAGAGGGATAAGACTAGAACCTGGCATGACTCTGGCAATAGAACCAATGGTAATGATAGGAAAACCAGACATTTGTGTCTTAGATGATGGATGGACAATTGTAACAGAAGATGAGTCTTTAGCAGCACATTATGAAAATACAATTTTAATTACAGAAAAAGAGCCAGAAATATTGACATTATCGTAAAAATGAGATATACTATACAAGATTATTGTGCCTAGGTACAATTAGACTGGTTAATGAAGAAAAAAGTTGACCACAAATAATGGAGGAAAATATGTCAAAAGAGGATGTTATAGAAGTCGAAGGAACAGTAGTAGAAGCACTACCTAATACTAACTTTAAAGTTGAATTAGAAAATGGACATCAAATCTTAGCTCATATTTCTGGAAAATTAAGAATGAATTACATTAAAATTCTTCCAGGCGATAAAGTAAAAGTAGAATTATCACCATATGACTTGACCAAAGGTCGTATCACATGGAGAGCAAAGTAATAGAACCCAGCGGGGACATACTTCGTCCCTAAAGGAATACTAAGGGGAGAAATGTGTCCCCGTTAGAAAACTTAAACGAAACAAAGAGGTGAAAGAAATGAAAGTAAGACCATCAGTAAAACCTATGTGTGAAAAATGCAAGGTAATTAAAAGAAAAGGTACCATTCGCGTTATTTGCGAAAACCCAAAACACAAACAAAGACAAGGATAGTTTCAAACTTATGAATATAGCACAAATCTTAAAGATGCGGCTGTAATATAGATTTGTGTTTATATATATGTCCAAAAAAATATTATTGATTGGTTTTTTTCTTAGTTCTAGGAAAGTGCATTTTATGCACTTGACATAGAAATAAGTTATGCCATTGTTACAATTTCTTGTAGCAAAACTACATAGAAATTGTTAATTGGTTTGCCAATGCATTTCACCAATAATAGGACACAAAACAAAGAAATTAAGTCAGCCGTATGAACAAAGTGAATTACGGATGATTTATGCAATCGAGCGTAGCGAGATTAAGTTAGTCGTTCGAACAACGTGAGTTACGAATAACTTATGCGTAGTAAAGCGAAGTTGTAAACATTAATAAAAGTAAATTTGGAGGTGTAAATAAAAATGGCTCGTTTAGCAGGAGTTGATTTACCTAGAGAAAAAAGAGTAGAAATAGGACTAACCTATATTTATGGAATAGGACTAACAAGTTCACAAAAAATTCTTGAAAAAGCAAAAGTAGATCCTAACATTAGAGTAAAAGACTTAACAGATGATCAAGTACAAGATATTAGAAATGCAATGGAAGGTTATACAGTAGAAGGTGACTTACGTAGAGAAGTTGCTTTAAACATTAAAAGATTAACTGAAATTGGATGCTATAGAGGTATGAGACATAGAAGAGGTCTTCCTGTAAGAGGACAAAGAACAAAGACAAATGCTCGTACAAGAAAAGGACCAAGAAAATTAGTTAGCAAAAGTAAGAAATAAAATATAAGCCTGATAAAATAAGGAGGGAATAAATCAAAATGGCAACAAAAAGTGTAACGAAAAAACCAGTAACTAGAAGAAGAGATAGAAAAAACATTGAAAAAGGTATGGCTCATATTCATTCTAGTTTTAATAATACAATAGTTACAATTACAGATGTTCAAGGAAATGCAATTTCTTGGGCAAGTGCTGGTGAACTTGGATTTAAAGGTTCTAGAAAAAGCACACCATTTGCAGCTGGAGAAGCAGCAGAAACTGCAGCAAAAGCAGCAATGGAACATGGATTAAAATCAGTTGAAGTATTTGTAAAAGGACCAGGTTCTGGTCGCGAAGCAGCAATTAGGTCATTACAATCAGCAGGATTGGAAATTAGCTCAATTAAGGATGTTACTCCAATTCCTCACAATGGTTGTAGACCACCAAAAAGAAGAAGAGTATAAGGATGGTGAAAAAATAAAATGGCAAGATATAAAGATGAACAATGTCGTATTTGTCGTAGAGAAGGACAAAAATTGTTCTTAAAGGGTTCAAGATGCTACACAGATAAATGCAGTATTTCTAGAAGAAATTATGCACCAGGTCAAAATGGCCAAAAGAAAAAGAAACTTTCTGAGTATGGTACTCAGTTAAGAGAAAAACAAAAAACCAAAGCTTTTTATGGAGTAGGTGAAAAACAATTTAGAAAATACTTTGATATGGCATCTGCAAACAGAGGTAAAACAGGTGAAGTATTACTTCAAATTTTAGAAACTAGATTAGATAATGTAGTATATCGTTTAGGATATGGCGCATCACGTGCACAAGCAAGAATGTTAGTAACACATGGTACATTTGAAGTTAATGGTCATAAAGTAGACATCGCATCATATTTAGTAAAAGCAGGAGATGTAATTTCTGTAAGAGAAATTAGAAAAGATAATGGGGTTATTAAGCTAAACGCCCAAGAAAACGCAGCAAGACCAGTTCCAGAATGGCTAGAGAAAGATGTTAAAAACTTAAGTGGTAAAGTTGTAAAATTACCAGCAAGAGAAGATGTCGATTTACCAGTCGAAGAACATTTAATAGTAGAGCTTTACTCTAAATAATAATTTAATTGTAAAAATAGAAATGTTTTTCTATTATCTATTGGGAGGTAAAAAATGATAGAATTCGAAAAGCCAAATATTAAATGCTTAGAGATGGATAATGATAAAAATTATGCAAAATTTGTATGCGAACCATTAGAAAGAGGATATGGTATTACAATAGGTAACTCTTTGAGAAGAATTTTACTATCCTCACTTCCAGGATGTGCAATTACAAGTGTTAAAATTGATGGAGTATTACATGAATTCTCTACTATTCCAAATGTAGTAGAAGATGTTCCAGAAATTATTATCAATTTGAAAACTGTTAGTCTGAAAATGGATAATAATGAGGAAAAGGTATTAAGAATTGATTTTAAAGGACCAGGTGAAGTAAAAGCTGGTGATATCATGACAGATGGTACAGTAGAAATACTAAATCCAGATTTACATATTGCAACTGTATCAGAAGGTGGTCATTTAGTAATGGAAATGACTGCTGATATGGGTAGAGGATATAACAATGCGGAAAAGAACAAAAAAGAAAATCAAGCAATTAGTGTATTACCAATTGACTCTATCTATACACCAGTAAAGAAAGTAAATTATGCAGTAGAAAATACTAGAGTTGGACAAATGGTAGATTATGATAAATTGACTATTGAAGTTTGGACAAACGGATGCTTAAAGCCTGATGAAGCATTAAGCTTAGCTGCAAAAGTTATGACAGGTCACTTAGAATTATTTATTGACTTATCAGAAGCAACTAAAAATACTCAAGTCATGGTAGAAAAAGAAGAATCTAAGAAAGAGAAAGTTCTAGAAATGTCTATTGAAGATTTAGAATTATCTGTTAGATCATTCAACTGCTTAAAGAGAGCAGCAATTTCTACAGTAGAAGACTTAACCAATAAAACAGAAAGTGATATGATGAAAGTAAGAAATCTTGGAAAGAAATCTTTAGATGAAGTAACCAATAAATTACATTCATTAGGATTGGACTTTGCCAAGGAAGAGGAATAAAGAAAAAAGTCGTAACCCAACGGGGATAGAACTTATCCCTAGAGGAATACAAGGGGGAAAATTCTGTCCCCGATAGAAAACTAAAAAGGAGGCGAACAAATTGGCAACAAATAGAAAACTAGGTAAAACAACTGATATTAGATTAGCAATGCTTAGAACGTTAGTAACTGATTTAATATTACATGGTAAAATAGAGACAACAGAAGCTAGAGCAAAAGAAGTAAAAGCTATGGCAGATAGCATTATTGCTTTAGCAGTAAAAGAGAAAGATAACTTTGAAGAAGTAGAAGTAAAAGTTTCTAAAGCAAAATTAGATGCTAAAGGAAACAAAGAAACAGAACTTGTAAAAAGCAAAAATGGTAAAGAATATTTAAAAGTAGTAAAAGAAACAACAACTGAAAAAAGGCAAAAAGATATGCCATCTAGATTAAATGCTAGAAGAAAAATGATGAAAACAGTTAATAAAGTAAAAGATGCAAAAGGAAACAACATTGACTTAACTGCAAAATTATTTAATGAAATTGCTCCTAAATATGAAGGTAGAGTTGGAGGATACACAAGAATTCTAAAAACTGGACCAAGAAGAGGAGATAATAGCGAAATAGTTATTCTAGAATTAGTATAGAATTTGCTCTAGAAAGGATGAAACAAGTATGGAAATAGCAAAATATATTGTATTAGTTATTTATATTATTGTATGTGTTGCTTTAATTATTTTAGCGACAATGCAAAATAGCGAAAAAGCAGGGGCTTCAGGAACAATTACAGGTTCTTCAACCAATAATTTCTATGAGCAAAATAAAGGAAGAACAAAACAAGGCAAGCTAAAAAGATGGACAATTAGTTTAGGAATTGCATTTGTTGTATTAGCACTTGTTTTAGGTATTCTATATCTAGTATAAAAAGTGAATAAGGGGGCTACATATAAGTGTAGTCTCTTTTTGTTTTTGGGGGCAGGAAGGTTAAGGCATAAGATGAACGGAAGATTCTATTGAATATATTAAAGAATATAAGTTAGATAATAATACTTTGGTATTGGTTGCAGTTAGAGCATCTCATCAAGGAAAATTATTTGTAAGAACAATGTTTACTATGTCAGAGAAGAAGAAAGATATATATTTAAGAAAAGGATATGCAAAAAAAATGTTAGTAGAATACTTGAAAAAAATAAAATGTATGTTATAATAAGAATAGTATATAATAATAATAGAAAAGTTCTGAGGGCGGAACAGGTAGCCGCCACCCGTTAGTTAGGAGATGCAGAAATGTCAACCTGCCTAACTTTTCTATTAACTAAAAAGGGTGCTATAATAATAGTACTCTTCTTTTATTAAAAGATATATCCACCTAACGATAATTATGGTAAGGAGAACTATGAAGAAAGATTTTACAGGGATTTTTAGAGGAAATGAAAAAGGTTTTGGGTTTGTCAAAATAGAAGATCAAGAAGATGAAGTCTATATTTCTAGAGGTAATACCAAAGATGCCATTGATGGTGATGAGGTATTAATTAAAATAATAGAAGCAAGCCGAGAAGATAAGCATCAAGAAGGAAAGGTATTAAAAGTGTTAAAACACAATAAAGATACCTTTGTTGGTGTGTTTCAAAAAAGTAGAAATTTTGGATTTGTGGTTCCAGATGATAGAAAAGTAAATAGCGATATCTTCATTTCAAAAAAGAATTGTGGAAAAGCGAAGAATAACCAAAAAGTAGTAGCTCAGATTACGAAGTTTCCACAAGGGAATAAAAGTGCAGAGGGAAAGATTATAGAAATACTAGGTTATCAAAATCAAGCTGGTGTAGACATGCTATCATTAGTAAAAGAATATGATTTACCTTATGAATTTCCAGAACCTGTGATAGAAGAAGCAACTAGTATCAAACAAGAAGTTGCCAAAAAAGACATTCCATATCGTCTAGATTTAAGAGAAAAAGAGACTTTTACCATTGATGGAGAAGATGCCAAAGACTTAGATGATGCAGTAGCAGTAGAAAAATTGAAAAATGGAAATTATCTATTGAACGTATCTATTGCAGATGTTAGTTACTATGTAAAAGAAAACTCTTTATTAGATAGAGAAGCAATTGTTAGAGGGACTAGTATCTATATGCTAGATAGAGTAATTCCAATGCTTCCAAAAGAATTGTCAAATGGAATTTGTAGCTTAAATCAGGGAGAAGATAGATTTGCACTTACTGTTCTTATGGAAATTGACCAAAATGGAAAAGTAATCTCATCAGATATTCAAAAGAGTATTATCAATGTAACTAGAAGAATGAGTTATAAAGAAGTACAAGATATTTTAGATGAATTAGACCAAGAGAATCCATATTTTTCACATTTCAAAAGAATGGCAGAACTCGCAAATATTTTAAAACAAAGAAGGAGATTAGCAGGAAGTTTAGAATTAGATATTCCAGAAAGTAAAATTGTTTTAGATAAGCATGGCATAGCAGTAGATGTTAAAAAATATGAAATGTATTTTACCAATGAATTGATTGAACAATTTATGCTAACTGCCAATGAAACAGTAGCAGAAAAGTTTTATTGGTTAGAGGCACCATTTATTTATCGTGTGCATGAAGTACCAGATATGGAAAAAATAGAGGAGTTAAATAAGTTTTTATGGAATTTAGGATATAAGATAAAGGGAAGTAAAGACAATATTTATCCAAAGGCTTTTGCAGAAGTATTAGAAGAGATAAAAGGAAAGCCAGAAGAAAGAGTCATATCGAATTTGATTTTAAGAACCTTAAAAATTGCAAGATATGAAAACGAAAACAAAGGGCATTTTGGAATTGCTAGTAAATACTATTGCCACTTTACTTCACCAATTAGAAGATACCCTGACTTATTTATTCATAGGATTATTTCAAGATATCTGGAAAACAATTACCAATTAACAGAAGAACAATTAGAAAAGTATGGGGAGCAATCGCTACGATATGCAGAAAGTTCATCTGATAGAGAAAAAATTGCACAAAAAGTAGAAAGAGATGCCGAAGATATTAAAAAGGCTGAGTTTATGCAAGATAAAATTGGTGAAGAGTATGATGGTATTATTTCAAGTATTACTTCTTTTGGTGTTTTTGTGGAATTAGAAAATACAGTAGAAGGTCTCATTCGTTTTGATGATTTAGGAGATGAGTATTTTATTTATGATGAGAATAAAAAGACTTTACAAGGTGAGGAAAGTAAGAAGACGTATAAAATAGGAGATAGTATTCGTATTAGAGTTATTTTAGCGGATAAACTAACGAGGAGAATAGACTTTCAGTTAGCTGTAAGCGCAGGAACGAACTGTACAGATAACTGATGCAATCGAGCAAAGCGAGATTGTATACCTTGAATAAGCAGTACATTTTGTACTGTTTATTTTATGAAAAACATAACATATATTGACATATTGTAAAATAATATGTTATAACTAAAGTGTTAGTATTAAGCCAGCCGTGTGAAGCAAAGTGAACTACGGATGATTTATGCAATGTAGCATAGCGAAATTGCATAACTTAAGAAGAACTTTTATAGCACATTGAAAACAAAATAAGTAAAGTATTCTGCTAAAACAAAGAAAAATAGTAAGAATGTGTATAAAAGTAATTCAAAATGTAAATACTAAAAACAAAAGAGTGTTAGTTTAGGAACGTATTTTTAACTAACGCTTTTATGAAAATAAAGATTTATGTAAAAAGATAAAAAGTGTTGGTTAAAAATACGTCCTTAAACTGACACAGAAGGAGAACCAATGAAGAAAAAAGAAGTAAAGAATAGACGGAATCACATTAGTTGCACTCGTTGTGACCATCGTGGTACTTTTAATATTAGCAGGTATTACAATTACTTATGTAATGGGAGATAATAGCATATTCAAATTAGCCCAAGATGCAAAAGACAAGACAGAGCAGGCAAAAAATGACGAGAGAGATTACTTTAATAATTTAGATAATACAATTAATCAATATATTAATGGAAATGGCGGAGGAAGCAATCCAAGTGGTAAAGTAGATGTGTCTACTATTACTGATAAAGTAGATAAAAATACATCTGCAGAAGATAGCTTAGGAAATCCTATTACTATTCCAGAAGGATTTAAGGTTGTACCAGATGGACAAGATGGTGTAGAATATACTTACACAGGGGATAAAAAGCCAACTGTACAAGATGGAATTGTCATAGAAGATGGTGAAGGCAATCAATTTGTATGGATACCAGTAGGAGAAATAAAGAATAAAGATGGAAGTACAACCACGATAACATTGGGAAGATATACTTTTAATAGTACAAATGGAACCCCAACCTTACAGCAAAATGCAGATAACTATACTGAAGTAGTAACAATTGAAAGTTGTTTTCAAGAATTGGAAACATCTAGTTATGAGAATATAGTTGCTAAAAGTTTAAGCATATTTGTCAGTAAAACCAAAGCAAATGGAGGATATTACCTAGCGAGATATGAGGCAAGTTATAAAGATGATACTCATTGTTATAGTAAAGTATCAACATCAACTAGAAGCAGTAGTAGTACAACACTAACAAGTGGAATGTTATGGAATTATATCACACAACCAGAGGCTGCAGAAATAGCACGAAATATGTATACAAGTACTAATTTTGAAAGTGATTTAGTAAATAGTTATGCATGGGATACTGCTATTGTATTTATTCAAACTTATTCAGAATATAACGATTATTCAAAGCAAAATTCGAAAAATACGACATTAGCTAATACAGGAGTAAATAATGATAAAGTATGTAACATCTATGATATGGCTTCTAATACATGCGAATGGACGACAGAGACCTTTGCTTTCGCAGTCACTCCATGGACTGGTAGGGGAGGCACTTACTTCAGCAGCTACTATTACACAGCTATTCGCTGCGAACGTGATACGTCCTACGGCTATGATGACTATTCTTTCCGTTCGTTACTGTATGTAAAGTAGAACTGAAAGCTGATAATGAGAACTAGAAAAATTATATAACTAAGAAGTTGTAGATGATTGAATTGAAACTAGCATGGAGGGTATCCCATTTTTTTTAGGACACCCTCTTGTTTTAATCACTTAAATAAACTACAATAGGAAATACAAGTCCAATGAGGGAAAGTATCATTAATACTATCCCTGAGGACTTATTTTTATTTACTTTTATCTCATAAAAAGCATAAGCGATACTTTCTATGCACATAGTAATAGCAAATAAAGCAACTAGTAAAAAAGTAGCCATAAGATATAAACTCCTTTATTTGAATTTTGTATAACATAAAGGATATGTTTTTTTGCTTTTCAAATGCCGATTGCAGTTAGAAAATTCAAAGAAGAAAGTTAGAACAGTACCTCTCAAAACTGCAAAAACATATCATATTATGCTAATAAATAACCAAAAATAAGTTAGGTTCCTGTTAATAAAAAACCAGATTTAATAGTAACTTTTGCATCTGTTTCAAAAAAAGCATCTTGATAATGATTTAGCCAATCATATTCATCAAATTCCTCTGATGTTTTAAAGTTGTGGATAGCATGTCTACCAAAACCTGCAATATCAGAATGAAATTCTTTTGCTGTTTTATAACAATAATTAGACAACAAAGTTTTTAAATAATGCTCAGCAGATTGTTCTACCTTCTTTAGCCTTTGTTCAGAAGATTCAGGGGAAGTTTCTTTTGACAAGCTGTCAACTGAAGCTAATTTGGCATTTACGGTTAAATGAGATTTGACAAAAGGAGTACCATTTAGGATAGAGACTTGTACTTTAGCAGTATGATTAGAGGTTAAAAATAAATCAATTTTTTTACTCTCATCATCTGGATCAGGAACAGAGATATTACAACTCTTTAATTGGTTTGTTAATAGCAAATGAGCCAAAGTTTCTTCAGCAGTTAGAGTTCCCACTAATTTATCTTCTTTAAAGGCTGCCAGCCCTATATTTTCAATTCCATTTTTAGCACTTACCATTTCACTTTCTGAGCTATCAGAACCACTAGAACTTTCTTCAGTACCATTACTTACTACATTTCCTAGAATGGCACAAGGCTCACATGTAGTACAAACAATTTTGGTAAAGAAATCTCCTAATTCACCATTTACAGTATAACCTGTGTATTCACCAGAACGAGGAAGAATTTCATAGAATTTTGCAACTAGATTTTCTAAACTAGGAGAAACACTTTCAATATATTTCTGTGCAGAACAAGTACTGATGATAACATGGTTGTCAGGTCTAATTTGTACTTTATTCATTAAACTAAAAATTTCTTTTGCAATTCCTCTTTTAGCTACTTCTTCTGAAATGACAATGACTTTACAGTGTGACAAATTAATTTCTTTACTAACATAAGCATTCATAAAATTAATAGCAGAATCAATAGAATTAGCTTCTACAGTGTCAATTACAGCGGGAGAAGATTTACCAGAACCACTTTCACCACTAGGACTAGGCATAGTAAACTGAAAAGTAACTTTTAAATCTTCTGTATCCCCAACATCAATTCCTAAAGCAACTGCATACGCCAAATCATCTACACTTTGCACGATATGGGAACCTGTAAAGGCAAGTGAAAAGATGATGACAATAATAATGATGATTAGATATTTATAAATTTTTAACAAATCTTTCAACCTCCTTTATCAGCAGTAGCATTTTCATCTAAAATGATAAGTCCTTTTTTCTTTTGCTGAATACAATATTTGATATTTGCTAAAATGAGAATGCCAAGCCCAATACCAATTACCAAAATTAGAATGATATATTTATACACATTATTTTCTAACATAGACAATTGCTGCAAGTTTTGTGGTAATAGCCCAAATCCAAAAGCAAGAGAAGTAAATACACCAATTATCCATTTGTTGTATTGCAAATTAGCAACTTTTTGAAAAATGCTAGTTGCAAAATAAGAAGCAATACTTAAATAAGAAATCATGGAAATAATCCAAATAAACACAAAGATAGCATCTAATCTTTGGAAAAATCTTCCGAATTCGATAAAACGAGAAGCTAGGTAAAGAGGTAGAACTTCTTCAGTGGATGCAACAATTGGGAATAAGAGTAAAACAGTGGTTACACTTAAAAGCAAAAAGATTGCAGAAATTCCAACAGAAGCAAGTGCAATTTTTTTGTAATCTTTAAAGTCTTTCAGATAAGAGGGGACAAAGTATAAATAACTAATGCCTCCAAAGGCAAATAGATTACTTAGCCCACTAAAAAAGGTAGTTGCCATGCCATTTCCCATAAAGGGAAGTGCTCTTTCTATAGTGAAGTTTCCAATGTTAGTAACAAAGATGAAGAAAATACTAAATAAAACAGCTGGCATAAAGAACAAGTTGGCACGGGCAATGGGACGGAAGCTTAGCTTATTGGTAATAACAATGGCAATTAATAATAAAAGCATAATAACTCTTACAGGAGTTCGTGGGAAAAAGATAATTTTAAGTGTTTCAGAAAAGCTCCTTAAAACGACACTTACCGTGAAGAGTAAATAGCATACAAATAAAATGCCAATGATTCTTTTTAGCCATTTTCCACCAAGAAAACTGCTAATGTCAAAAATATCTAAACCGTGGGAAACTTTTTAATAAATTGCTAATCAAATAAGCAATTCCTAGAGCAACAAGGGAAATGAAAAGCACATTTAAAACAGCACCAGAAGAAGTAGAGTGAATAATACTCTTTGGCAAGTTTAAGATAATATGATTTACCATAATCGTTATAATAAGGGCGATGGCTTCTATATTTCCTATTTTTTTATCCGACATATTTATTTTCCTTTCTATTTATATCTCCATTTCATACTAATTGATTCTTGTCTAGTGTGACGTTTGGTATCTAAAAAGTCTGAGCGTTTTTCCCTTTGCCAAGTAGGGTTTAGGAAAAATGCACTTTTGCCAGCACCTGTTACAGGTGAGTAAGGGGCAGTATATGGAACACCAAAAGATTTAATACTACATAAAACACAAGTGTAGACAAATAGTCCAAGTCCTATTCCGAAAAAGCCTGCAACATATCCAAGCAAAATGAAAATAAAGCGCATTAATCTCAAATGGAAACCAAAAGAGAAATCGGGAATGGAGAAAGAGGCAATGGCAGTAATAGCAATGATGATGATAAGGATAGGGCTAACAATACTAGCACTTACAGCAGCCTGTCCAATGACTAAAGCACCAACAATTCCAATAGTAGCACTAAGAGGAGAAGGAACACGAAGTCCAGCTTCTCGAATTAGCTCAAATGAGATTTCCATAACTAGCACTTCAAAGATAATAGGAAATGGAACATTTTCTCTGGAAGCTAGAATGGAAAAGAGCAGTTCTGTTGGTAGTAACTCTTGATGAAAGTCTGTTAAAGCAATATATAGTCCTGGCAGTAGCAGTGTAATACCAATTGCAAGTAAACGCAAGAATTTCAAGAAGTTTGCAAATTGGAATTTTAAATTGGTATCTTCAGGTGATGCAATAAAGTCAATTAGAGTGACAGGCATTACTAATGCATAAGGATTACCGTTAACTAAAACAATAACTCTACCACCATATAGATATTTAGTTGCTTTATCAGGGCGTTCTGTTAATAAGACTTGTGGAGCACTACTTTTTTGGTTTTCTTCAATTAGTTGTACTAATTCACCAGAAGAAAGAAGAGAGTCAATTTCTAAGTTGTTCATACGATATTTTACTTCTGCTACTAAATCAGAGTTGGCAATATTTTTCATATAACAAACTGTACATTTTGTTTTACTTAATTTTCCAATTGAAAGGTTTTCAATAATTAAATTTTCATTATTAACTGTTCTACGAAGTAGTGATGTATTGGTTCTTAGATTTTCTACAAAAGCTTCTTGAGGTCCTTGAATAATAATTTCATTGTTAGAGGTACTGATTTCTCTTTGTTTATATCCTTTGACATCAATGTTAAAAGCAATTGGGAGTGTGTCTACAAACAAAAGACAATTTCCCATATTTACACCATCAAAAACATTTGAAAAAGCAGATACTTTTTCTACGTTATTTTGAGGAAGCAAGCTATCTAGAATATAGTCTTCTAAATTAAATATTTTCACTCTTTTAACAGTGATGTTACTAGCAACTCCTTCAGAGACAACTTGGTTTTCATCACCATCAAAGATATTGGCTCTGTTGCGTAGCATTAAAGCTTGAAGTACATTATCGTTAATTAATTGAGAATTTACCATACCATCAATAAAAAGAAGTAGAGCTTTGTATTGCCTATTTCTAGCAACTAAAGTAAATTCACGAAGGATAATGTCACTATTAATTAAGGTATTATATTTGACTTTGATATATTCTAAAGTAACATCTAAACTTGAAAAGATATTTTTAACTTCAGAGATTTTTTCATTTTCTTGCATTTGTTGGGTGGTCAAAGAAGTAGGAGAAGCGGAATTATTATTTTCAGTTTCACTGGCATCTGATAAATGAAAATGATAGTTTTCGCTATTAGGCCCCTCAAAATATGTTTTCAAACTGTTGGTTAGTTTTTCTTGCCATTTGGGTTTTTGGTTTGCATTTTCTTCCATGTATAGTTCCTTTCTGTATGATTTTATATTTAGATAATTGTGAACAGTAATTTTGTTAAATTTAGTGTTTTCCAAAAGTGGAAAAAGTATTCAGAAAAATAAAGAATATGAAAAATTGCAAAGTCGATTTGTGTCGAAAAATAGAACCTATAAATTAAAGTTGATTTTATTTTGATAAAGTATTGAATATGAAATTTTAGTATGTTAAAATATATCTAAATTTGTAGAAAGGAGGGAAGAGTTATGACGATGGAAGAAAAGATAGATTTGATTCTGGAGAAGATGATTAAGGTTGATATGATTGACATGCTTGTAGAAAAAGTTGGAGTATTAGAAAAGGATATGAAAGAACTAAGAAAAGAACAAGATAACACAAATAAGACACTAAACGTTGTTCAGAAAGATATTAAAGAATTAAGACAAGACCATGAAAATATGAACAGAGCTTTAATTTTAATCGAAGATGATACTTCAAATAAAATACCAGCACTTTTTGATGGCTATTCTTTTCATCAACAACATATTGAAGAAGACGAAAAAAGATTAGATATTTTGGAAAATGAAGTTGATGAGCATTCAATTAGAATCAGTGCTTTAGAGCAAGTTAATTAAATCATATTGAATTTAGAATCAAAGATTTAAGTTCTTAAAATTAATAAGAGAAAATGGAGCTAAATTATGTAATTTTTAAAGTATATTTGAGATTATATGACTTAGCTCCATTTTAAATATAGATGAAAGCAAGAATATAGCTTGAAAGATATATCCTTGCTCTAATAAAGAAATTATAAAATAATACAAATCAATCCGCCGCTACCTTCATTGACAATACGTTCTAAAGTTTCTTGAAGTTTTGCTTGTGCTTCTTCTGGCATTCTAGATAGTTTGTTTTGTAATCCTTCATTAACTAGTTCATGTAGATTTTTTCCAAAGATGTTAGATTCCCAAATTTTTTTAGGATCTGATTCAAATTCAGAAAGTAAATAATTGACTAAGTCTTCAGATTGTTTTTCACTTCCTACAATAGGAGAAACCTCAGTTTCAATATCTGCCCTTATCATATGAATACTAGGAGCTTTAGCCTTTAATTTTACCCCAAATCTAGAACCTTGTTTTACCATTTCTGGTTCTTCTAATAAAAGTTCATCAATAGAAGGTGTTACAATACCATAACCAGTTGCTTTGACTTCCTCTAAAGCATAAGCAATTTTATCATATTGTTTTTTCGTTTGAGCAAACTCTGTAATGGTACTAAATAGAGCACCTTCATCATTAATTTCTACACCAGATATTTCAGTTAATACTTTATAGAATAGTTCATCCATTAATTGAATAGAAATATTGACACTACCTTCACCAAGACGAATTTCATCTAAAGTTGTTTTGGTAATAACTTGTGTATTTTGCAGTTGAGAAATACCACCATCTACTTGTTTCAAAATATGAATATCTGTAAATGCAGTTTGAATTTCAGAATACAATTCTTTCTTTAACCAATGATCATCACAAAGACCATCTACCCATCTTGGGAAATTCAAATTAATAGTTTCAATAGGAAATTCATATAGGATTTTACTAAAGATATAGTCAATATCTTCTAAATCTAGATGAGCGCAATCTGTTGGAATAACAGAAACTTGATATTTGTCTTCCAATTTTTTAGCTAAAGCTTTGGTATAGTCAGAAAACGGATCATCGCTATTTAAAACAATGACGAATGGCTTATTCAATTCTTGTAATTCTTTTACAACTCGTTCTTCAGCAGTAATGTAATCCTCACGAGGAATGTCAGTTACACTACCATCAGTAGTTACTAAAATACCAATAGTAGAATGTTCAGCAATTACTTTACGAGTTCCCATTTCAGCAGCTTCTTCAAATGGAATTTCTTCTTCAAACCAAGGTGTTTTTACCATACGAGGCATGTCGTCTTCTAAATATCCAATTGCATTGTTAACTAAATAACCAACACAATCTACTAGTCTCGTTTTAAATTTTAGATTTTCACCAATTGTAATTTCAACAGCTTCATTTGGAATAAACTTAGGCTCAGTAGTCATAATAGTTCTTCCACCAGCGCTTTGTGGTAGTTCGTCACGAGCTCTTTCTTTTTTGTATTCATTGTCAATGTTTGGAATAACAAGTAAATCCATAAAGTTTTTAATAAAAGTAGATTTACCAGTACGAACAGGACCAACTACACCAACATAAATGTCGCCATCAGTACGCAAAGCTATATCTTGATATAATTTTAAATTCTCTTCCATGAATTATTTAACCCCCTCTAAGAAATGTTTGTACAAAAACTATTTAATTAATGTATATTAGACAGACTAAAAAGTATGACAAAAATGAAAAAATAATTTTAATGAAAAAATAATATACAAATCAAAAAAAGTAGTATATAATGTAAAAAAAGTATAATAAAGGAGGAAATAAAAGATGGGAATAGCAGCATTAGTTTTAGGAATTATTGCATTTGTATTAGCCATTACATTTGTATTAGCACCACTTGGCGTTGTATTAGCAGTGATTGGATTAATTTTAGGAATTGTGGATACAGTAAAGAAAGGAAAAACTGGAGAGAAAAAAGCAATTAGTCTTACAGGACTTATCTTATGTGCAGTGATGTTTATTGTACTAATTGTAGAATCATTCTTTTTGTTTATTGGAGTTGCGACGTATGGTATTATAGCGCAAAATCCATCAGGAGAAATGGGAACTTCAATATCAGAAGTAGAAAGGTTTAATACAAAGTTTTCTGGCTATGAAGGGGATAAGAGAGGTTCAGATGTTAAAATATTGTTAAATAACATTAGCATTAACAATAGTTATAGTGAGCATGAAGTAGATGTATATTATAATGGACTAATGGAAGAACCAGATGAATTGAAGCAAAAAATAAGTGCAGCGCAAAAATATACTGTAGTATTGTATAAAGATATAGATGGATATGTTAATAGGGCATATATTACACCAAATTATGGTAGCGCAACTAATAATTAGTTATAGTAGTATTATAACTCAATAAAAAAGGAGAAGAAAAATGGCAACAATTATTAATGGAAAAGAATTAGCAGCAAAAGTAAGGCTAGAGTTAAAAGAAGAAGTAACAGAACTAAAAAAACAAGGAATTATACCTAAATTAGCAGTTATCATGGTGGGAAATGACAGCGCATCAGCTGTATATGTGCGCAATAAAAGCAAAGTTTGTGAAGAAATAGGAATTGCGTTTGAGGAGTTTCTGTTAAAAGAAGAAACAACAAGAGAAGAGTTATTAGGATTAATTGAAGAATTAAATAACAGGGAAGATGTTCATGGCATTTTATTACAAAGTCCAATTCCAAAACATCTAGACATTAGAGAAGCTTTTAATGCAATTAGCTATAAAAAAGATGTAGATGGTTTTCATCCAATTAATGTAGGAAAATTAGCTATTGGTGAGGAATGCTTTGTTTCTTGTACGCCAGCAGGTGTGATGAAAATGCTAGAAGAAAATCATATTGAAATACAAGGAAAAAGTGCAGTTGTTATTGGTAGAAGTAATATAGTGGGAAGACCACTTGCACAACTTTTAATTAATAGCAATGCAACTGTTACAGTGTGCCATTCTAAAACACAAAATATAGCAGAAGTAGCAAAGCAAGCAGATATTTTAGTAGTAGCTATTCGGAAAACCAAAATTTGTAACAGAAGATATGGTAAAAGAAGGAGCAGTTGTTATTGACGTAGGAATTAACAGAAATGGAGAAGGTAAATTAGTAGGAGATGTAGATTTTGAAAATATAGAAAAGAAAGCATCCTATATTACACCAGTACCAGGGGGAGTAGGTCCCATGACAATTGCTATGCTAATGAGTAATGTAGTAAAAGCATGTCAGTTTGGGGACGTTCTTAAAAACTGACAAAAGTGTCAGTTAAACCTACGTCCCTAAACTGACAAAAGTGTCAGTTTGGGGACATACTTAAAAGAATCGGGGGCTTGAAATATTTTATAGGAGGAAAGCTTATGAAAGTTATTTATCAAGCCGACAAAAATTATCCAGAAAAGTTAAGTCATATTTATGCACCACCAGCAAAGTTATATTTGTTAGGTGATGAAACTATATTAAATAAGCCATCCATAGCTATCATTGGTTGTAGACAAGCAAGCGATTATGGCAAAAAGGTGGCTTTTCGTTTTGCTTATGAATTAGCAAAGCAAGGAATTGTGGTAATTAGTGGATTAGCAAGAGGAATAGATACTTGTGGACATTTAGGAGCAGTAAGAGCCAATGGGCAGACGATTGCTGTTTTAGGAAGTGGGTTTGGACATATTTATCCAGCAGAAAATAAAGGATTATGTAGGGAGATCATACAAAGAGGTGGAGCTATTTTAACAGAGTATGCACCAGAAAGTAAACCAGAAAGAATGCATTTCCCAGCTAGAAATAGATTAATTAGTGGATTATCTAATGGAATTTTAGTGGTAGAGGCAAAAGAGAAGAGTGGAACTCTTATTACAGTAGACTATGCATTAGATCAAGGAAAGGAAGTTTTTATTATTCCAGGCAATATTACAAACCAAAATTCTAATGGAACAAATAGTTTAATTCAACAAGGTGCTAAATTAGTTACAAAAGTAGAAGATATTTTAACAGAATTACTTTAAAAATTGGAAAAAATGTGTTATAATGGATAACGAATGATAAATTCGGGGAAATAACGGAAGCAAGGAAGGAGATAAAAGGTACATGGCCGACGAAGAAGTTACAAAAAAAGGGACAAAAAAAACGTCAACTACTAAAAGTAGCGAAAAGAAAGTTGCAACAGGAAGTACAAAGAGAATTGTACAAAGTAGAAGTTCCTCAACAGCAGGCAAAAAAACTACTGCCAAAAAGGAAAGTGTAGCAAAAACAGCTGCTAAAGCAGAAAAGAGTACTCCTAAAACTACTAGAAAAAAAGTGAGCGCAGAAAGTGATGAGAAAAGTAAGAAATCGACAGCAACTAAAAAGGATGCTGCTGTTAAACATGAAGAAACAGTAAAGAAGGCTACTAGCAAAAATGAAACTGCCAAAAGAAGAACTACCAAAAAGGCAGAAAAGCAAGTTGATGAAGAGATAAAAGAAAAAGAGTTACAAAGTACCACATCTAAAAGAGGTAAACATTCTTTAAGTACAGAAGAAGTATCAAATGTTGAAAAAGTATTAGAAGAAGCAATAGAAAACGCAAAACAAGAAATATTAAAAAAGGCTAGAGAGGAAAACAAAATAGAAATTCCTACAATTGAAGAGCTATTAAAGAGAGCAGGAATTACAGAAACAGAAAACTTAGTAAATAAAAAGAATGAGCCTAAAAGAGAAGAGTTTTTATCTTTAGAAGATGATGAGGAATTAGAAATAGAAGAAGCAGAAGAGTTAGAAGAAGACGAGGACGATAATTTTGAGGATGAAGATGATGGCGAAGAATACGATGAAGAAGCGGAAGATTTTGAAGAAGATGATGATGAGGAAGATTTTGAAGAAGATGAAGAATATGACGATGAGGAAGAGTTTGAAGATGATGCAGAAGACTATGAGGAAATAGAAGATGAAGAAGAACAACCTAGAACACGTCTTCAAAGAAGAAGAGAAATTACAGAAGCAGTTGGAAAAGAGATTAAGAAAAATAAGAAAGTAGCTGATGTAGAACTAGGTAAAATTCATACAAGAGTATTCCAAAATATTTGCTTAGCAGTAGCAATGATGCTCTATTTAAATTTTGTTGTTTTAGGTTTTGTAAATATTGAAAATTCTGTTTTTGTTACTGATTTAAAAGTATTTAGCATTGCACTTTTAGTAATTGCAGTTGGTGTATTTGAATATGCTTATAAAAAAGATAGTGGAAGACATGCACTTCATGGAATAGAAATATTAATGCTTGCATTTTCAACAATGGCTTTAATTTATGTTAATTTAATGTGGCAAAGAAAATTTATTTATATAGTAGCCCTTATTACTTTCCTTTTTGCGATTTACTATGTAGCAAAAGCAATTATTGTTTACAAAAAGATGAAAAAACAGTATTTTATTAATGAGATGAAGAAAGTGATAAAAAGAAGATAGAAAGGGAATACATATGAAGAGTATGACGGGCTTTGGAAGAGCAAAGCTAGAAAAAGAAGGAAGAGAATATTTAGTAGAAATTCGTTCGGTCAATCATAAATACACAGATATTACAGTGAAAGCACCTCGTAATCTTATGTATTTAGAAGATAAGATTAGAAAAGCTATTTTGCAAAAAGTAGCAAGAGGAAAAATTGATGTTTTTGTTAGTTATGCTAATTATGGAATAGAAGGAAAAAATGTTATGATTAACAAAGAACTTGCCAAGATATATATTCAAGAATTAACAGAATTAGCAGAGGAAAATGATATTCCAAGTGGGCTTCGTGCTAGTGAAATATCAAAACTTCCAGATGTGATGAATATACAATTAGAAGAGGATAGTTCAGAGACAATTTGGTTAGAACTTTTGGAATGTTTAGAAAATAGTATTGATAATTTTGTTGAGATGAGAGAAGTAGAAGGAAATAGGATAAGACAAGATTTGAATGCACGTTTGCAACAAATTGCAAAAAATGTCGATGAAATTTCAAATCTTTCTACTGGACTTCTAGAAGAATATGTAGTAAAATTACAAGAAAGAATAAAAGAAATATTAAAAACAAATGTAGTAGATGAAGCAAGATTAGCACAAGAGACTGTTATTTATGCTGATAAATGTTCTATTGAAGAAGAAATAACAAGAATAAAAAGCCATATTGAACAATTTGAAAAGTTATTAGAGGAAATAGGTCCTTGTGGGAAAAAATTAGATTTCTTAGTTCAGGAAATGAATAGAGAAACCAATACCATAGGTTCAAAATCTGGAAAGCTAGAGATAACGAACTTAGTGATAGATTTAAAAACGCAAATTGAAGATATTAGAGAACAAATACAAAATATTGAGTAAATAAAGGGGAAGAGTAAAATTATGTTAGTAAAACCAACTGTATTAGATTTATTAAATAAAGTAGATAATCGTTTTGAATTAGTGACAATGACTGCTAAAAGAGCAAGACAAATAGCAGCAGGAAGTGTACCATTAACTAAAAAAGAAGAACCATCTCCAGTATCACTTGCAGCTGATGAAATTAATGAAGGTAAAGTGGTAGCAGTAGAAGAATAATTGGAAATAAAGAGGAAGAGAAGTATGAAAAAGAAACATATTATATCTTTATGTGGAGAACTAGCAAGTGGAAAAGGTACGGTGTCTAGACTTCTAGCTGAGAAATTAGAATTTGGTATTTATTGTAATGGAGATTATGCAAGAAGTTTAGCAAAAGAATTAGGAATGGATATTACAGCTTTTAATATCTATGTAAAAGAACATCCAGAAATTGATAGACAAATTGAACAAAATGCTAGAGAATATGCAAAAGAACATGAAAATTTTGTGATAGATGCAAGATTAGGCTGGTATGCAGTACCAGAATCTTTTAAAGTATATTTAAAAGTAGATATTAATGAAGCGGCAAGAAGAGCATTTTATGATGTAAAACGTAAATCTTCAGAAAATTTGCAGTCTATAGAAGAACAAAAGATAGATATGCAAAAACGCTATCAATTAGAAAATGAAAGATACTACAACTTATATGGTGTCAGAAAAGAAGATGAATCTAATTATGATATTGTTATTGACACAACCAATATGACAGCAGAGCAGGTAACAGATATTATTATTCAAGAATATCAAAAGTGGCTAGAACAATAATTTATAGAGATATATCAAAATGGGAAACCTAATATGTAACAGTAGATTAGTAGCAAATGAAAGTCCTAGTATAATGCTTTTAGAAGCGGAACTTATCTTCATACAGAATACAGAAAAATCTAGGAAAAATCAATGGATTTTTCCTAGATTTTAGTATTCTGTAATTCGATTGTATTCGGGTGGCAACTTTGGTTGCCACACTCGTTGCTTCTAAAATCAATATACTAGGACTTTCATTTTTGCATTTAATAACTAGTTTTTCAAATTGATAAAGAGATTAAAAGGAGCACTTATGATAGCAGAGGTTATTTTAAACAGTAACAGTAAGCAATTGAATAGAGTATTTGACTATCAAATACCAGAAGACTTAGCTTCCAAAGTGAGAATTGGAAGCCGTGTTTTGGTGCCTTTTGCTAATCGCAAAGAGCCAGAAGAAGGCTTTGTGGTTAATATTAAAGAAATATCTAGCTATCAAGTAAAAGCTATCAAACAAGTAGATGAAACAGAGTATATAAGTCAAGAAAATATAGAACTAGCAAAATGGATAGCAAGAAGGTATTTTTGTAATATATCAGACTGCATTAAATTGATGTTACCACCAGGAACAACTACTAGAGTAATAGAAAATCGTGTGAAAGAGAAAAGTGCTTCATTTGTTTATTTAAAAAAGGATGAAGAAGAAATAGAACTAGCTATTGAAAGCAAGCAAATTAAATCAGATAAACAAATCAGGGCATTACACTTTTTAATAGAAAATGAAGACGTGCTAGTGGCTGATTTGGAAGTATTTGCAGATGTAAGTCGAGCAGTTATCAATACATTAGTAAAAAATGGATATATTGAAATAATAGAAAAGCAAGTAGAGAGAAATCCTTTTTTACATAAGGTAATACAGACAGACAAAGATTTAGTGTTAACACAGGAACAAGAACAGGCTTATCAAGTTATTCGAGATAGCATGGAAGACTGTTTTTATTCAGAGTTTTTGCTATTTGGTGTAACTGGTTCACGGAAAAACAGAAGTATATTTGCAACTAATTGAAAAGGCACTAAAAGAAGAAAAATCTAGCATTATGCTAGTACCAGAAATTTCTTTAACGCCACAAACAGTGGATAGATTTATTGCACGTTTTGGAGAAGAAAAAATAGCGGTATTACATAGTAAATTATCAGTTGGAGAAAGGTATGACCAGTGGAATAAAATTCGTCAGGGAAAAGCAAAGGTGGTAATTGGAGCGCGTTCAGCAATTTTTGCACCAGTAGATAATCTAGGAATTATCATTATTGATGAAGAACACGATAGTTCTTATAAGTCAGAAACAAGTCCTAGATATCATGCAAAAGAAGTGGCAAGATATCTAGCAAAAGAACATAACGTACCATTAGTATTAGGAAGTGCTACACCAGATTTAGAGTCCTATTATCATACACAGATAGAACAAACTACTCTGTTAGAGTTAACGAAAAGAGCCAATCAGGCAAGTTTACCAGAAATAGAAATTGTAGATTTAAGACAGGAATTGCAAGAAGGTAATAAATCTATGATTAGTGGAAGATTACATCAAGCGATTAAACAAAATTTAGAAAATAAAAAACAAACTATTCTATTTTTAAATCGTAGAGGATTTTCTACTTTTGTGATGTGTAGAGAGTGTGGAAATACTATTAAGTGTAAGAATTGCAATATTACTATGACATATCATGCCAGCCGTCAAAAATTAAAATGCCATTATTGCGGATACGAAATGCCAGTGGTAACAGAATGTCCAGAATGCCATAGTGAAAATATTCGTTATTTTGGAGCAGGTACTCAAAAACTAGAAGAACAAATTCAAATGCTCTTTCCAGAAGCGAAGACAATTAGAATGGATGTAGATACTGTTACAAAGAAAAATTCACATGAAATGATTTTAAATCAATTTAAGAATGAAAATATGGATATTTTGATTGGTACACAAATGGTAGTAAAAGGACATCATTTTCCAAATGTTACTTTAGTAGGAGTTATTGCAGCAGATAGTAGTTTGAATATAGATGATTTTAGAGCAAATGAGAGAACGTTTCAGTTATTAACACAAGTGGCAGGGAGAGCAGGAAGAGAACAAAATAAAGGAAGAGTGATTATTCAGACATATAACCCAGATAACTTTAGTATAGAATGTAGTAAAAAACAAGACTATCATTTATTTTATGATACAGAGATAATGATGAGAAAACAATTGAAATATCCGCCTTTTTGCGATATAATAGTAATTGGAATTAGTACTGAAAAAGAAATGGATGGTCAAAGAATTACACAAAATTTGCATGGCTATTTAAAAAATAGAGTATTACAAGAAAACTTGGGCATCATATTATATAAAGGAATGCCATCACCAATTGATAAAATCAAAAATAAATATCGTTTTCGTATTATTATCAAATGTAAGTTTGATGATACTATGATAGAAGTGATGAAAGAGGTTTTGGCACAATATCAAAATATGAAAGAAAGTAAAAATACCAATAATAGGGTTATTATAGACTTAAATCCAAATAGTTGGGCATAAAAGAAAAATCGGGAGGCAAAAAAATATGGCAATTAGAATAATTAGAGAAAATGGAGATGAAATATTAAGAAAGAGAGCAAGAGAAGTAGAAGCAATTGATGATAAAATTAGGCAAATATTAGAGGATATGGTAGAAACCATGCATCAATTTAATGGAGTAGGTTTAGCAGGACCACAAATAGGAATTTTGAAAAGGTTAGTAGTAATTGATATTTATGATGATCATGGTCCGATTAAATTAGTAAATCCAAGAATCATAGAACAAAAAGGAGAACAAGAGGTAGAAGAGGGATGTTTGAGCTTTCCTAATCAATATGCTAAATTAATTAGACCTGCACAAGTTGTGGTAGAAGCACAAAATGAAAATGGTGAAACGATTAGAATTGAGGCAGAAGGACTACTTGCACAAGCACTTTCCCATGAATTGGACCACTTAGAGGGAGTCCTATTTGTAGATAAAATGATACCAGGAACCATGGAATATGCAGAGCCAGAGAAAAATTAATGTTGCAATATTATGTTAAGCATGGTATAATAGTAAAAGGTTCGTAAAGAACTAAATAAATAGATAGGAGTGTATACCAAATGAACGTGGAAACTCTGAGGAAGTACTTGGAGAAAAACAACAAGCTGATAATGAGGACGGTGAGGATGTTCCTCGTGAACGGCTTCCAGATGGTCGGAACCATCGTGGAGCTGGAGGATGGGTGGCTCGTGTTCTCGGACAACCAGGGACAAGAGAAGGTTATCTTCCTCCACGCAATCTCTACCATCGAGTAATCGATGCAGGTGTACCAAAATCTATCAGAGCCCCTTGGAATTTTCCAGGGGGCTCTAATATATATTGCAACTTTCCGAATAATCTGTTAAAATACCAATAAAATCATATAAGGAAGAAGGAAATAAAAGAATGCTTAATATCATATTTATGGGGACACCAGATTTTGCAGAAGAGAGTTTAAAAAGTTTAATAGAGGCAGAATATAACATTTTGGCAGTTGTAACAAATCCAGACAAACCACAAGGAAGAGGTATGAAATTAGTAGCATCTCCTGTAAAACAATATGCTACAGCAAAGGAAATTCCAGTATATCAGCCAGAAAAAGTAAGAAATAATTCAGAATTTATAGAAGAAATAAAAAAGCTAAATCCAGATGTCATTTGTGTAGTAGCCTATGGAAAAATATTACCACAGGAATTGCTAGATATTCCAAAATTTGGTTGTATTAATGTACATGGTTCACTTTTACCACAATATAGAGGAGCAGCACCAATTCAATGGGCAGTACTAAATGGGGACAAAACAACTGGTGTTACCACCATGTATATGGATGCAGGTATGGACACAGGGGACATGATTTTAAAAGAAGAAGTTACAATTGGAGAAGATGAAACTACAGGAGAACTTTGGGAAGCCTTAAGCAAAATTGGTGGAGATATATTAGTAAAGACTTTAAAACTAATAGAAGAGGGAAAAGCTCCAAGAAAGCCTCAAGGTGAGAAGTATAGTATGGCACCCATGCTAAAAAAAGAAATGGCGCAAATTGATTGGGAAAATCAAACAGTTACACAAATTCATAATTTAGTAAGGGGATTAAACCCAATTATGGGAGCTTATACTTTTTTAGAGGGAAAGAAACTAAAATTTTGGAAAGTAAAAGTGTTAACAAATGAAGAGTTTTTACAAGAATATGAAGAAATGAGAGGATATGATTATAAGCTTGCGGAAATTATGGAAGGAACTATTTTGCTAGCAGAAGAAAGAAAAGGATTATATATTAAAGCAAAAGAGGGAATTCTACAAGTATTAGAAATACAAGGAGAAAATGCAAAAAGAATGCCAGTATCTGATTTCTTAAGAGGAACTAGAGTTATGGTAGGAACAGTATTAGAAAGCATTTGTTAATTAGAAATCTTGTAATATTATATTTTTTATTTATAATATTACAAGATTTTTTATGAAAAAACAGTTGTAAAAATTCAGCAGAATTGATATACTTATAACATATTAAAAAGAGTTTCGTAAGAAAGAAGGAGGAATTTTTTATGGAAGAAGAAAATAAGGAAGTTATGGAACAAGAAAATAATGGGGAAGTTACTTTAGAAAATAATACAAATATCAAAATCGCAGATGATGTAATTGCTGTTATTGCAGGTGTTGCAGTAGCAGAAGTACCAGGAGTAGCAGAAATGTCAGGTGGATTTGCAGGTGGCATTTCAGAAGTACTTAGTGGTAAGAAAAATTTATCTAAAGGAATTAAAGTAGAATCAGGAGAAAAAGAAACAAGAATTGATGTTAATATTATTGTAGAATATGGTACAAGAATTCCAGATGTAGCTTTTGAAATCCAAAATAAAGTAAAAGTAGCAGTAGAAAAAATGACAGGACTAAAAGTAGTAGAAGTTAATGTTCATGTTCAGGGTGTTAGTACTCAAAATATGGAAAACAATAATACAAATAATAACTAGAAAGCAAAAGGCACGAGCAGTATTACTTGTGCCTATCTATTTCTATTTGCAAAAATAAATGGAGGAAGAAATATATGAAATTATTAGATAAAATAGGACTAGCCCTATTTTCTACTTTAGTACTAATATTATCTGTTGTTACTTGTTTAATGATTTTTGGGTGGATTGACATGGACTTAGTGTACAACTTCATAGATGCAGGAGTTCATGGACAAGTAGCTTCTAATGTATTACTTGTTGTATGCATGATACTCATATTATTAGCCATTAAATGTATCTTTTTTGATTCTACTTCTAAACAAGAAGTGGACTACAAAAATGGGATATTATTAGAAAATTCAGATGGTAAACTTTTAATTACCAAAGACACTTTAGAAAATTTAGTAAATGGTGTAGTCAAAGGCTTTGATAGTGCTGAAAATATTACAACTAGAGTAGAATTAGATAAAGAAAATAATGTAATTGTATTTGTCAATTTAAGTGTAAAAGAAAATGCAATTATTAAAGAATTATCTACCAATTTACAAACTAAAATAAAAACAACGATTAAGAAAACATCAGACTTAGAAGTAAAAGAAGTGAATATTAAAGTAAAAGATATTGAACCTGTTAAAAATGAAGTTCAAGAATAAAGGAGGCCATAAGAATGGATGGTTATACAGCATTTTGGAACAAATATGGAGGAGCCATTGTTGGCTTAGTAGTAGGAATTATACTTGCTATTTTAATTGTATTTACTAATTTTTATAAAGTAATTTTAGCTATCGCGCTTATTATTGCATGTATCTGGCTAGGTGGATATGTACAACAAAATAAAGAAGCAGTAAAAGAAAAAATCAAGAACTTTATTGACAAACTATAAGAAGGGGAATTGAAAGAAATGACTAGGTCAGAAGGAAGAAATTTGGCATTTGAACTATTATATAGTTTAGAAATACAAAAAGTAGAAAAAGAAGAAAGACAAGAGCAAATACAATTGTTTTTACAAGAGAGTGAAATTGAAGAAGAAAGAGCAGTAGAATATATTGAACAAACAATTAATGGAATTTTCCTTCAAGAAGCAGAAATTGAGAAAATGATTTCTCAAAACTTAAAAGAGAAATGGGACATTGGTAGAATTTCTAAAGTAAATTTAGCATTATTAAAATTAGGAATTTATGAAATGGTATATAGCAAATTACCATATAAAGTAGTGGTAAATGAGGTAGTAGAATTAGCCAAAAAGTATGGAGAGGATACTTCTCCTTCTTTTGTGAATGGAATTTTAGCCAATATTATTAAACAACAAGGTTTATAGAATTGTCAGTTTGGGGACGTTAGTTTAACTGACATTTATGAGAAATAAATGATAAGATGTCAGTCTAGGGACAGATGTCAGTTAAACTAACGTCCCCAAACTGACAATGAGGGAGCATATGATATATAATCCAATTAGTGTTACAGAATTAAATAAATATATAAAGGGAAAGTTTGAAGAAGATGAGTACTTTGCAAATGTGTTAGTAGAAGGCGAGATTTCTAATTATAAACATCATTATACAGGACATTTATACTTTACCTTGAAAGACGAAAATTCTTTAATCAAATGTATTATGTTTAAAACTTATACAGGGCATTTAGAATTTGAGCCAAAAGATGGAATGAAAGTTATGATTTTAGGAAGTGTTTCTGTTTTTGAAAGAGATGGAACTTATCAGCTATATGCCAAAGCAATGAAGCAGGTAGGAATGGTAGGAGATTTAAGAGCAGCTTATGAGGAATTAAAACAGAAATTAGAAAAAGAAGGACTTTTTGATGAAACTCATAAAAAGCCAGTACCTACTTACCCAAAGGTTATAGGAGTTTTAACTTCTAATACAGGAGCAGTTATTCGTGATATTATTAATGTTTCTACAAGAAGAAATCCAAATGTAGTTATTAAGCTATTTCCAGTACCTGTGCAAGGTGAAGGAGCAGCAGAAAAGATTGCAAAAGGAATTGAATTCATGAATGAGCAAAAACAAGCAGATGTGTTAATTATTGCTAGAGGAGGAGGTTCTTTAGAGGACTTATGGCCATTTAATGAGGAGATAGTAGCAAGAGCCATTTATGCATCAGATTTGCCAGTAATTTCAGCAGTAGGACATGAGACAGACTTTACTATTTCGGACTTTGTAGCGGACTTAAGAGCACCTACACCATCAGCTGCAGCAGAACTTGCTGTACCAGATATAGCAGAATTACAATTGAAAATTGAAGGCTATCAAAATAGATATAAGCAAGCACTTATCCGAAAAGTACAATTAATGAAATTGCGTTATGAAAAATGTATGCAAAGTAGAGTATTTACTGAGCCATTACAAAAAATTAATGAACAATATATGATTATGGATATGAAACTAAAAACAATGGAGCATAGTATTTTACAAAAATTACAACTAGAAAAAGCAAATTTTCAAAAGCTTGTATTACAATTAGATACCTTAAGTCCATTAAAAACATTAGCAAGAGGATATGGAATTGTATATAAACAGGGAAATAGAGTAAAAAATATTACAGAGTTAAAAGTACAAGACGAAATTTCTATCCGTCTACAAGATGGAGAAGCAAAAGCAATAATTGTAGAAAAGAACTAGAAGAATAAAAGGAAGGAGAAATATCAGTTGGCTAAAAATTGATATGAATGAAAAGTATGAGTAAAGCAACTAAAAATATTCTTATTTTAATTATAATAGGTTTATTAATATTAGGAATTTCCATAGCAATGTATGGGCACTTTAAGACAGAACCAATGGATGCTAATACTAGCAAAGAAAATATTTTAGATGATGCCAATAGTGGTTTAGAAAATTTTATTAATGATATTTTTGATGAAAATGATATAGAAAATGAAACAAATACCACTGAAAAAGGAAATGTGCAAGCAAATAATACACAAACTAGCAGCAAGCCAGAAAACTCTGGTAATACTTCTAACGATAATCAAATTACTCCAGGAGAGCAAAAAGCTTTAGAACTTGCAAAAGATACATGGAAAAAAGAATGGGGTAATTTAGATGATGTGTCTTTTAACAATGAAAGCATTCAAGGTGATGGAAAATATATTGTTTCTGTGAATGATAGTAAAACCACAAGAGTAATCCGTAGATATGTAATAGATACAATCACAGGAGTAGTAGAAGAGCAATAAGTGGGAGGAAGGAAAAATGGGAAGTAAGGAATTACCTTTTGAAGAAGCAATGAAACAATTAGAAGCTGTAGCAACAAAATTAGAAAAAGGTGACTTGAGTCTAGATGAATCAGTAACTACATTTGAAGAAGGTATGAAATTGTCAAAACAATGTAGTAAACTATTAGAAAGTGCAGAAAAAAGAATTACTGTTTTATTAAAAGATGGTGACAAGATTAAAGAAGAAAATTTTATACAGGAAGAGGAATAAAAGAAAATGCAGGGGATTATGACTTTTATTAGAGAATATAGATATATTCTGGTACCATTTGGAGTATGGTTTGGGATACAACTATTTAAACTATTGTATGATATAGTAAAAGAAAAGAAATTTAATTTTAAAAGAATTATGCAAGCAGGTGGAATGCCTAGTTCACATTCAGCAGTAGTGGTAGTATTAACTACTATGATAGCAAAAGCGGAGGGATTAACATCTCCTGTATTTGGAGTATCTCTCATTTTTTCTTTTGTTGTTATGTATGATGCAGCAGGTGTAAGAAGGGCAGCAGGAAAACAGGCAAAGTTATTAAATAAGATTGTAGAAACTCCAGGACTAAGTGGAGTAGAAGTTTCAGAAAGATTAGTAGAAGTCTTAGGGCATACACCTGTACAAGTTATTGTGGGGGCAGTTATTGGGTTGATTGTAGGTCTTATTATTTAGTTTGTAATTCGATTTAATAGACTTTTTATGAATTAGTTATAATAAAAGTAGAAATAAAAATAAAGTTAGGAGGAATCTTAAATGGAAGATGTAGAAATTGCAAGAAATACGAAGTTAGAAAGAATTGCAAAAATAGCACGAGACTTAGATATTCAGGAAGAAGAACTAGAGCAATATGGAAAGTACAAGGCTAAGATTTCTCCAGAGGTATATCAAAGATTAGAAAATAAAGAAAATGGAAAATTAATTTTAGTGACAGCAATTAATCCTACTCCTTTAGGAGAAGGAAAAACAACTATGGCAATTGGACTAGCTGATGGGCTAAGAAAAATTGGAAAAAAAGCAGTTCTTGCTTTAAGAGAGCCTTCACTAGGTCCTGTATTTGGAATTAAAGGTGGAGCAACTGGTGGTGGGCATAGTCAAATAGCACCAATGGAAGATATTAATTTGCATTTCACAGGTGACATTCATGCCATTACTTCAGCAAATAACCTACTTTCTGCTATGATAGATAATCATATCTATTTTGGAAACGAATTAGGTTTTGATAGAGTGATATGGAAAAGATGTGTAGACTTAAATGATAGACAATTAAGAAAAGTGGATACAGGCTTATCAGAAGAAAAAAATATTGTACCAAGAATGGATGGGTTTGATATTTCAGTTGCTTCTGAGATTATGGCAATTTTTTGCTTAGCGACAGATATAGAAGATTTAAAAAGAAGAATAGGAAATATTATTGTTGGATATACCAAAGAAAATAAGCCAATTACTGCAAGAGATTTAAAAGCAGAAGGTAGTATGACCGTCTTATTAAAAGATGCGTTAAATCCAAATTTGGTACAAACTTTAGAAAAAACACCAGCTATTGTTCATGGGGGACCGTTTGCCAATATTGCTCATGGATGTAATAGTGTGATTGCTACGAAACTTGCTTTGAAATTAGGCGATTATGTCATTACAGAGGCAGGATTTGGAGCAGATTTAGGAGCAGAGAAATTCTTAGATATTAAGTGTAGGAAAGCTAATTTAAAACCAGATGCAGTTGTGTGTGTAGCAACCATGAAAGCTTTAAAATATCATGGCGGAATGCCAAAAGAGGAATTAAACCAAGAGAGTATAGCATATTTGGAAAAAGGATTTGAGAATTTAGAAAGACATGTAGACAATTTGAAAAATCATTATGGTTTAAATGTGATAGTGGCAATTAATAAGTATACACAAGATACCAAAGCAGAAGTAGAATTTTTACAAAATAAATTACAAGAAAAGGGAATAGAGCTAAGCTTGGTAGAGAGCTGGAAAAAAGGCGGAGATGGTGCTATTGATCTGGCAGAGCAAATTGTAGAATTAGTAGAAAAACAAGAAGATTTTCAATTTGCTTATGAATTAGAAGAAAGTATAGAAAATAAAATAAAGGCAGTGGCACAAAAAGTGTATGGAGCACAAGATGTAGAATATACAGAGGAAGCCAGAAAACATATTACAGAAATTGAAAAATTAGGATATGCTAATTTGCCAGTGTGCATTGCAAAAACACAATATTCTTTTTCTGATGACCCTAAAAATTTAGAATGTAAAGAACCATTTCATATTCATGTACAAGATGTGGTATTAAGAGCAGGTGCAGAGTTCGTAGTGGTATTAACGGGAAAAATTATGACAATGCCAGGACTTCCAAAAGTACCAGCTGCTGAAAAAATCGATTTAGATGAGAACAATAATATTATAGGTATCTTTTAGTCATAATAATTAAAAGAATTATTTGATATTTTATTTGTTGATAAATATGAATAAATGTACCAATTCTGGTTAAAATAGTTATATATAATTTTAACAGAAAGTGGTGTGTTTTTATGTTCAAAAAAATAGCAAAGAATAAAAGAAGCATGTGGGCAATGATAATGGTAACTTTAGCATTTAGTTTATTCTTTTCTTACCATATATTTATTAGAAATAGCCAGACAGAGGCACTATCCAAATATGGCTCCAGGGGCGATGAGGTAAGGCAAATTCAAACAAAGCTAAAAAGATGGGGGTATTATAAAGGAAATGTAGATGGAATTTATGGTAGCCAGACACAAGTAGCAGTTAGATGGTTTCAATCTAAAAATGGACTAACAGTGGATGGAATTGCAGGGAAAAATACTTTAAAAGCAATGGGAATCATGAATTCAAGTAATAGTTCTAGTTCAGGTGCAACAACATCAAATGATTTGAATTTATTAGCAAGATTAGTTTATGGGGAAGCAAGAGGGGAACCGTATACTGGACAAGTGGCAGTAGCTGCTGTTGTACTAAACCGTGTTAGAAGTAGTTCATTTCCAAACTCTGTATCAGGAGTTATTTATCAAAGAGGAGCTTTTGACGTAGTATCAGATGGACAAATTAATTTAACACCAAATGATACAGCAAGGAAAGCAGCCCAAGATGCATTAAATGGTTGGGATCCAACTTATGGAGCAATTTACTATTTTAACCCAAGTACTGCAACCAATAAATGGATTTGGTCAAGACCAATGACGGTAACTATTGGCAGACATAGATTTTGTAAATAAGAATATTTTATAGTAAATAGAAAAAGAAACTGAGATTTTAATTTGTAATCTTAGTTTCTTTTTTATACTAAAGCATATAATGATTTCTAACTGCTAAAGTAGTAAGACAATCATTTATTCATCTTCAAAATCTGTGTTTTTAAAAATGGGATCCATAAAGAAATCTTGCAAACTAATATTAAGACCTCTACAAATTCTTAAAAGGGTTAAAGTAGAAATATTGGTTTTAGGTCTTACTTTTAAATTAGCAAGAGTAGATTGTGTAATTCCACATATTGTGCAAAGCTTGTTAATAGTAATATTTTGTTCTTTACATAAATTATTGATTCTTGTTTCAATAGCATCTTTTAAATACATCTGCAAACTCCATTCACTCTTATTATTCTCAATTATATAGAAATATATTCTAAAAGATTAACTCTACAGAGTTGACAAATAAGAAAAATAAGAATATACTCTAAAGGTAAAACAAAATGTTTTAAAATACGAAATAACAAAAGAAAGGTAGAGGTAAAAAGAGATGAAAAATACAAAAAAATTAAAACAAATTTTAGTAACAAGTGCTTTGGTATTAGGAATGCTAACAATAGGAGGAACAAGCTCACAAGCTGCCTTACAATCTAACCCAACAACCCACAGTAGCGGAAAAACAGCAACAGGAGCTAGTTGGATTACAAGTATAA
>JAAWNJ010000097.1 GCA_022798895.1 Clostridia bacterium | reverse complement strand
GCTGTTGGGAGTGAAACGACCTTACAGATAACTTATGCAGAAACAAAGTGTAGCAAAGTTAGCTGTTGGGAGTGAAACGACCTTACAGATAACTTATGCGTAATGCAATGAAGTTCAGCAAAAGATGCAAAAGTAAATGGACATTCATATTTTTCTTTTTTAACCTATGAAGGTTGAAACTTTTGATATCCCTTTCTTTTGTTTATATAATATAAAGTTATATTTTTGTTTTTCTCCGTGAATGTCCATTTACTTTTGCATCTTTTGCTAATTACATAATGTATAATATGAAAAAATATTAATTTAGATAAAAATAATCAACTAATATAACACATTTGTCCTTACTAGATGTTGTCTTCTTATGCACAAAAGACTTCGTCTTTGCACAAATGGAAGACAACATCAGTCACTCGCAAGCTCGTCTTGCGCGGACTGTACTTTCGTTAAATTAGTTGATTATTTTGTTAATTTAATCTTCTCTTATTTTTCCAAATATTTCTTCAAAAATTTACCAGTATAGCTTTGTTCATTTTTGACAATTTGTTCAGGAGAACCCACACTAATAATTTGTCCACCTTTTTCTCCGCCTTCTGGTCCTAAGTCAATAATATAGTCAGCTGTCTTGATTAAATCTAGATTATGCTCAATAACAATAATACTATTTCCTGTATCTACTAGTCTTTGTAATATATCTACTAACTTATGAACATCTGCAATATGAAGCCCAGTAGTTGGTTCATCTAAAATGTATAAAGTTTTTCCTGTTGCTTTCTTAGATAATTCTGTGGCTAGCTTCACACGTTGTGCCTCTCCACCTGATAGTGTAGTAGAAGGTTGTCCTAGTTTAATATAGCCAAGTCCTACATCATGCAAAGTTTGAATTTTGGACTTAATTCTTGGAATATTCTCAAAAAAGGTTAAAGCTTCTTCTACTGTCATGTCTAACACATCTGCAATTGTTTTTCCTTTATACTTTACCTCTAAAGTTTCCCTGTTATATCTTTTTCCCTTACATACTTCACAAGGTACATAAATATCTGGTAAGAAGTGCATCTCAATTTTTAGTACACCATCACCACTACAAGCTTCACATCTTCCACCTGTTACATTAAAGCTAAATCTTCCTTTGTCATAGCCTCTTAGCTTAGCTTCTTCTGTGCTTGAAAAAATATCACGTATCATATCAAATACACCTGTATAGGTGGCTGGATTAGAACGTGGGGTTCTACCAATTGGTGACTGGTCAATATTAATAATTTTATCAATATTTTCTAGTCCCTTTATTTCTTTACATACTCCAGGTCTTTCATTAGAACCATAAATTTCTTTTGCAGCAGTTCTGTATAAAATCTCATTTACTAAGGTACTTTTTCCAGAACCAGAAACACCTGTCACACAAACAAATTGTCCTAATGGAAATTTTACATTAACATTTTTCAAATTGTGTTCAGTTGCTCCCTTAACTTCAATTGACTTCCCATTGGACTTTCTTCTTTTCTTTGGTACAGTAATTTGTTTTCTGCCACTTAAATATTGCCCTGTAATAGAACCTTCCACAAGTTTTATTTCCTCTGCTGTTCCTTGCGCAATTACCTTTCCTCCATGAACACCAGGTCCTGGGCCTATGTCAATAATTTGATCTGCTGCATACATAGTATCTTCATCATGTTCTACTACTAAAACTGTATTTCCTAAATCTCTTAATTTTTTCAAGGTTGCAATTAACTTGTCATTATCTCTTTGATGCAATCCAATACTTGGCTCATCTAGAATGTATAATACACCTGTTAATCCTGAACCAATTTGAGTAGCTAAACGAATACGCTGTGCTTCTCCTCCTGATAAACTTCCAGCACTTCTGGATAATGTTAAATAGTCTAATCCAACATCGATTAAAAATTGTAAACGTTTATTCAACTCTTTTAAAATTTGGTCTGCTATCATTCTATCTTTGTTATTTAACTCCAAATTATTTAAAAAATCTTTTATTTTATCAATCGACATATCTGTTAATTCATTAATATTTTTATCCCCTACTTTAACAGATAAGCTTTCCTTTTTAAGTCTTGCCCCATGACAGTCATAGCAAGGCTTTTCGCTCATATAGAATTCGTAAAAGTCTCTCATGCCTTGTGACTTTGTTTCATGATATCTTCTATCTAAAGTTGGTAAAACGCCTTCAAAAGGACTGCTGAATTTTCTTGTTCCAGCAGCAGAAGTATATTCAAAATCAATAACTTCATCGCTAGTACCATATAAGATTTTCTCTAAAAACCATCTTGGCAATTTCTTGATAGGTACATCTTTTATTTCTACCTCATAATGCCTAGCAATACTTTCAAAATACATTTTTGCCATTGTATCGCCTTTTTTCATAGTACTAGAACCAAACGCTTTTATACCATCATAAAGTGTTTTGTTCTTGTCTGGAATGATTAAATTTTCATCCATTATCATTAAATATCCAATACCTGTACAAGTTGGACAAGCACCAAATGGATTATTAAAAGAGAACATTCTTGGTGTCAATTCTTCTATGCTAATTCCACAATCTGGACAAGCATAATTTTGGCTAAACAAAATCTCTTTATCTCCTGGTATATCTATTGTTACAAGATTATTTGCATACTTTAATGCAATTTCTACTGACTCAGTTAATCTTGTTCTAATATCTGGCTTAATTACTAATCTATCTACTACTAAGTCAATATTGTGCTTTTTCTTTCTATCAATTACAATATCATCTGATAATTCATAAATCTCTCCATCAATGCGTACACGAACAAACCCCTCTTTTTGAAAGTCTTGTAATAGTTTTGTATATTCTCCCTTTCTACCACGTATTACTGGTGCTAAAACTTGTATTCTTGTTTCTTCTTTCATTGCCATTACTTGGTCTATAATTTGGTCAATCGTTTGTTTTTCAATTTTTCTACCACAATTTGGACAATATGGTACACCAATACGAGCATATAGTAAACGAATATAGTCATAGATTTCTGTAACAGTTCCTACTGTAGAACGAGGGTTACGAGAAGTTGTTTTTTGGTCAATAGAAATGGCTGGTGAAAGTCCATCAATAGATTCTACTTCTGGTTTTTCCATTAGTCCTAGGAATTGCCTTGCGTAAGAAGATAAACTTTCTACATACCTTCTTTGTCCTTCTGCATATAGCGTATCAAAAGCAAGTGATGATTTTCCGGGAACCTGAAAGTCCTGTAATAACCACCAACTTATCTCTTGGAATTTCTAAATTGATATCTTTTAAGTTGTGCTCTTTGGCACCTTTAATGATAATACTGTTTTGCATAATTGCCCCCTATATATTATTCCCTATAAGTTTGTTTTTAAATCTCATATATTATAAAACATTGGTTTGTATTTGTCAATCATTCAAATGAATTTTTCTATTTTTATTTACATAATTTCATTTTTGTGATAAAATAGTTGAAGCAATGTTTTTTATGGTTATTGTTGTAACATTAGCCAAAGCATTGAAATTTTAAAGGAGGCTCATCTTATGAACAGACCCACACTGTATGACTTTATGAAAAGTCACGCCAAAGAAGGGCACACCAGTATCACCTTCAACCTTTATGCGAGAAAAGAGCGGCAGCTCCTCAACGAGGGTTTTTCCGTCCAGCACTTAGGACCAGTGAAAGATTACCCTCTGCAGCATAAATGCAAAGTTGGATGGGCATACGCCGTTGAAGGAACCATTGCCCGCAGGTTCTTGGAGCTTGCGACTGTCGTGAAGCCCGAACTTCTGCAACAGGCAGAAGAAGGCATGAGCGATCCTGTTCCCCCACCCTATTCTAGTGGCGGTGGCTGGGATCAACCGTAATCCTTTAAAAACCAGCCTCGAGATACTTTCTCGGGGCTGGTCTATTTATAACATCTTTTCTAATTCTTTTATCTTATCTCTTACCTCCGCTGCTTTTTCAAATTCCATTTCTTGTGCGTATTTTAACATCTCATCTGTTAGCTTACTAATAATCTCTTTTGTATCTACTTCTTTATCTAATTGGTACTCTTCTTGAATATCAGCAACAAAGCTTGCTTTAATGGTATCACGTATTGCTTTTTGAATTGTTTGAGGTGTAATTCCATTCTTCTCATTATACTCTTGTTGAATTTTCCTTCTACGGTTTGTTTCTGTAATTGCTTTTTCCATACTTTCAGTTAGTTCATCTGCATACATAATTACTTTTCCGTCTGTATTTCTAGCAGCACGTCCAATGGTTTGGATTAACGAACGTTCAGAACGTAAAAATCCTTCTTTGTCTGCATCTAAGATAGCTACTAGTGAAACTTCTGGAATATCTAAACCTTCTCTTAATAAGTTGATACCTACTAATACATCAAATTCTCCCAACCTCAAGTCACGGATAATTTCCATTCTTTCTAATGCTTTAATATCAGAATGCATATATCGTACTTTAATATCAATACCTGCTAAATAAGTAGTTAAATCCTCTGCCATTTTCTTAGTTAATGTCGTTACCAATACTCTTTCCTGTTTCTCCACTCTTTCACGAATTTGTTCGATTAAATCATCTATTTGATTTGTTACTGGTTTTACTTCTATTTTAGGGTCTAATAAGCCTGTAGGACGAATAATTTGCTCTACTACATTTTCTTTGCTATGTTCTTTTTCATAATCTGCTGGTGTAGCGCTTACAAAAACAACTTGATTAACTAGCTTTTCAAATTCTTCAAATTTTAAAGGTCTATTATCAAAAGCAGATGGTAAGCGGAAACCATAATTTACTAAAGACTCTTTTCTTGCTCTATCTCCATTATACATAGCTCTTACTTGTGGAACTGTTGCATGCGATTCGTCAATAAGTAACAAGAAATCCTTTGGAAAATAGTCAAATAATGTATATGGTCTACTTCCGTGACTCTCTACCACTAATATGTCTGGAATAGTTTTCGATACCTTGACAAAAGCCAGTTTCTTGCATCATCTCTATATCAAAATTGGTTCTTTCTTCAATTCTTTGTGCCTCAATTAATTTGTTATTTTCCTTAAAGTATTTTACTCTTTCTTGCATTTCTTGTTCGATTGTAACTATTGCTCTTTTCATTTTGTCTGAAGTTGTGGCATAGTGAGAATTAGGGAATATCATAACATGTTGCCTTATTCCTACTACTTTTCCTGTTAAAGGATTAATTTCAGATATCTTTTCTATCTCTTCTCCCCAGAATTCTACTCGTATAGCCGTTTCACTTTCATCTGCTGGATAAATTTCTACAATATCCCCCTTTGCTCTAAAAGTTCCTCTTTTAAATTCTAATTCACTTCTAGTATATTGCATGTTAACCAGTTTTTTTAACATTCCATTTCTTTCTATTTGCATTCCTGGTCTAATGGAAATACTTAATTCTTGATAATCTTCTGGATCTCCTAAACCATAGATGCAAGAAACTGAGGCGACGATAATAACATCTCTTGTTTCAAATAGAGCAGCGGTTGCAGAGTGACGAAGTTTATCAATTTCATCATTGACAGACGAGTCTTTTTCAATATAGGTGTCAGACTGTGGTATATATGCTTCTGGTTGGTAATAGTCATAATAAGATACAAAGTATTCTACATTATTTTCTGGAAAGAACTCTTTGAATTCGCTATACAATTGTCCTGCCAGTGTTTTATTATGTGCTAAAACTAAGGTTGGTTTTTGTACTTTTTGGATAATATTTGCCATTGTAAAGGTTTTTCCGTGAGCCTGTAAC
>JAAWNJ010000096.1 GCA_022798895.1 Clostridia bacterium | reverse complement strand
ATATTTTACATACATATGCTTTCATATTTTTTCCTCCTTAAATTTCTATATATTTTAAAATCGTTTTTATTTTAATTGATTTGAAATGAAATTGCAATAATTTTATAAAATTTTACTTTGACTACTTACTATGTTTAGCTTTATGAGCTTACTTTTTATTTATTTTAAATTTTTTTCATTTTTTATACAAATTTGTCAAAATTTGTGATATACTGTTTTCACAAAAGATAATATCGGAGGTAGAATTATGAATTTTAATAAATGTAACCGTTGTGGATGTTTTTTTATGACTGATGCTAATGTATGTCCTAATTGCCAACCTAAAGACCAATATGAGATGGGGCAATTGAAAAACTTTTTAGAAGAAAATACAAATCAAATTAATTTAGATAGCTTATCTGCTTCTACTGGAATTACTGTAAAGAACTTAAATCGTTTTCTTGCACAAGAACAATTTGCTGATTTTTCTAATCAAATTCAAGGAAACTCTGAAAATATAGGAATTCAATTATAGTTACTAAAATCCCACAATTTATTTTGTGGGATTTATCTATATCACTTTTAAAATACAACTTCTTTTTTCAACTTTTTCTTCTACAATTTGGTAGCAATCTAACAGTTGTTTTACTGCTTCTTGCCCTTTCTCCTCATTATTAGTATGAACATATGCTAATATTTCGTTTTCTTTTACATAATCTCCTATCTTCTTTTCTAAAACAATACCTACTGCTGGGTCTATGCTATCTTCTTTTTTCATCCTTCCTGCTCCTAAGTGCATAGATATTTCTCCTATACTTTTAGCATCTAAAGTTTTAACATATCCACATTTTGTTGCTAATACTGGCATTACATATTTTGCTTTTGGCAGTAACTCTATATTTTCAACATAGGAAACATCTCCGCCTTGTATTTGTATTAACTCTTTTAGCTTTTTCAATGCTTCTCCACTTTGAATTTGCTCTAGCATTTTCTCTTTATTTCCTTCTATATCCTTCCCTTTATCTGCTAACTTCATCATATATGCACCTAAAGTTAGCACCACTTCTTGTACATCTTCTGTCATATTTCCTTTTAATGCTTGAATTGCCTCTATTACCTCTAATGCATTTCCAACTGCTTTTCCTAAAGGTTCCTCCATAGAAGTAACAACACATACAGTTTCCTTTTGTGCTAATTCCCCAATTTTTTTCATAGTTTTAGCTAATTGTATCGCTTGATTTAAGTCTTTCATAAATGCTCCGCTTCCACAAGTTACATCAAGTACAATCTTATTTGCTCCTGCTGCTATTTTTTTACTCATAATACTAGAACTAATAAGTGGTATACTTTCAGTCGCCGCAATTGTATCACGTAAGGCATATAGCTTTTTGTCAGCTGGTGCTAAATTTAAAGTCTGTCCCATTAAACTAATTCCAATTTTCCCAACATTTTCTTTAAACTCTTCTATCTTGATATTCGTTCGATATCCTGGTATTGCCTCTAACTTATCAATTGTTCCTCCTGTATAGCCTAATCCTCTACCAGACATTTTAGCTACTGGAATTCCTAAAGAAGCTATAATAGGAGCTAAAATTAAAGTTACCTTATCACCTATTCCTCCCGTACTATGCTTATCTACTACTGTTCCAAATTCTGATAAATCCAAAATATCTCCTGAGTGTGCCATTGTTAGTGTTAAATTGGTTGTTTCTTCTTCTGTCATCCCATTTAGATAAATTGCCATTGTCAAAGCCGCTGCTTGATAATCTGGAATATTTCCATTTGTATAATTCGTTATAAAATATTCTATTTCTTCTTTGCTTAGCTCTTGTCTATCTCTTTTTTTTGCAATGATTTTTTGTATATCCACGTTTCTTTCCTCCTTTTATTGTAATAGATGACATTTGAAATTACAACTGTTTTTTATTTGTCATATTTTGTCGAACGATTATGGTACACAAAATTCTTGGTAAAACTACGACGATGTAATGGACAAAGCCCATATTCTTTAATTGCTTGGATATGCATTGCTGTTCCATATCCTTTATGTTTCTCAAATCCATATTGTGGGTATACCTCATCCCATTGTCTCATAATTCTATCTCTTGTTACCTTTGCAATAATAGAGGCACATGAAATAGAATAGCTAATTGCATCACCATGTACAATAGATTTATATGGTATACCATCTGTATCAATTTTTGTTAATGCATCTACTAAAATGGCATCTGGTTTTGTTATGCCTAGCTCTGAGGTTTCTTTTAATTTTTCCTCCATATCTTTAATCGCCATAGTTAAGCCTTTTTTGGTTGCTTGTAAAATATTGATTTCGTCAATTTCATTTTGCCCTATAATTCCAACGCCATAACTAATAGCTTCTTGTGTAATCAAATCATAAAGTCTTTCTCTTTTTTTCTCCGCTATTTTCTTGGAATCATTTACGCCCTCTATCATTGAATTTCTTGGCATAATACAGCAAGCCACTACAACAGGACCTGCTAGTGGCCCTCTTCCTGCTTCATCAATTCCTGCAATAGCTGTTAAATTATTTTTCTCATATAACTCTTCTTCTACCTTTTTAAGTTCTGTTAATCTTATTAACTCTTTTTCTTTCATTTACTTTATCCCTTTTATTTCTCTTTACTTTTTTCTTCTTTATCTTTTTCCTTACTTTCCTCTTTATTCTCTTCCTTTTTGCTCTCTTCTTTCTTTTCTGTGCTTTCTACCTTTTCCCTACTGGTTTGCTTTTCTGTTTCTTTTTCTACTGAATAGTATACTTCGCCTTCATCATCACTATATCCTTTGGTATAATAAACTTTAACAGAAGTATAATCTACAATATAATAACTGTCCTTTTCTAATTCCACATTTTCTAATTTTAATTCACTCATGTTTTCTTGATTAAGTACATAATACTTAGCACCTTTTTCTTCTTTATCAAAGATTTCTTTTTCTATAAACTCCTTAATAATTGGCTCTTCTTCCATGTCTGCTAATTTAGTTCCAACTAAAATATCCTCTTTTTTCTCTAAAATATATTCTCCTGCTAATTTTTGTACTTTAGCTTCCACTAATAACATATCTGTTTTAATATCTTCGTTCTTTCCTTTATCTAATTGAAGTCTTGCAAAATAGACTACACCAAAAGTTAATGCTGCAATAACTACCACTAAAACAGCAGTACTAAGAAATGTCATCCCTTTTTCACTTTTCATCTTTCTTACTCCTTTTTATTTTCCCAACTTTAATATATTCTTTTCTCTATCTTTTATTATTTTCTTTCGCAAATCTATTATTTCAGACTTGTTTGTGTCTTAATATTTCCTATTTATTATATTCAATTCCATAGGCACTGTCAAGGTTACATTTTTTTAAGTTTATATAAACTATCTTTAAATTTTAAAAAATAACCTAATAAATTCTACAAAAGGTTCACAATTTTTTCACAAAAGTCTTGTATGATATATTTGTTTTAGGATATCATATAGATAAATTTTAAGAATTTTTTGGAGGTAAAAATAATGGAAGAAAATCAATCAAATGAAAACAACAATGTAACCCAAAACGATCAAACTTTTAAAAGTGCTAAACCAACTGTAACTGAAACTAGCTACAAGGAATTTCGCAACAGTGAGAAAAGACCAAAATCTAGTGGTAGTGGATTTGGTAAAACAGTTATCCTTCCTTTCTTTTGTGGAATGTTAGGAACAGTATTAGTTATTGGTACTTGTATTAGCGTTCCTAATATTAAAGAACGCATTATTAAGCAACTTGTTACTACTAATAATTCCTCTAGTACAAGTGATGAAAATAACTCTAATACATCTAATATTAATACACAATTAATATCCTTGCAAGGCTATTCTGATACAGGTGTTGGAGTTGCTAAAAAAGTACAGCCTTCTATTGTTGCTATTACAGTAGAATACTCTGTTAATTCTATTTTTAATAGAACCCCTAGTACAGCAACTGCAAGAGGCTCAGGTATTATTATTAGTGAAGATGGATATATTTTAACTAACAACCATGTTATTAATTCTTCTAGTTCTAATAAAGATGCATTTTACGAAATTGGTAAAGCCAATAAAGTAATCGTTAAATTATATAATGATGATACAGAGTATAAAGGAGAAATCATTGGTACAGATTCTCAAACTGATTTAGCAGTTATTAAAATTGACAAAACTGATTTGACAGCTGCAGAACTTGGAGATTCTGATAGTGTTCAAGTAGGAGAATTTTCAATGGCTATTGGTAGTCCTTTAGGATTAGATAATAGTGTTACTGCTGGTATTATTAGTGCAGTAAACCGTGAAGTATCAGATGAAGATGGCAATAAATATGTTGCTATTCAAACAGATGCAGCTATCAATTCTGGTAATAGTGGTGGTGCTTTGGTTAATAGCAAAGGTCAAGTTATTGGTGTTAATACTTTAAAATTATCTGGAACTTCTGTAGAAGGTATTGGATTTGCTATTCCTATTAATGCAACAAAGGATATTTATAACCAATTAATTCAGTATAGTAAAGTAAAACGTCCTTATGTTGGAATTAGCGGTATTGATTTAGATAAAGAAACAGCTGAAAGAAATAACTTAGTAATTGGTGTCTATGTTAAAACTGTGGATGACTTTTCTGCTGCTGAAAAGGCTGGTATTAAACCAGGTGATGTTATTATAGAAGCTGAAGGAAAGAAAATCAAAAACATGGATGAATTAAATGAAATTAAGAATAAAAAACAAATTGGTGATACTTTAAAACTAAAAATCTACCGTGATGGTAAAGAAAAAGAGGTCACTGTAACATTGCAAGAACAACCATAATGACACTTAAGAAAAAATAGGCCAAATAAGCCTATTTTTTCTTTTTCGATGTACTTTTTATGTATACTAAATTTGCTTTTGGATACAATATATGTTATAATGAAGGACGTGGAAAATGAAAAAGGAAAGTTTTTCCTAATAAATTCCCACAAGAGGAGAGTGAAATTTATTTTAAATAAACGTATTAAATACTATACAAAAGAAACATTTAAGTGGATGCGTCTTATTGCTATTGCTCTATTTATTTTAGGTGGTATCTTTCTCTTTAAATATCAATTAGTATGTGAAGTAACGATTGCAGGAGAAAGTATTGGATATGTAAAAGATAAAGATGTTATTGAAAATCAAATACAAGAATTATATGATAAAAAAGGAATAGATAATATTGCTTTTGTAGATTTTGAGGCAGTTCCTGAATATAAATTAGCTTTTATTAGCAAAAGTAAAGAATTGAATGATACTGATGTTCTTGCTAAAGTTGAAAATTCAGCAAAAATTACTTATGAATATTATGCAGTTACTTTAAATGGTAAAGAGCAGTCTGTTGTAGCTTCTTTAGAAGAAGCTGAAACAATCGTTGCTGAAATGAAAAAAGAATATAAAGATAGTGTGAAATTTGCTATTGGAATTAATAAAGTTCATTCAGAAAATAGTGAAGAATATAGCCCAGTAGCAGTTGCTAAAGCTGAAAAGCAAGTATCTAAAGAACTTCAAAAAATGGAAAGTTCCTCTGTAAATGGTGTTTATTTAGCACAAAAACCTATTGCAGGTATTATTACTTCTCGTTTTGGTAGTATGGAAAGCATTCGTAGTTTTCCTCACAACGGATTAGATATTGCTGCACCTTATGGAACTAAAATTAAATCCGCTTCTGATGGTAAAGTAATTTTTTCTGGTTGGCAAGGAAGCTATGGAAACCTAGTGATTATTGATTGTGGTAAGGGCGTAAAAATTTATTATGGTCATTGTAGTAAATTATTAGTAAACGTAGGAACTAAAGTAAAAGCTGGAGATATCTTAGCTGAGGTAGGTTCTACTGGTAATTCAAATGGTAACCATTTACACTTTGAAATCCAAATTAATGGAGTTTCAGTTAATCCACAAAAGTATATTTATCATAACCACGCCTAAAAGACGTGGTATGACTTTGCCCTAGAAGGGCCTGTAACCTGCCGAGTCCTACGACTACGAAAACCTGACAGCTGCAACAAGC
>JAAWNJ010000095.1 GCA_022798895.1 Clostridia bacterium | reverse complement strand
ATTTTAATAGCACCTTCTGCAAAATTTTCTGCACTAGATGTACTATATATAGTTGGCAATTCTATCACCAAGTCAGCGCCATTTGCCATTGCCATTTTCGCTTTTGTCCATTTGTCTACAATGGAAGTATTTCCTCTTTGCACAAAATTTCCTGTTACCACACAAACTACATAGTCTGCATTAGTTTGTTCGATTGACTGCTTGATATGATATAGATGACCATTATGAAATGGATTATATTCTGCTACAATACCTAGTACTCTGCTCAAGACTCTTCCTCCTTTTTATTTTCCATAAAATTAATATGTTTTGTTGAAGAAATTTTAATTCATTGATATAATATCATAAAATATTTAAATTGACAATTAGAAAAGGAGAAAATTTATGGATAAAGTTACAATTTATACAGATGGTGCTTGTAGTGGTAATCCTGGCCCTGGTGGATGGGGTTCTATTTTAATGTCTGGCAGTAATCAAAAGGAAATTTCTGGAGGTAAAAAAGATACAACTAATAATATTATGGAGTTAACTGCTGTAATAGAAGCTTTGAAATTATTAAAACGTCCTTGTGAAGTAGATTTATATAGTGATAGCGCCTATGTGGTAAATGCTTTTTTACAAGATTGGATTTCTGGTTGGTTAAAAAATAATTGGATAAATTCTAGCAAAGAAGAAGTAAAGAATAAAGAACTTTGGCAAGAATTAGTTTCATTAACTCAAACACATAAGGTGACCTTTCACAAAGTAAAAGGTCACAGTGATAATGAATACAATAATCGTTGTGATGAACTTGCTAGAAATGCAATTAAAGATTTAGCTTAACTGGAAAATGGGACGGTTCTCATTTCCACTTTTTCACTCTTTATTCATGCCATTTCAAAATTTCATTTAACTCTTTCCTTGGTCTTTGATGTGGGTCTTGATTTGGATATCCAATAGAAATTGCACAAATTAATTCTTTTTCTTCTTCTACTAATTTTGCAATTTCTTTTTGGGTGTAAACTGTATCTCTAATCCAAAGTGAACCTAGTCCCATATCTGTTGCTCTTAGGCAAATATGTTCCACTGCTCCACCAATAGATAGTGTATCCCCTGTTGTCCAGTTCTCATTATATTCTTTGAAAACTAAGATTAATACTGGTGCTTCTCTAATCACTCTTGCTGTTGTTGGTACACTACTTTTCTTTTCTATTAAATCTGTATCTGTTGTTTGCCTTGTTGCAAGTTCATCTTCTAGCATGATATCTGCAATTTTGTTTTTGGTTTCTCCTCTAATCACTAAAAACTCCCATGGTTGCCTATTTTTAGCAGATGGTGCTAGTCTTGCACAATCAATTAAATCTTCAATTAAAATATCTGGTACATCCATTACTTGATATTTTCTAATACTTCTTCTATTTTCTATTGTTTCTTTTAACTCCATTTTTCACCTTTCTAGAAGTGACAACAATTCCTTTCTTAACAGTTCTTTTTACTTCATCTGCTCTTTGTGTTATCTCTTCTTTTACGCCATTTGCATAATCACTAATATCTTCTTTCATTTCATAAGCTCTACTACTAATTTCTTCTTTTACTTCATTTGTCTTTTTCTTAATCTTTTCTCCCTGCTCTTTCAAAATGGCTGTCCACTTTGGAAACGCATTGATTAATCTTCTATTTAAAATAGATTTTCCTTTTAAGAATTCTTTTACTTTTTGTGAAATTTCCTCTGTATTGTCCTGTGGATTTTCTTTATCAAATTTCTTTGTAGTAGAACGGAAAATGGTTACTACTCTTAAAGAAACAATTAAGTCCGCTACAAATAATACTGCCATTGCAATTGCTACAATGTTTAATATATTTCCTGGCACTTTAGCTAAGTTGCCAAAAACCAAAGGATTAACAATATAAATTAGTAGTACACCTAAAATCCCAAATGGAATAATAGTTTCAATACAGACTCTCCCATTAATATTAAATTTACAATCACTGTAATCCCACCATCTGGCATGGAATAACTTTTCCATAATATAACTAGTGGCATATTCCAATACTCCACATACCAAAATTGCTGTGCTGAAAAGACCTACTGGATGCTCTTTTAGACCTGTTAAACATAAAGTAATTAATAAGGCTCCACATCCATAAATTGGACAATATGGTCCTATCAAAAATCCTCTATCTGCAAACTTATGCTTTTGTATCAATTGCAATGTTACTTCCATCATCCAACCACAAATGGCAATAATGAGAAAGTACAAAAAATATATTGCTATATTATACTCCATTTTCCTAGTAGATGTTAGCTTTCAAAGCCAACCCCCTTCTCCTTTTCTCTTATTCTCCTTATTTAATCGTTCTAATTGCTTCATCTGTAATTTTATCTTTATCAAATTTTCTCATAATGATAACAACAATTGCTACAATTAAAAAAGTTACCCCATAAATTAATAAACTAGCCTGCCACTTTCCTTCTAATAGACTCGCTCCTGCCCATGTAGAAGAAATCACAGATGGAAATCTCGCTATTGTTGAAATAATGATAAATTCCATTGGTTTAATTGGCAATAGTGCTGCAATATATGTTAGCAAATCTTTTGGCGTTCCTGGAATAAAGAATAGAATAAAAATCAAAAAACGGATAGTCTTTGGATTTTGAAACACTTTATTATTCTCTATCTTCTCTATTTTCTCTTTAGATACAAAATCATATATAAACTTTCTTCCCAATTTATGTACTAATAGATAAATAAAAGCTGAAATAATAGCTGCTGATATCATGATGAATACCGTTCCCCATATGCTTCCATAACAAACACCTGCTAAAATTTCAATTGGTTCACCTGGAATAATAAATAGAAAGATTTGTGCAAACTGCAAACCAAATAACATTAATACACCTAAAACTCCAGAGTCATTAATTCTTGTTTGAAATGCTTGCTGACCTTCTGGTGTCCCTAGTTCTTTAATCACAGGAATTAAATACGCTGTCACTCCTATTGCAATGCCAAGTACTATTCCTAATAAAATCAATTTAAAAATCTTCGTTTTCTTGCTCATTTTAGTTTGTCCTTTACTTCTTTTCTAGTTAGCATTATACCCTAATTGTTTATATAATAAAAGTTATTTGAGTTAATTTTAATAAATTCTTAATGTCAGGTTGGGGACGTTCCTTTTTCTGACACTATAACACATACAACACAATGCAAAGGAAATGTAATAAACTTCCAATACAAATGCACACATGGAAAACAGAGTGAATATAACTATGCTTTTTACCTAAACCATATAAAATAGCACCAATGGTATATACAATGCCTCCAGCAAGTAATAGCCAAAATCCTGTCATACCTAATAAAGCTGGTAGGATATTAATTTTAACAATAATACACCATCCCATAACTAAGTAGCAAATCATAGAAAATACTTTATATTTCTTTAAGTCAATAGCTGTAAAAATCGTCCCTATAATTGCCATTGCCCAAATAATGCCAAAAATAGACCATCCCATAACTGGGCTATATTCTCTTAATGTACACAAAGCAAAAGGTCCATAAGAACCTGCTATTAAATAATAAATGGTACAGTGATCTAACACCTGCATCACTTTTTTGCCTTTTACTCTTGGGCTTAGACCATGATAAACGCTAGACATGGTATAAAGTACAATCATAGACACACCAAAAATTGCACCTGTTACAATTCCATATACATTGTGATGAATACTTGCTACTACAATGCATAGTACAAGTGCTACTATTCCAATCACTCCACCAACAATATGAGTAACCATATTACAAATTTCTTCTCCCTTGGTATAATTGGGAAGTATTCTATCTGCTAGTTTTGTTCTTATCATTTTTAATTCCTCCTGTTGCTTTTCTATACTCAAATTTTTTCCAATTTATTCAATTCTATTCCTTTATTCACCAAACAGTGTATAGCAAATTAGAAAAAATATTTCTTATTCAAATTTTACTTATTCTATCATAAGACAAGAGAATAAAAAAGCCCCTTAAGAAAATCTAAATCTTCTTTGGGCTTTTCTTCTCTATTCCTCTTCTCCACCATCTTGGAATTGTGAATTATATAAATTCGCATAAAATCCATTTTTCTCTAACAATTCTTCATGAGTTCCTTGTTCCACAATATCGCCTTCATTCATAACTAAAATTACATCTGCATTTTTAATAGTAGATAATCTATGTGCAATAATAAAGCTTGTTCTTCCTTTCATTAAGTTATCCATAGCAGCTTGAATTTGTTGTTCTGTTCTTGTATCAATAGAACTAGTTGCCTCATCTAAAATTAGGATTTCAGGATTTGCTAAAATAACTCTAGCAATAGTTAATAGCTGTTTTTGTCCTTGCGAAATATTACTTGCCTCTTCATCAATCACCATATCATATCCCTTAGGTAATGTTTGGATAAAATGGTGAACATGTGCAGCTTTTGCTGCTTCAATCACTTCTTCATCTGTTGCATCAGGCTTTCCATACTTAATGTTTTCTTTAATCGTACCACCAAATAGCCATGTATCTTGTAATACCATACCAAACATCTTTCTAAGTTCTCCACGATTAAAGTCTTTCACATTATGTCCATCTACTAAAATAGTACCTTGGTTCACATCATAAAATCTCATAAGTAGTTTTACCATAGTTGTTTTACCTGCACCTGTTGGTCCAACAATTGCTACCTTTTGACCATCTTTAATTGTTTGATTAAAGTCATGAATAATCATCTTATCTTCGCTATATCCAAATTGTACATGATTAAAAGTAACATTTCCCTTTAGTCCTTCTGTTTTCACTGCCCCTTCTATTTCTTGCACTTCTTCTGGTTCTTCTAAAAACTCAAAAATTCTTTCAGAAGCAGCTACCATAGATTGTAACATACTAGAAATTTGTGCAATTTGGTTAATTGGCTGTGTAAACTGTTTGTTATATTGAATAAAAGATTGAATATTACCAACTGTAATTCTACCCTGTACTGCTAAATAGCCACCTAAAATAGCTACACCTACATACCCTACATTACCTGTAAACATCATAATAGGGTGCATTAAACCTGATATAAATTGTGACTTCCATCCAGAATGATATAACTCTTCATTCATTTTCGTAAATTCATGAATAGCTTTTTCTTCCCCATTAAATACTTTTACAATATTATGCCCACCATATACTTCTTCTACTTGACCATTTACATGTCCTAAATAGTCTTGTTGTGCCTTAAAGTATTTTTGTGACTTCTTTATAATCATACTTACTGCAATTGCTGAAATTGGTAAAATGATAAGTGATACAATCGTCATAGTCCAACTAATAGATAGCATCATAATCAAAATACCAATAATCGTACAAATAGAAGTAATGATTTGCGTAATACTTTGGTTCATATTTTGAGAAAATGTATCCACATCATTTGTGATAACTGATAACACTTCTCCATTGGTTTTCTTATCAAAATATTTCATTGGCAATTTATTAATCTTCTTAGCAATATCATTTCTAAGTCGATAGGTTAAATTTTGTGATACACTTGTCATGGTAAAACTTTGAATAGCAGAGAATATCACACTAATCGTGTATAGTCCTAATAGTGTTAATAAAATTCCTCCCACTTTTCCAAAATCAATTCCTGTTCCTCCTGAAATCTTACTAACAATTCCATTAAAAATTTCAGTAGTTGCATTTCCTAAAATCTTAGGACCTACAATTGTAAAAATGGTGCTTCCAATTGCAAAAATAAGTACAATAATTAATTTCCATTTATAATCTTTCAAATAATTTCTCATTAATTTGCCAACTGTACCTTTTACATCTTTTGCTTTTTCTCCCGCACCTATACCACCCATTGGTCCATGACCCATTCTCATTTTAGGAGGCTTTGGGGGAGTTTGCATATTTTCATTTTTGTTTTCTTCCATTATTCCAATTCCTCCTTCGATAATTGTGATAAAGCAATTTGCCTATATACTTCACAGTCCTTCATTAATTCTTTGTGTGTTCCTATACCTGCAATATTTCCATCATCTAATACAATAATCTTGTCTGCCTGTAAAATAGTATTAATTCTTTGTGCTACAATAATCACTGTTTTGTTTTGTGTCTTTTCTTTTAGTGCTTCTCTTAA
>JAAWNJ010000094.1 GCA_022798895.1 Clostridia bacterium | reverse complement strand
GCATATCCATCTGTAATAATAACCTCGTCAAGCACTTCTGTATTGGAAATTCTGCTAAAAATAAATTCATCTAAATACTCATTTTCATTATATCTGTTATCTGTATGCTTTGGTATCTTTGCTTCACTTAATACTATCTCTATCTTTTCCCTAGCTTTTGCTAATTCTGTTTCTAATTTTGCATCTGATGCTTGTTTAAATATACTATTATCCCCTAATACATAAGTTAGTGTAATTCCTACTAAAATTAGCAATACAACTATTGTTACTACCAATGCTACAAGAGTTATGCCATTTATATTATTGTAGATAGCAACAATTGATTTATTTGTACAGGATTCACCTCTTGTATTATCTTTTTTTATTTTATGACTCTTCTTTTGTCTTTTCATATTTTCCTCTCTTTCTCAATACATAATATATTATTTATGGTATTTTAATTTGTATAGTATTTTTGTACAAAGGTGAAATTATATGGAATTTGTTAGAATTAGAAGTTTACGAGAAGATAAAGATTTATATCAAAAGGATATTGCTAAGATTTTAAATATTTCTCAGCAATATTATTCTGAATATGAAAATGGGAAGAGACCTATTCCTGTTGTCCATTTAATGAAATTAGCAGATTTTTATCATGTTTCCTTAGATTATTTAGTAGGTATGACAGATGAAATTAAACCTTATCCACGTAGTCACTTATTACAATATAAAAAAGAAACAGTGTAAAGCTTTATTTTCTATACTGTTTCTTTTCTTATATTATTCTTTTAACTTTTCAAACCCTAATGTCACCTTAAATAAATCACCATCTAAATAAATATGGAATTTTCCACCTTGCAGTTCTGTAAGACTAGATGCAATAGAAAGTCCTAGTCCGCTTCCTTCTGTATTTCTAGAACTATCTCCCCTTACAAAACGTTGCATTAATTCTTCTGTGGTAATGTTCAATTTCTCTTTTGACACATTTTTCATTTGAATGACTATACTAGTCTGTTTTGGCACAACATCTAGGTAAATTCTCGACCCTTCCATTGCATATTTAGAAGCGTTAGAATATAAATTCTCTAATACACGATACAGGTATCTTCCATCTGCTTCAATAAATACATTTTCTTCTGGAAGTGTCATAATTTCTTCTAAATTTCTAGCTTTAAACTTATCTTCAAATTCACCTGAAACTTGCTTGATAAGTTCATTAATATTGATTTTTTCTTTTTTCAGTTTAATATTTCCTGATGATGCCTTTGAAGCTTCTACTAAATCCTCTGTTAATCTTTTTAATCTTTGTGATTTACTATCTAATATTTCTAAATATTCTTTTGCTTTTTCATTTGGCATTTCTTCTTTTTTGAGTAAGTCTACATAATTAATAATAGACGTAAGTGGTGTTTTGATATCATGTGATACATTGGTAATTAATTCTGTTTTTTGTCTTTCATTTTTTAAACTCTGCTGTATAGCATTAGATAATCCACCTGCAATATCTTCTATATGAATTGCCATTTGTTTTAGTACACCTGTTAGTTCATTTGAGTTTAATTCAATGTTAGTGTTTCCTTCATAAATTGCTTGTAGTGCTTTTTGAATATTTTGAAATTGTTTCATTTTAGTAAATAGATAGATAAATGTTCCTATTCCTAATGCCATTAACACCATAAACCAAAAAGTTTCACTATCATCATAAGCAACATACCTTGCATTTATCATAGCTGATGTAGCAATTCCTCCTACTAAGCAAAAACCTCCATATGCTAATACTAACTTTGTACCCCATCTACGATTATCCAATACTGTTTTTATTCCATGTCCTATCATATAGAGGATTGTTGTTTTCCATAGGGTATGTGTTTTCATCCTTTTTACTACTGTTTCTAATAGCATCATACATGCTAAGTAAATAATGAGTGCTCCTATTATCACTCCGCTAAAGATAATTGCTCTTAATTCTGAGTTAACCGCTATAAAACAAGATGCTCCTATTCCCATTATAGTAAATCCTATGATAAATGCCATTTCTAATGGTACTTTATCAAATCCATTTAAGTGAATTCCTGGTCCTTTACCTTTTTTTCCAATACCATTTAAAACAATTAAACCTAATGCTAACAATACTGCAATACAAACTGGAATTAAAATCGGTGCTAAAGTGTTTGCTTTCATAGACAAGTCATACGTAAATTTAGTAAGTGCATAATCATCTTTATATGGCAAATCATTTATTAAGGAAGTATATATCTCTTCTATATTAGAACTATTCATATTTTTATATTGTAGTTTATAACGAATTTCTTCCAAAGATAAGTGAGAAATATTAGTATCTACTTTTCCTTTTTGAAAATTCCAATAAATAGAGTTTTCTCCAATAATTTGCTTGATTTCCTCAATACTATCTGTTCTCATAGTATGTTCTAAATTAGTAACTGCAATATTCTTTTGTGTATCTATCATTAAGTATTGAAAGTTGTTATTCGTATTTATATCATAATAAATAACTCCTTTTTTTCCATTGATATCCACATTTTCTTGTATATCATAAGCATAAGGCTCTACAAATCTATAATGTCCATGACTAATTTCTTCATAATCTGTAGATATGGCTTCTTTCTCACTATTAGCATCTAATCTCTGTGTGCTACTAGTAACTAGCTTGCTGTTTTGGTCATTTACAAATACAGGTATATAAAGATAATTATAAATAGAATTAAAGTAATTATTGGAGAATATTCTTGTATCATAGTAATTTGTCGTTTCTTCTACTTCAATATCTGTATCAATAATGACTAACCCTGTAATACAAGCAATTAAAATAAGACCAAAAAAAGGTGCTAGAAAATAACAGATATTTTTGCTAACTCTTGCCCAACTAATTTTATTGTTTTCCATTCCATTCTCCTTTCCATTTTCTTAATTAATAACCTAATTTTCATCTAGATTTTCTATTTTGTAGCCAATGCCCCATATTACTTTTAAATATTTAGGTTCTCTTGGATTAATTTCTATTTTTTCTCTAATGTGTCTAATATGTACTGCTATAATGTTCTCCGCTCCATAACATTCTTCTTCCCATACATTTTCATAAATTTGCTCAATAGAATAGACTATACCTTTGTTTTTAGTTAAAAATTTTAAAATATTGTATTCCGTAGGAGTTAGCTTTACTTCTTTTCCTTCTACTTCTACTTTTTTGGTATCATCATTAATGAATAATTCACCTGAATGATAAGTATTTTCACCTTCTTGCATCTGGTCTGCAATAGATCCTAAAGAAGTATACCTTCTAATCTGCGAATTAACTCTTGCAATCAATTCTAGTGGATTAAATGGTTTTGTAATATAATCATCTGCACCATTATTAAGCCCTGTGATTTTATCATAATCCTCTGATTTAGCTGATAACATAATAATTGGTATTGCTTTATCTTTACGAATTAAATTAGCTGTGCTAATTCCATCTAATTTAGGCATCATGATATCTAATAGGATTAAATGAATATCCTCACGCTCTTTGACTATTTTAAGAGCCTCCATTCCATCATAAGCTTTTAAAATATTATATCCTTCTTTCCTTAAGTAAATTTCAATAGCATTTACTATTTCCTTATCATCATCTACTACTAAAATATTGTACATAAAATTCTCCCTTTGTTTTATTTTCGCATTTATTATATCACATTTTTAGCACATTTACTATATCACAAACTTCTTAAGAAAAAAGGAAGGAAATCATTAAGATTTCCTTAAGTGATTTCCTTTACTTCTTTATATTCTATAAATTCTTCAATTAGTAGTTTAATAACTGTGAAAACTGGCACAGCTAGGAACATACCTAGTACTCCAAAATAGGCACCACCTACTGTTACTGCAAAAATAACTAGTAGTGGACTAATCGATAGAGAATCCCCTATAATTTTTGGATTAATAATATTAGCATCAATTTGTTGTAGTATGATAACTACCACTGCCATTAAAGCTGCTTGCCCTATTCCTCCTGTAAATATAGTGATGATAATAGCAGTTCCAACTGCTACAATGGCTCCAAAATATGGAATTAGATTAAAGAGCCCTATCATAAAACCTAGCAAAATAGAATATTTTACACCAAGGATGGACATAGCAATAGAAGTTAATATTCCTACTACAAGTGCATCTAATACTTGACCTCCAATAAAGCTGAAAAACACTTCATTAGATTTATTGAAATACTTACTAATCATTTGATATTTTTCTGGTTTAAAGGTTGCTTTTGTTAATCTTCTACAGAAATCTAAAATTCGTTTTCTTTCTGCTAATAGATATACAGAAACAATAAATGATACAAAAATATCAAAAATACTAGTAACAAGGTCAATAGCGCCTTTAGCATATTCTGTTAATGTTTCCATATTGAAATATTGTTTTAAGTCAATATTTTGAATACTTTCTGCTAAGTTAATAATAATGTCATTTTTCCAAACAGATTCTTCTGGTAAGTTATTAATTGTTTCCATTGTATTATTATAGTATCCACCAAAATTGTTGACAAAGTCTATAATACTTTTTGCAATATTTGGAACAACAAAGTTTAGAGCAATAATGATTAGTAGAATAGCAATAATATAAACTGTTATAATAGATAAGCCCCTTGCTCTTTTGACTATAAACTTTGATTTTTTTGCTTTACGATACCAGCCTTCTACCTTTCTACAAGGAATATAGAATAAATAGGCAATTAACAATCCCATAATAAATGGTGTTAATATATTGAAAAGATTTCCAAACCATCCTGTAATTTGACCAAAGTTATCTAATAATTTGTAGACTACAATAATAGCTATTCCTAGTGTAAACCAGTAAAACCATTTTGTAAAATTCCTTTTCTTTTCTTCCATGTTTTTTCTCCTTTTTGATTTTATTTCACTAATTATTTAGTCCCTAATTGTGCATTTTACATAATCTGTGTTATGATTAACTTAGTTCTATTTCTACTCCAACTGGGCAATGATCACTTCCCATAACTTCTGCATATATGGTACTCTCTTTTATCTTGTCTTCTATGGATTTAGAAATAATAAAATAATCTATTCTCCAACCAACATTTTTTTCTCTTGCATGGAACATATAGGACCACCAAGTATAGCAATTCTCTTTTGTCGGATATTTATAGCGAAATGTATCTGTAAAACCTGCATTTAGTAATTCTGTCATTTTTCCTCTTTCTTCATCTGTAAAACCTGCATTTTTATGATTAGTCTTTGGATTTTTCAAGTCAATTTCTTCATGTGCTACATTTAAATCTCCACAATAAATTACTGGTTTTACCTTATCTAATTTGGATAAGTATTTACGTATCTCATCTTCCCATATCATTCGATAAGAAAGTCTTTCTAATTCCCTTTTGGAATTTGGTGTATAACAGTTTACCATATAGAATTTTTCAAATTCTAAAGTGATAATTCTTCCTTCTTGATCATGTTCTTCTATTCCAATTCCATAAGTTACATTAATTGGCTCTTGCTTAGTAAATATGGCTGTTCCTGAATAGCCTTTTTTAATAGCACTATTCCAATAACAATGATATTCTCTAAAAATGCTATTTAGTTCTATATCAATTTGATCTTCTTGCATTTTTGTTTCTTGTATGCAAAAAATATCTGCATTTACTTCTTGAAAGAATTCTTTAAAGCCTTTTTGTACTGCTGCTCTTAAGCCATTTACATTCCATGACACTAATTTCATATGATTTCACTCCGTTTTTAATTTGCTTTTCACTATATCACATCTTGTTAGTATTTGCAATGGTAGAATATACGCAAAAAAACATCACTTTCGCTTTTCACTACTCGCGATGTCTTCTTCTCTTCTATTTTACCTCTAAGGAAGGAATTATGTTTCTTTAATAATATAGATATAACTCGGATGATTCCTTAAAATTTTCCCCTCTGATAGCTATATTAAAGTCCGGTGCCTACTACTGCTACTCCACGACCACAGTAAACGAAATTAGTATCAGCCCAGGGGTAGCCTCCTTCGAAGGAGAATATCCCACTCCTGCTGTTATTGCTACCGCCACGCACGAAACCACGTCTCGTATCGCTGAGCCAGTTAACGTTACCACCATGCCAGCCAGAGCAGGAAAGGATGCCTCAACATAATCCCTAAATGTATTTTCTATCTACTTTTGCTCCATTATATAAATTTTCAACTTAGTTGTCAATACAAATTTTTAAGCCTCCTTTTCTTCCTTCGTTTTTCATACACTTTAAGCGACTCGGCAAATTTTTGGCAAGCTTTGCAGTTTCTTCATTTAGCAATAATTCTGGAGGAATACAAAATGACTTCGCTAAAAGACTTATATTCTTACAAGTTAAGTTTACTTTTCCACTTTCTACAACACTCAAATATGCTACTTTAAAATTT
>JAAWNJ010000093.1 GCA_022798895.1 Clostridia bacterium | reverse complement strand
CGCAAGATATTACGATTTATATAAAGTCAGTGACCAAACCTCAGCAAAAGTCGGAGACGCACTCGGACTCGACACCTACACAACCAATCCTGGTTGCTCAGGCTGGCATGGTGCTAGCTACGCTAGCTGGCTCAATGGTACTGATCGTGGTTTCATACGTGGCAATGGCGGGATGTTCTCCTTTCGCGGCAGCGGCTGGGCTAGCAGCAGCTACTGTGGTCGTGGAGTAGCAGTAGTCGGCACCGGACTTTAAGATCAGCTGTGCGAACTCGTGAAGTTAAGTTAGCTGTAGGCGAGGTACGAGCCGTACAGATAACTTATACTTTTATAGAGTGAGTTACAGATGTCTTATACAACGTAGCAATGCGGAGTTGGATAGGTTAGCCATGCTGTGCCAAGTTCGCCAAAAAGCGAACTTGAGCTCATGCTGGGCGAAGGTGAGACACTTCATAAAGCAAGCGTAAGCGCAGCTTATGAGGTGGAAAACCTTTTGTTCTGTCCTGTGTTCTTTGAAGTGAGAACAAGACAGAGGGGGAATATCAGAATAACCACAAAATAGAAGGAAAAAACAAGCAAAGAGCCTGCAAGGGCTTGCCCGAACGGCAAGGGCGTCGACCGAGATTTCTCCGCGACAGCAGAGGTGAAACCACTGCGGTCGTGGAGCAGCGAAGAGCGGCGCCGGACAGACTTTGAATTCAATCAAACAAAAGAAAAATAGGCTGAAATAATACGAAGTATGTCGAAAAATATCTAAAAAATAGAAATAAAAAGTTTTGTATCAATTTTAGAGAGTTTTGCATAAGAAAGACAATCCTTCTTTTCTTCAAAGGTAAAATACAAGTACTATATTATAACTAAAATAATGTAGAATTTTGCCAAAATGGAGGAAAAGAATATGCCTAAAATTGATAACAGACTAGTAACTTATCAAAAAATGACCAATCTAATTTATTACTCTAAGAACTTACTGAAAAAATATCCAAAAAGTGAACGATTTGATTTATGCAATGATATCAAAAATATTTTATATGAAAACTTAAAATATATTGTATATGCATGGAAAGCATATGCAAATATTGAAAAGTATGATTATTTAAGAAAAGCAGATGTGAATCTTGTGGTTTTAAAAAGTTTCATAACCATATCATATAAAAGTATGTATATTAATCAAAAAAATTATATGGTTTGGAACGAGCAAGTAGATGAAATCGGTAAGCTGATTGGAGGTTGGATGAAGTCATGCCAAAAAGAGTAAACAATATATTTGATGAAAAATTAACATTTTCTAATATGTTAGATGCATATGAAAGGTCAAAAGAAAAAAAGCGTAATCGTAAGGAAGTAATTGTATTTGACTTAAATGCGGCTAGTAATATTATGGAAATATTGAGAACATTACAAAATGGAACCTATCGAGTAGGAAAGTATAGAGAATTTATCATTTATGAACCAAAGAAAAGATTAATACAATCATTGCCTTTCAGAGATAGAGTAGTACAACAATGGTATGTAGAAGAATTTATTAAACCTATATTTGTACCAAAGTTTATTGTGGATTCTTACGCTTGTATTAATGGAAGAGGAGTACATAGTGCAGTTAAAAAGCTCAATAAATATATGTATAATTTTTCGCAGAAAAACAAAGATTTTTATATATTAAAATGTGATATTTCTAAATATTTTTATAGTATTAGAAAAGACATTTTATATCGTATTATTGAAAGATACATCAAAGATAAAAAAGTGTTACATTTAACAAAAATGCTTATCTATCATAATGAAGAACCTGTTGGTATTCCAATTGGAAATTACACTTCACAATATTTTGCTAATGTATATTTAAATCAGTTAGACCATTTTATGAAAGAAAAATTACGTGTGAAATATTATGTTAGATACATGGATGATTTTGTATTACTATTAGAAAACAAAGCGCAGTGTAAGGAAATGTTAGAAAAAATTACAGAGTTTTTAACAAAAGAATTAGGACTAAGTTTAAACAAAAAGACAAACTATTTTAAAGCAAAACAAGGGGTAAGATTTTGTGGATATAAAGTATATGAAAACCATATTTTGCTGTTAAAAGATAATAAGCAAAAGATAAAAAGGAAAATCAAGATATGGAATAAACTATATCATGAAAATAAATTAGATTTAAAAGAAACAGCATTAAAACTAAATTCTTGGATAGGGCATGCCAAAAATGCAGATACCTATCACTTAATAAAAGAAATGAAGCGAAGATGCGAATGGTTATATGATGAAAAAGAACAAGGAATTATATAACTAAATAGAAACAATATTTGGAAAGGAATGTAGAAAAATGGGATTAAAAAGGAACAAGCAAAAGAGTATCTTCTGTCAGAATAAGCCATTTGTAAACATCAAAGATGCTACAACTGGTATAACACTAGTTGCTTTAGTTGTGACCATAGTGGTATTGCTCATACTAGCGGGAATTACTATTAATTATGTATTTAGCGATAATGGCATATTTGCTAGAGCACAAGAAGCAAGTTTTAAAACTAAGTGGTCAGCTTATAAAGAACAAGCAGATACTTATACAACATGGAAGGTAGCGTCAACAATGAATACCAATATAAGTGGTATAAATGCAGGAGATACCTTACTAGATTTGATTGAAATAGAATCAGAAGATGTAGATATTGAGCCAGAGGATGTTAACATTTCTATTTCAGATATTGTAAATAATCTTGATTCAAAAGATGAAAGATATGCAGTAGTTTATCATGGAGAACTATGCTATGTTCTAGATGATCATAACAAAAATGGCGAAAAAGAAGCTAAGTGGTGTGAAGAAATTGGTATACCAGTACTAGAATTAAAAAGACCATCTGGAACCAATATTAAAGATGGAAGTTATGAATATGTAAATGGTGTATATATGTGTACTCCAGTATTAAATGAAGGATTTAACAAAAATTATACAAGATATGTTAATGAACAAAATGGAGTGATGCAGCCAAAAAATTGGATATTTGATAAAGCAACAGAAGATTGGTATGATTACAGTAAAGGTAAATGGGCCAATATTGTAACAGAAAACTTAGGTGTAGAATGTTATTATACGTGGATACCAAGATATTGCTTTAAGTTAAATAAGGGAAGCCAAAGAGCAGATGTTAAATTAATTGATACCGATAATAATTATAAAGACCCATATACAGAGGAAGTAACTACATGGGCAGACTTACAAAAGCAAGGTTATCAAGTACCAGAGGCATTTACTTTTAATAAAAAAGCTATACCAGGATATTGGGCAATGAAATATAATCTAGGAGATGCACCAGATCCATCTATTATCTATTACGATATGAAAGTAACAAGAGGAGTTATTACTATTTCTAATATTAAGATAACAAATGGTAAAGATATTGTAAAATTGGTAGTAAATCTAAATAGTAAAGAGCAAACAGATAAAGCAATTACTGATGTGGCAAATGCAAGTTCTAAGACAATTCGTTTAGAAAATATGAAAGCAGGAGATAATGTTATCAATATTACAGGATTAAATAGCAAAGGTGAAATGGTAGCAAGTTATACCAGAGTGTATGCTTCATCAGTAGTAAATCCGCCAGATTTGACAGGATTTGATAAAGATTCTACCTTCTATGTGACTTATGATGAAAATGATAATGAATATAGTACGATACCAATTAGTGAAGAAACACCAATTGGATGGTATAACTATGATGAAGCTGAATGGGCTAATATTGTAGTAAGAAATAATGGAGGAGAAACCTATTATACATGGATACCAAGATATGAATTCTTTGTAGTAGGTGGAGGAACGCAAAGAAGTGAAGTTAAATTTATCACAGGAACAGATACTAAAACAACAACAGGATATCAAATACCAGAAGCATTTACCTTTAATGGAAAGCAATTAACGGGATATTGGGCAGTGAAATATAACATGGGAGATGTGGATACATCAGTTCTAAATGCAGAAGTTGTTACAACTTCAAATTCGATTACTATAAAAGGATTAAAGGGAACCACCACATCAACATCAGGACTAACTTATAATTACTATATCAGCGGAAAGCCTAGAGGAAAAACACCAGATAAAACAACAAAGAATGCATCAGACGTTATTACTTTCGATGGATTATCTACAGGTAAAGAATATAGTATCTTAATTGAGGTAAGAAATGGAAGTAAATATGTAGGAGGCTTAACAAAGAAAATTAGAACAGCAGAAGCAAATAAACCAGATTTAACAGGATTTAATCCAGATTGCACCTATTATGTAACATATAATGGAAATACAGAAGTAATTGGAGAGAAAATTACCAATAATGGAAGCAATATGCCAGCAAATTGGTATGATTATCCAAATGGCAAATGGGCAAATATTGTAACACAAAATGGGGGAACAAAAACTTACTTTACATGGATACCAAGATATGAATTTAAGCCAGATGGAAATGCAAAAGTACAAAGGAATGATGTTAGATTCTTAAATGGAACATCAAATGCGACAACTCCAACTTTCCAAGTACCAGAAGCATTTACCTTTAATGGAAAGCCATTAACTGGATATTGGGCAATGAAATATAATGTAGGTGAATAGGATAACAAAAAGGTGAAGAAAAATTCTTCGCCTTTTTTTCTAGATAGTATATTGTAACAAAGAATTAAATGGTGTATAATAAGGCAAATGTAATAAAAGAGGGAGAAGACATATGTATAGAAATCATAATTGTGGAGAATTAACTATTCAAAATGTAGGAGAAGAGGTAACAATTGCAGGATGGGTACAAAAAATTAGGAATTTAGGCTCTATGGCTTTTATTGATTTACGTGATCAATTTGGTATTACTCAAGTGGTTATTTCAGCAGATAATAAAGAGATTGATAAAGCAGTATTAGATAATGTTGTAACAGAATGTGTACTTCAAGTAGTAGGAAATGTAATAGAAAGATCAAATAAAAATGATAAAATTCCTACAGGAGAAATTGAGATAGATGCTAAGAAAATCAAGATTTTAGGGAAATGTAAAAATGTTTTACCATTTGAAGTAAATTCTGATAAAGTAGGAGAAGTAAAAGAAGATTTAAGACTAGAATATCGTTTTTTAGATTTGAGAAATGATAAATTACATAAAACGATATTACTACGTAGTGAAGTAATAAAAACAATTCGTAAAAAAATGGACGAACTAGGCTTTACAGAAATTCAAACTCCAATTTTGGCAAATTCTTCACCAGAGGGGGCAAGAGATTACTTAGTACCAAGCAGACTACATAGAGGAGAATTTTATGCACTTCCACAAGCACCACAACAATTTAAACAATTACTAATGGTTTCAGGTTTTGATAAATATTATCAAATAGCACCATGTTTTAGAGATGAAGACCCTAGAGCAGATAGAGCACCAGGAGAATTCTATCAATTAGATTTTGAAATGAGTTTTGCAGAGCAAGAAGATGTATTAGAAGTATTAGGTGAAATTTTTACAACTGTATTTAAAACACATACAGACTGGAAGGTAGATAAAGCACCATTCCAAAAAATACCATATTTAGAAGCTATGGAGAAATATGGAAGTGACAAACCAGACTTAAGAAATCCACTAATCATTCAAGATGTAACAGATATTTTTGAACATGTAGAATTCAATAATTTCAAAGATAAAATAGTAAAAGCAATTGTTGTTGAAAATGGAGCAGAGCAAGGAAGAAAATTCTTTGACGCTATGACAGAATTTGCTATACAAGAAGCTGAGGCAAAAGGTTTAGCCTGGGTAAAAGTAGATAACGAAAATGTTGTATCAGGAGGAATTGCAAAATTCATTACACCAGAGGTACAAAAAGAATTAGAAGAAAAAATTGGTATGAAGAAAAATTGTAGTGTATTCTTTATGGCAGATGAATTAAAAGTAGTTCAAAAAATAGCAGGATCAGTTCGTATTGAACTAGGAAATCGTTTAGATTTACTAGAAAAGAATGTATATCGTTTATGCTATATTGTAGACTTTCCAATGTATGAACTATCTGATGAAGGAACTATTGACTTTAATCATAATCCATTTTCAATGCCACAAGGTGGAATGGAAGCTTTAATGACAAAAAATCCATTAGACATTTTAGCATATCAATATGATGTTGTATGTAATGGATATGAGGTAGCATCAGGTGCAGTAAGAAATCATGACCCAGAATTAATGGTAAAAGCTTTTGAAATTGCAGGATACAGTGAAGAAGAAGTAGAAAATAGATTTGGTGCATTATATAATGCTTTCCAATATGGAACACCACCTCATAGCGGAGCAGCACCAGGATTAGATAGAATGGTAATGCTAGTAGCAGATAGTAAGAACATTCGTGAAGTAATTGCATTCCCTAAAAATAAAAAGGCAAGAGATTTATTAATGAGGGCTCCAAGCAAAGTAAATCAAAAACAATTAGAGGATGTTCATATTAAAATTGTAGAAGAGGAATAAGATGCCATAGAATTATTTTAGTGTAAAACAAAAATTTGTAAAATGTATTGACTTAAATTTACCACAATGTTACAATGGAAATGTAGAGGTAATACAAAATTTACGAAAGAGGTGGTAATATGTCTAAAGCAGTAGACGAAAAGGAAACACTAGAAGCACTAATCAAAGAGGTAAAGGAATTATTAAATGAA
>JAAWNJ010000092.1 GCA_022798895.1 Clostridia bacterium | reverse complement strand
ATAATCTTCTAAATCAGCTACTTGTATAAACTCTATTTCTTTTAATACTTTTTTTAGAGACTTATTCTCTGTTTTTAAAATACTCTTTTGCCTATTTTTTGTATATAATATAGGCTTGGGTAAAAATAATTTACATTCTTCTTCATACATATCATAAAAATAGGGCATTGCTGATGATATTTTCATACTTCCGATTAATGAAATTCTCTTTTAATTTTTCGGCTACTTCTATTCCATAAAGATTTAATGTTTCAATAAAAATTGCACTAAATAGAGTATCACTATGACATATCTTAAAAGTATCTTCTAAATTTTTTACTCCAAATCTAGCTTGTGATACAAATTGCATTTTTATTATACTATAACTCATACAAGCTCCTTTCTTATTCCATTACCTTATCCATTATTTGCTTAATAGTTGTTTCTTGATCTTTAATCAAATTTTCTCCTTTTATTTGCATAGGTAAAACATCTATTTTATTGAATTTTATTCTACCATAACCTCTAGAGCCATTCCCTCCAATATAATCTAATTGCAATAATTTAAACCCTTTAGCAATATTTTCAAAATCTTCTATTACCTCTTCTAAATTTTGTAATGTATAGTTAATTACTACATCATATTTACTTCCTCTAACAGCTCTTTCAATTTGTCTTGGATTAGCTACTAATGTAATTGGATCTATAGTATTTTCATATTTTATTTCCGTATATGATAAGTCTAACTGTTTTGCTGATAGTTCTTTTTCACTTTCATCTGTCAGAATTGAATCTGTAAACTGCAATCTTGCAGTTTTTCTATCTTTACATTCTGCTTTTTGTGAACTTCCAAACAATCTTTCTAAACTTGGACATGATTCAACATCTTTCTGCCCTTGCGCATTTAAAAGTAATCTTCTCATTTTTCCTTTTAAACTTGAACCAGGAATCATTGTTCTATTAGTCATAGGGTCTCTTATAACTATACTATCTACTGCTCCAATAGTCGCAATTCCGTCACTTGTTCCTATATGCATACCAGTTAATAATTCAAGTTCTGCTTTTATTAAAATTTTATCTCTTATCACTATTTTCTCATTAATACCTTCCATAATTTACTCCTTTATTTCCCTATATAATATTTTTGAAAAGCTACTAAAGCTTCAACATAATCTACTAATTTATAAAAATCTTGTCTATCATTAACATCGTCTATCATCTTTTCTAAGTATGATTTTCTTATAAAGTCCTGAATTCCCGTTCTTGCTGCTTGATATACTAGTTTTATTTTTATATACTTTATTTTGTATCTTTCTTCTTCTGTTAGTTCATCATTCATTATATTTTTTTCTAATTCATTTCTTACACTTATAAATAAACTCAATATAATTCGCATTTGATTCGTTGTTAACGGATTTCTTTCATTTTTCATATTTTGCATTATTTTCTCGGCATATTCAAGCTTGTCCATATCTTTATTATATGGAATTGCACTATTATTCATATAGTTATTGTTCGATTTATTATATGTATTGTTCATATAATGATTTGTTTTATTATATTCCATAATTTTATATTCCTCCCTATCTTTCTTCTCTATATTTATATATTAATATTTCTAAAGCAATAATAAATTCCTTAACATCCTTTTCATCATCTATAATATCATAGATATATTCTTTTATCTCATTATAAGTTTGTTGTAATCTTACATTGTCTTTTTTTATCTTTTCTTCAAGTCGTCCTAATAAATAAGCAATCTTAACTTTATTTATCTTATTATCTTCGCCCTTAAATAATTTTAATAGTTTATATAACATTGATGATGACATTTCTATTTTTGATTCGCTATTTCCTTTAAACTCAAAATTTTCTTCTAGATATTTGATTTTTTCCATAACATCATGTTTCAATCTATCGAAATGTAAAACATGCATATCATCATTTTGAAAAATAGTGATTGAATTTTTATTTTCCTGTTTTTTTGCTCTACTTTCCATCTCACCTACTAGTTCAGCAATTCTAGAAATTGGGTATTTCGGGTTAAATAGAGCAATTCCTGCTGAAATAGTAATTTTCCCATTAGTATATTGTTTTAATAACTCATCTAAACTCATTGAAACTTCTAATATTTCATCCCAGGCACCTATTAAGAATAAATCATCTCCCCCAGAATAAATTATTTTTATATTGCCTCTATTTTCTTTATTTGAAATTTTACATTCATTTCTTTTTAAATTTTCTTCTGAGCATATATAATTAATATTGTATTTAAAAAAGTCAGACAAACTATTGGATAACATACTGTATCTTGACAATGTAACTAGTTTTTCATTATATTTTTCATTGATAAAGCCCATCTTAAAGGTTTGTCCTAAATTATCTACATCTGCTCTTAAAACACCTATTTTCTTTTCTCCAATACTTTCTTTTGCACACTCTTGATATGTACCTTTTATTCCATATAATCCTGTTGTAATGTTATTAGAAAATAAATCTCCATAATCTTTTTTGTTTAATGTATATAATCTTTTATATGTTCCTTCTTTAATATTTGCTTTGTCTTTATCTTGTATGATATTAACAAATATACTTTTTCCTTCCAATGTAGGTAATTGGATAATTCCGTCATCTCCTATAACTATTATAGCGCCTTTGCCTTGATTATTGGAATACATAGTAAGCTTGTTTCCCAATTCATATATATAATTACAGGTCAAACATATATCTTTTTCAAGTCCTTCATTATATATTATTCTGTTTGATGTTCCACATACTGCACATTCTCTTGTTTCATCCTCAATTTCGTTTGGCATTAATAACTTTTCCAATTGTTCTTTATTATATTTTTGAAGTTTTATTTTAGATGCATTTTGTGCTAATTCCGAAAAGATCTGATTAATATTAGTAGAATCCTTATTCGCGTTAAAGTTATTGGCACAGCATTCTATATATGAAATAATAATTGATAATTCTATTCCAAATTTATTTATTAACCAATTATTAAAATTTACTTTTGCCTGTTCCAATATTTCCTTAGTAAAGTTTGTATTTGGTAATAATAAATATGAGTGTGCCCCTCCACTATAAATAACATTAGCTCTTGTTAACTCTAATTTTTCTAATATCTCATCAATTATATTCTCCATTAATAACTCTAAATAAAAAGACCTAGCTTTAAGCATTTTGGCAGCTCCCGTGGCTGTTATTGTATAGATAAACTTTTGTACTCCTGATAAATCTATAGATGATATTATATATTCTTTTTCATCACTATTAACATTTAAATAATATTTGCTTTTATAATCCATATTACTTTTCTCTTTGCAATATAGATACATACAAGAAGCTAATCCCGCAGTTAATTTCAAATGCTCGTACAAAGAAATATCTGCAAATTGAGCAATATTTGTACTAGATGGTACATAACTTAATAAATTTTTTAAAATGTATATTAGTGAATTAGGATTATCTTTTTGAAAGTTATACCCTGTTAATACTCTTTTTAGCTCTTCTTTTATTTTTATATATTTACCTATTGTAACCGTTTCAAATTTCTTAGGTATATTGATTTTATAATCATCATTTAAATCATCCAAATCATACTTATATTTTTCATCATCTTCATTGTATTTTATAATATTATATATGCTATCTAATGGTACATCCCATTTAAATATTTTATTTTGCTCATTGTCTATTTCTCTTCTTTCGCTTGCTGCTGCAATATTATCTGCTTCATAAATTATATATGAAATATCCTTAGCTTCTAATTGAGCATCCTTTAACTCATCTTTATGATGATTTATTATGGAAGTTTTTAAATCATTAATTATATCTTTATCAATAATCTTCTCTAACTCTTCTACACCATATATTCCATGTTTAACTTTTACTCTATCGGCTCTTTGAAAAACTTTTCCTATATCATGTAATAAAGCTGAATATATTACTTTGTCTAGTTCTCTCATCTTTTATACTTATTTCCTCTCTTTTATTTTTAAGTTAGTATATCATATAATATTAAGTTTTGACAAATTGCTAAGACAACCTTTACTCATTTAAAGTCATCCATATTGATATCACTTTCACCTTCTATGTCATATACTTATACAACCAAAAAAGAAACCTATTTAGATTACATATTTAGATAGATTTCTTTTTTATATAATTATTTACTTACGCTTCTGGTTCTACTAAACCATAGTTGCTATTATCTTTTAGACGATAAATAACATTTACTTTTCCTGTTTCTACATTGATAAATGTTAAAAATTTATCTTGTGGTTTTTCTTCTAGTTTTAACTTTGCATCTTCTGGTGATAATGGTTTGATTTCATAATATAATGTTTTGATAATTTCACCTTCAATTGGATGTTCTTCTACTTCTCTTGCAATTTCTTTGTTACGAATAGAATCAGTCATATTTTGTTGGTCTTTTTTGGTTTTCATTTTTCTAATTTGACCTTCTAAAATATCAATATTTTTATCAATAGAAGCATATAAATCCCTGTGAGCTGTTACTGCTCTAAATCTATCTGTTGGTGTTCTTACTTCTGTTTCTGCTACTTGCATTCCACCTTCTGTTTTAATGGTTGCTGTAACATCAAATTCTTCTCCAAAATATTTTATTAATCTTTCTGATTTTTTACCAATATAATCTTTAATTGCATCTGTTGCTTTTAGTTCTTTTCCTACTATTTTAATGTTCATAAACATCTCTCCTTCCAATTTTTTCTTTGCTGTCTTTGGTATACGTTTATTATATATGTTTTCTTTTTCCTTTTCAAGTTTTTTTTGAAATTCATTGTTCTTTTAAATAAATTTATTGGAGTTTAACAGAAATCTTTGGTTTCCTCTTGCCAAATCTCTTTTTTCATGCTATAATAAACACTGTTAATTTACGAACTTACAAAAGGGAGGTGCCAAAAGATGCCAAATATCAAGTCAGCAATTAAACGTGTTAGTGTTATTGAAAAGAAAACTCTTAGAAATAATATGATTAAATCTGGATATAAATCAGCTGTTAAAAAATTCGAGCAAGCTGTAGAAGCTGGAAATAAAGCAGAAGCTACTGAATTATTTTCTTTTGCTACTAAAAAAGTAGACCAAGCTTGTACGAAAGGTGTTATTGTAAAAAACACAGCAGCTAGAAAAAAATCTAATATGGCTAAAAAATTAAATGCTATGAACTAAATTTTAATAAAATTGTGCACAGTTTTCTTAAATTATTTAAAACCAAGTTTTGCTTGGTTTTATTTTTTGGTACAAATTACCTTTGATTTCATCATTTTCTTTATGTTATCATAAATATATGTTAAATGACTTTGTTGGAAAGGGGTATTTTTATGCGTCAATTATTACTGGAGTTCAAAGAAATGGATCATTCTATTTTAGGATTAATGAAATCTGGAATTAGATTATCTTTTGGTTTAAGTATTTTATCTATCCTCATTTTACTTACATATGACTTTATTTATACAATTCCATTTGTTTATCAAATTGGTTTTTCATTATTTAAAACAAGCTTATTCTTTATTGTAGGATTTGTTATTTGTGCCTTTGCTTTTAGTAGAATTCAAAAGGAAATTAAAAGTTAATTTAACAGCAAACCAGCAAATGAATATTTGCTGGTTTTTTCCATCTATTCTAGATTTAATTTTCTACTTAAAAAGTAATTCGTAAATGTATAAGTAGTAATCACGGAAATAACTGCAACAATAAGTGCCTCACCAAGAATTGTCCCAATTAATTCATATGGTACCTCATTTGTCACCAAAGCATTTGTAAAGTCCATTTTATTCTTTAAGAAAATCACTATCATTTCTATTACATTTAAAAATTGAAATGTCATATAAAAGGCAACTCCCACTCCAATAGAGCTTGCAATCTTATTTTGTGAAAAACTATGTCCAACTGTCATAGCTGCATAAAATAGCGAAATTGTGTTAATATATCCTAATAACATAGCTCCTGCAAGAATACATCTAACAGTTTCTATACTCATATTAAATTCTTGCTCTATAGAAATAGAAAATGCCTCCCACATACTCCTTATTTCTTCACTACCTGAACCAAAAGCAATAAAACATCCTAAAAAGCTAAATGCAACTGTTACAATAAGTGCTACCATATCTGTAATTAAAAAAGATAATATAATGCTACTCTTTTTCACTGGTAATGTATTGGTCAAATATCCTTCTTCTCTTAACACTTTTTTATAATAATTTTTAATTGCTAAGAAAAAACAATAAACAAGACTAAGCACAATAGCAAGAACAAAGGTGAATATTGAAATAGGTATTAAATATTGAAAAATAGGCACAGCTTCTTCTAATAAACTAAATATTCTTACTAATAACCCTAATCCTAGAATTGCCATCCAAAATAGAAATAAGCTTTTTCCTTGTGATTTCATTTCATATTTTAATAACTTTCCTAACATTGTTTAAACACCTCCTTAAATGCATTTTCAATAGATGTGTGATATTTATTTCTCACTTCATCTGCACTACTATTTAATAAAATCTTTCCTTGATGAATAAAAATAACATCATCTAAAATTTTCTCAATATCTGCTATTAAATGTGTAGAAATAATAAGGCTTGCACCTTCTTTGAAATTCTTTAATATTAAATCTAAAATTTGGTCTCTTGCAACTGGGTCTACTCCACCAATTGGTTCATCTAATATATAAATATCTGCCTCTCTACTCATGACCAATACTAGTTGTACTTTTTCTTTTGTTCCTTTTGACATTTGTTTTAATTTATCTTCTTTTTTTATCCCTAATTCACCTAATAATTTATATGCCTT
>JAAWNJ010000091.1 GCA_022798895.1 Clostridia bacterium | reverse complement strand
ATTGTTTGGTGTAAATTAAATACTCTTTCTTTTAAAAAGTGCTATTTTTAGGACTTTTATTTCTTATGGACTTTTTACTATATTATTTTTCAACCTTATTAATCTCCTTTACTAAATTATTTTTTTCCCCAATATTTCTTATTAATTTTAAAGAAAAAGTTAATAAAGTAAAACTTTTTTTATAAATAACTCACAATCTCCTCAAAAGTATCATATCCACTCTCACTATTGATATGTCCTGCTTTTGGTATCAAAATTTGTTTAGTTGCTATTTTATCTGCAAAATCTTTTTCTGCCTCATATTTTACATATGGGTCATTATCTGAATAAAAGCAAACTATTTCACTAGCATACTGTTTTACATCTTCTAAATTGTCAAAATACATTGATTTATTTACTGTATCATATTCTTCATTGATACCTAAATAGTTATTAAATCCACACACAAATATTAATTTTTTCACTTTTACTTTGTTTTCTATTAAAAATTTTGATAGAAATGCAGGAGCAATACTATGACCTATAATTGTTGTATTTTCATGGATTAATCCTAAATCTAAATAGTATTTAAGTAATTTACTCCAATTTTCATAGTTTTGATATCCTACTCCAATAGGAAAACTAGGAACATATACTTGTTTTCCTTCCTCTTCTATAAAATCATGTAACCAACTAAACCAATTTCCAAAAGGACTACCAAATGAACCATGTACAATAAAATAATTCTCTTTCATATGAACCTCCTATTTTAATTATTTCTTCTTTGATATATCTGACCTTTATACTCTATTCTATCTTCAAATTCTTCATATTTACCATTAATATAAAATTCAACTTGCATACCTAATTTTGTACCTAAAGTTTTTGGAATGTCAATTGATTTCGGAATAATATATAGTCCTTCTTTTCCTTTTAAATCGTCCATTACATAGTTAATTTGCAATATGTTTTTATGTACCTCCATAGTATAACTTTCTATGAATTGAATAGGTGATAATTTTCCTAAAGACCTTTTTCTACACATATCTGCTTTATCACAAATCGCTAAACTTAGTGTTATTGGTTCTATACTATTTTCACCATTTCCATGATTTTCTATTGCATCTGTAATCACTTTAATATCACATGCATCTACTAAGTCTAATTCTTCTAAAAATATTTTTGCCATTTCTGCACCTTTTTGTGCATGTCCTGTTTTGCCATCTACCATTCCTATATCATGAATTAATCCAGCTATATATCCTAAATTACAAGTTTTCTCGTCAAAGTTACATTCTTTTAATAGCTTATATACATTATTTGCTACTCTACCCATATGCTCTATTTCATGGTCAAGAACTACTTTACTATTAAACTCTGAAGACATGGCAAATTCATTTGTTATGCTTTGTATTTTTTTCATCCAACTTTTATATTGATTATCTGAAGTTATTTTCTGCTTTATCTCTTTTTTATCTAACATATTTTACCTTTCATATATTCTAATTCTAGCTTATCTCTCATTTATTATATAGTATTATTTAATCATTTACTTTTTTCTTCTTTATTAAATTAGCTATTTAACTCTTTTTCCATTTACAATAGGTTTTAAATCTCTTATTTTAATATTAGGTAAATTTACTATAGATATATCTGACTTCTTAATATTTTCAAATTTCTGGATTAGCTCTAAAAGTTTTTTATCTTTCTTCTCTTTCCATAAAGAAAATATTTCTTCTTCTTGATACAGATATAACTCTTCATATGAAATATATCTTTTATCAATTGATAATTTTGTAATTTCTGCAAGTAATTCCATCATATAATTATCTTCCTTAGAATGACAATAAATATCTATACTCTTACTTACCTCTAAAACCTTTGCGACAACACTTTGTTTTTTAAAACCTATTTCTTCTTCATTATCTTCATTTCTATAAATACACAAATCATCAACTATTTGCTTTATATCTTCATTATTAATATTCTTAGTCCATCCAATACCTGTTAAAATAACACCATCTATTCTGTCAGCACATACTTTTGGCCTTTCATTATCTACAATTGTGTATTTCTTAAAATCAACAATATCATCCATTTCTATGTTATCTTCTTGCAAGCACATCTTTAAATACTCATCACTTCTCAATATACGTTCCGTATATTTTTCTGTGCTTTCTTGTTTTTCATAATCTTTATTCATATAATCGATAACATGCGAAAAACAAGGTGTTGCAACATCGTGAAATAATCCTGCTAGTGTAACAATTTTATTTTTCGTTAATTTGTAAACTAATAAACTAACTGTTAAAGAATGGTCATATCTGCTGATATATTCACTAAAGTCATAGATATCTTTTGAAGCATAATCCATACCACAAAAATAACCAACTTTTTTAAGTCTTAATAAAGATGGTGTTTGTAAATATTTTATTAAAAAATCGGGAAGTTCTTTGTAGTGTAATTGTTCTAAATAAAATCTTAAAGACATTTATTCCACCTTCTTTCAGAATTTTTTTAGTTGTAGCACTGCTACACATTCCACATGGCTTGTATAGTATCATTCAAATAAAGTATGTATTCTGATTTGTTTATATTATCTACATATGAACTTTCTAATATTTCTTTTATTAGTTCTTCATATATTTCTTTAATATTGTATATTTCATTAGGTAATACTTCAAATTTTCTTACAACAGAATCAACTATAGAAATCATAAGCTTTTCATTTATCATATTTTTTTCAACAACATATGGTTTTAATATTCTAATTACTTCATTATTAGCACTACTTATCTTCTCCTGCTATATCTGTTATCTTTTCTAAAACATCTATCGTATCCTCATAACTAATATCTTTAGCATAACTAAACTTAGATTGATAATTCTTCCAATGCTCTTTTAGAGAATCATTCTTCTCTATAGCTTCCATAATCTCATTAATATCATTAAGTTTATTCTCTGAACCTCTATATTTAAATTTCTCTACAATAGCTTTTCCTAACAATTCTTTATCAAAGTTTTGCTGCTGTGTAGTCCAAAGTATATAAATGTCGTAAAAATCTCTTGCTCTTGTTGTATCAATATTTCTAGATATAATTGTTTCAAATTTATCTGCTATTATTGTTTCCATATTATATGCTAGTATTTCTATAGAGCGTTCTTCAAACATCAACTTAAACTTATAATTTACTTCTTGTGGTACAATTACATCTCCTGTTGTTATATCTAATTTCATAGGTACAACTAATTTATCAAATTTTGCATCTAACGTTATCCTATATCCACCATATTCATCTTCTTGTCTTATTTCTTTCATACCATTAAATTCAAAAGTCACTTCATCCTCTAAGTCTATATTAAAAATTTCATTTAATATTCTTTCAAGATTATCCTTTTCTAAATTAATCCCTCTTATAGTTGCATCCATATCTAATGTATTTCTCATATCTATTCCAACTATGGCGGTTATTAACATTCCACCTTTTAATACAAATTTATATTTATAATCTGATACTGAAACTCTTTCTAACAATCTTTCCAGCATATAGTTTTGTAATATGATATTTTCATTTACATTAACTTTGGTCGACATAGTTTTTATCCATGCTTTTAATTGTGCTCTATTTTTAACTATCACAATAACACCTCCAAGTATTTTCGTACTTCGTTTTCTATATTAAATAATTGAGCATATTTATGCAATTTTATTGAATTTCTATCTTTTCTTTCTACATACCTTTTCATACTATCTGTAAATAATGCAATTTCTATTTTCTTCTTATTTCGTATGATATCACATATTGTTCTTTCTAAGTCATAGATTTTCACTTTATTTCCATAAGGTGTCTTCATTTCTGTTATACCTATTTCATATAATTCATCTTTCAAATAAAAAAATTGATAGTTCTTATCTTTTAATAATTTTGTATTATAAAAACTTGGAATTGTTAGTTGATATTTCATTGGAGTTCTATCACATAAATCATGAAAATATAGTGCTGTTTCATGAGAAAATATCCCTTTTTTGCAAATTACTTGCGTAATAAAATAACTATCCTCTAATGTATCTGTGCCTATATATATTCCTCTTGCTACTCTTTCAATTAATCCTTTTTCTATCATTCTAGTTAAAACTTTGTTATTTATCCCTAGTTCTTCAACTTGGTATGTTTCTATTATTCCATTATTTTTCCTTAATAATTTTTCTACCTTTTGTATATCATCCATCGTTTTTCTCCTTTTGCCGTTTTCATTCGTAAATATTTTATCATTTACGAATGAAAACGGCAAGTCCTTTTATAAAAAATAAAGCACTATTTTTAGTACTTTATTTTAAAATCGTTCCTCTTTATCTTTTATTTGTATGTAGTCCATGAACATGTGACTGTTTGTAAATGTTCGTTTTCACTAGTATTTTAAGGAATTTCTTGTATTCATGGACAACATACATATTACCTTGACTATTCACCGTGAATATGTCTACTTACTTTCCTTAGTGTTTCAATCATTTCATAAGTTTTTCTTTTATTTCTTAATCATGTTTCCCTATACTAGTTATCTAATTTATTGATGAAATTTTTATAATTTTTATGGTTTTTGATTAATTTTTACTTTTCTAATATTGGATGAAATCCTTTTATTTCAAGGGGCTGTGGTTTCTTTTAGACATAGCACCGCAATCGTCTCCACGTGGCTTGTAAATGGAAACATATCCACTGGCTGTATTCCTTTTATCTCATATCTTCCTTCTAGTTGTTTTAAATCTCTTACCATAGTTGCTGGATTACAACTAATATATACTACTTTTTGTGGCTGCACCTTTAAAATGTTTTGAATAGTTACATTATCCAAACCTCTCCTTGGTGGATCCACAAAAATGACATTTGGTTGTACTTTTCTGTTGTTTAGTAAATCAGCTAGCGTTGGTTCTACATCTCCACAAATAAATTCTATATTTTCAATACTATTCTCTTTTGCATTTTCCTTTGCATCTTCTATTGCTTGTTCTACAATTTCAATTCCATAAACCTTTTTCGCAAACGCCGAGGCATAAATTCCAATTGTTCCAATCCCACAATACAAGTCTAAAACCACATCTTCTTTTTGGATATTCGCTCCTTTTATTGCTTCATTATATAATATCCCTGTTTGTACAGGATTTACTTGGTAAAAGGACATAGGTGATATTTTAAAAGTATAATCTCCTAATTTATCATAAATATATCCATCTCCATATAATACAATATTTTGATTCCCTAAAATAACATTTGTATTTTTTGGATTAATATTTTTTATAATTGTCTTTAATACATATTCTGGATATTCTTTTTTGAAATTTTGTAATAGATAGTCAACCAATTCCTTTTCTTTTGGAATTATTTTTTGATTGACAACAAATACACACATCACTTCTTTTGTTTTCTTTCCAATTTTAACAACAACATGTCTAAATATTCCTTGGGTTGTTTTTTCTTGATAAGCAGGTATATGGTTTGCTTGCAAAAAACTAACCAATAATTTAGCTATGTATTCTGAAATAGGATGCTGTATCTTACATACTTGCATTGGTATAATATCATGTGTTCTATTGGCAAATACTCCTGTCGTAATATTTCCTTGCTTATCATATCCAATTGGATATTGTGCTTTATTTCTATAATGATATGGTTCATTCATACCAATAGCTTTTTTTACTTTTATCTTATTTTCTAAAGTTTTATCTACTAAATTTTGTACTATCTCTCTTTTTATATTTAAAGTTGCATCATAGTTCATATGTCTTAGACTACATCCACCACATTTTTGATATGTTAAACACTCTGTTTCTACTCTATCTTTAGATGAATTTATTATTTCTAATACTTTTCCAAAAGCATGAGATTTAGTCGTTTTCAAAATTAAGATTTTACATTTTTCTTTTTTAATCGCTCCTGGAATAAAAATTGTATATCCATCTATTTTAGCAATTCCTTCTCCTTCATATCCTTGGTCTATAATATCCACAATATATGTTTCATTCTTTTTTACTGGTATCTCCATTTTTCATTCACTTTCTTACTTTCATTTTTCTAAATATTGCTTTATAACTTGATACACTTTATGTATCGGCAATCCTACTACGGTAGCATAGTTTCCTTCTATCTTTTCAATATATTTCGAAAACTCTTCTTGTACAGCATATGCTCCTGCTTTATCCATTGCTTTCCCTGAATTAACCCAATCTTGTATTTCTCTATCTTTCATTGAAACAATATATACTTTTGCGATATCATAATCATTATATTCTTTTTGTTCTCCATCTTTTTCAACTATTATACTTACTCCTGTAATTACTTCATTCATTGCATTTTGTAAATCCGAAAGCATTTCATATGCTTCTTGCTTATCTTTTGGTTTTCCATAGATTGCTCTATCTTTTAAAACCATTGTATCAGCCCCAATTACAATTCTATCTCCTTGTGTCTGATCAAAAACAGTTTTTGCTTTTAAATATGCAATTCTTTTTGATTGTTCTTCAATAGTTAATCCTTCTTGAAAACTCTCATCACTGTCACTTATTATTACTTCAAAATCCTCTGTAATAGATTTTAATAGTTCTTTTCTTCTAGGTGAACTAGATGCTAAAATCACTCTCATTTTCTTTCTCCCCATTTACGACTTTTCCCTTTATTTATATCATTCTCCCCTTAGAAAGTCAATTAGTGCTCATATGTTGTGTTCATAAAAAAAATGGTGAATTGTAAAAGTAACTTCCAAAAGAAAAGGTAAATTCCAAATGTAAGAGAAACGTCAATTTAAAGGCGTTTCTTTTTGCATAAAATTTGCTTTT
>JAAWNJ010000007.1 GCA_022798895.1 Clostridia bacterium | reverse complement strand
ATCTATATGATAACAAAAAATACTTTCTTTTGATTTTTGAGCTTTCTTCAATTCCGTTTCAACCTTTAACTCTGCTTCTGCTTCTTTTAATTTCTTCTTAACAGATTCTTTTTGTGCAGTTTTAGTAACCCCCTCGGAATTGTTTTTGCTCTTCAAGGAAGGCTCTGACGGAGGGTTTTTTTCCGTTTTTGCTACTTCGGGGTTTTGATTTTCATTTTCCTTTGGTTTAGAAAAAATATCATCTACCATAGCTTCATTTACTTGTGTTCTTTCCTCTCCTACATCTGGTGCATTATCTGACAAATCTTTTTCATTTTTATTAGCAACTTTTTCCTTTTCAATTTCTGTTTGAATTGATGCTTTGTCAAAAGTACACAACTTATACCTTTCTATTACTCTGTTTACTTGTGGTGCATCTTTTGCTCTAACAATAATATCTACTACATCATTTTCTGCTGTTTCTTTTTCATTAACTTTATTGTCTTTATTAACCTCATCAATGCTGTTCTTTTCATTTTTTTGATTTTTTTTCTTTCCTTTATTGGATTTGTCTGCTAAAACACAGAATTGTATTCCATATCTTTTAGCTTCATGACAGAAAGTCTTTAAATCTTCTTTTTTAACTGAAAATATCTTTAATTCATTATCACTTTTTAGCATATTGGTTAATCTAGTCTTTCCTTTAGACACTTTTTTTCTATCTTGTGATATAGTATATAATGCAACAGCAATATTTTTCGCAGCTGCACCACTTATTTTTGCAACTATTTCCATTCCTTCTAGTGTTAGTCTAATGGTTTGTTCTGCTGAATCACTTGATATACTCACTATTTTCTTTCTCCTTTTCTTTATCTTGATTTCTATTTTCTGCTTCATCAATAGTTTCCTTTATCTTTGGTGTTCTTGTTTCAATATCTTCTATTAAATCAATTTCTTCATTTAGTTTTTTTATTTCATTTTGAAGCACTTTTATTTCTTCATAATTTTTTTGTTTCTCACTTTCATTAGCTACTTTCCTATTTTTCTTCCATAAGCTCTCTACTTTTGCCTTATTTTCTTTTCTATCTAATATAAGTGATTTTTTATATGCTAAAAGCTCTTGGGCAGATTGAATGTTTTTTCTGCACAAAATCCTTGCTTCTTTTGAAATTTTATCCATCTTTTTTATTTCTTCTCGCAGTTCTTTTGAATATTGTTTTTTCATCTTCTTATTTTTTGGATACACTTTTAATAAAAAGCAATAATGCAAATATAATGCTTTTATTCCTTTAGCCTTTTTTCTATTTTTTAGATTTTGCTTTTTTACCACTCTATATCTTTTAGGTTTTGCTCTTGCTTCTGGAAATGGCTCTCTAATTGCTTGTGTTTCATAAATTCTTTTTTCAATATTTTCAATTTTGTAGTCATCTCCAAATGCTCTCTCAATTCTTATATTCTTTTTGTAAGGCTCTTTTCTAACACTTAATTTTCCATAACGATTTTCTACTGTATAATCCATTTTATTTAATATAGATAAAAAGTCTTTATATGAATATGCTTGTCCTATTGCATAGTCAATATCTTCTTTTGCAATAGTATGATGATTAGATTTATTTACTTGCTCTTTATAATATTTTGTATAATCAATATTGTGTTTGCCACATGGCTTTTCTTGTATTACACTTAATTTATATTCTTCACAAAGTCTATCTGATGTTTCTCTCATAACAGCATAAGTGTGTCTATTATTATAATATTTTTTTCCGTCTTTATATGAAACAGAATTTAAACAGAAGTGATTGTGTATATGATTTGTATTTATATGTGTTGTAACAACAACTTCAAATCTATCTCCCCACAATTCGTTTGCTAATTTCACACCAACTTCGTGAGCAATTTCTGGAGTTACTTCTCCTTTTGCGAAAGACTGAAAAGCATGAAAACCTAAAATTCCATTTGTTTTACTATATCTTCTTTTTGTTCTCATCATATCTTCATGTATAGAATCTTTATCACAATTTATTGCAGTAACATATAATTGTTCCTCTGTTTTATATGAAGCCTTTGCGTATTCTATAACCTTATGCAACTCACTATATGCTTCCTTACTTGTCTTGCTTGGATTAGTTGTATAGTCTATTACATGATCTAATCGTTCTTTAATCGCCCATATACTTGTAGTAGCCATTTTTACTTTTCAACATCCAAAAATTCTTTTTTTATATCTTGGGATAACTTATTCCATTTTTCATAAACCTTTTTATAAAATGGTGCATCAACTATATCTAAAGCATTTGCTTTTCTTGCAATTTGATTTAAGTTTATTCCAACAAGTTTTAATTGTTTTATTATTTCATACATATTTTCTGTTGGCTGCTCTTTTGGTTTGTATCCCATAATAAGATTTCTTATATAAGCACTTTCATTTAGTCCTGCTTTCTTTGAATTTTGTTTTAATGCTTTTACTTCATCTTCATTTAGCCATACTTGTTTTTTTATATCTCTTGTTCTCAAATAAAAATTATACACCTCTTTCTAAAATCATTTTTATGGGGGTTGGGGTTTCCCCACATTTTGAATTTGTGCGGGAGTACAAATTCATTGCTTGCTAGGACATCATTTTTACATTTCTAAAATAAGCTAAAATAAAACTACATATTTTTTTGTTGTATTTTTTCTATTTTTTAAGCTGATTTTTATTCAAATTTTATTCAATTTCTCTTACAACTTCTTTTAAATCTTCAATATTATCTTCCAAATTTTCAATTAACATATCAATATATACAATGTCATCTTCTACCAAAGCATTATCCATTTCTTTAAGATTTTCATACATTTGGTCAATAGTTCCTTTAATATTTTCTCTACTTTCTTTATCAATAATGTTTTCCTCTTCCATTTCGCCGTAGTTATTTTCTTCTCTTTTTCCAATAATTTTTGTTTCAACTGCTGCTAAATCTTTATAAGAATGGTCTAACATATTTGTTCTTAAATATGCCTTTTCTACAATATCTGTTGCTTCTTTTTCACTTTCTGCACATACTAAAATTTCTTTTCTAAATATCTCTTTCATTTCAATTTTATATTGATTCATAATTTATTTTCCTCCATTTTTTGTTTTATCTTGCTACTTCGCATACCTTTTCTTTTGCTGTTTTATTCAACTTTTTTATACCTAACATATATCGTAAATAATCATTGCAGTCCTTTCCTAATGGTGCAGGTCTATCTAAAACTTTATAGCTTTTTGATAGTGTTTCTTGCAAAGCTATGCTTGCATTTCTTCCAACTTCATCATTATCTAAATGCAAATGTATTTCATTTATGTTAGGATTCTTCTCTAAAAATTCTTTTATTGCTATTGGTATTTTATTATTTTCACTTGTCTTTGATGGGCTATTTACTCCTGCAAGTGAAATCATATTTTCTCTATGCCAGTCTATATTTTTCATTTTTAATAATGTTGCATAAGATAATAAGTCAATAGCACTTTCAAATAAATGCACTCTATTGCTTTCTGTTTTTGCCTTTAATCTAAAGGTATATGCTTTATCACTTCCTTTCGATTCTCCCATAAATCTTATATCGTTTGTACCTCTATAAAAAGCATACTTTGGACAATTTTCATCATCTACACCTATAAAAACAACATTGTGATTAGGCTCACTTTCATAAATCAAATTGTTTTCTATGCACTCTTTTATTATCTCTGGGGCAATTCCCCTACTCATTAAATATCTTTTTGCACGATCACAATTATTTGATTTTGTTGGTAAAACTAACACAATGTTTTCTTGTTTTTCTTCTTTATAAATTACAGGCTGCTTAACATTTATATTGCCTATAATTGTTTGTATAGCTTCTAAAAAGGAATATTTTTTTACTTTCATTAGATAAGAAACAGCATTTTTTCCACCTATACCCTCTGAAAACCAATTCCATAATCCATTACTTATTCTCATACTATCATGTGTTTTTGTGGTATATGTTCCGTTTCCTATCTTCACTAACTCATCTGGCTCATAGTTTTGCAAGTAAGTTAATAAGTCCATTTCTTCTGCTTTTTTTACTATTTCTGGTGGTATATAAGGCATATATAACACCTCCTAAAATCAAAAATACAGACTATTATAGTCTGCTTATCTTATACTTTCTATTTTGCTATTCTTTTTCATTATATTGTATTGTTTTTTTAATTCTGTTGAAGATGCAGAAATTAGTTTGACTACATCATCAATAGACCAATAATCTTTAGGAAGATATTTTCTTTCATAAAAATAATTTTTACATATTTTAGATATATTACATACAATATGATATAGCTTTATTTCATCTTCGTTTGATAACATTTTGACCTCTTTTCTATCTAAAAATATATGATTTTCTAATATTTTCTTTACATTTATATTATCTTTCATGGTCTTTGTTTTTATCTTTTTCATTATCTTCTATTTCATCATTTGATGTATCTAATACTTGTTTTTCTTTTTCATCTAGTTTCAATAAAATATTTAATTCTTCAAGTTTTTTCATTTTTTCTTTTAGCTCTTCTTCTTTTGGAAATGGCTTTTGAACTTCTATTTTTGCTGTTGCAAGTTGCTTTTCAATATCTTCTATTCTTAATTTTGCATCTGGAATCTTATCTTTTATTGCTTCTAGTGCATTGTTTATTCTTGTAATGTTACCAAAAGTATCACTACCTAAAAAAATACTATAACTATATTTATTTCTCATAGTCATAGTAAATTGTTTTTCTACTGAATTAAAGCCAAGTTCTAGTCTAAATCCTCTATATTCTCCTATATCTTCAATATCTGGATTTGATTTTGATTTACAAACTTCTAGTATTGCTTTTCCTGCTTGCTCTTTATCAGTATATTCAATTCCTTTAAGTGTCATTTTAGAAAAGCCATCTTCATTTGGTATTGTGTTATCTTCTAGTTGCTTGACATCAGCTCCTAGTGCATCGACCTTCTCTTGTATCTCTTTTATTTGATTTGGATATGATCTTGCAATTTTATCTTCTAAATCATAAATTTGGCTTTGATAACTTTGTCTTACTATTTTTAATTTTGCAACTTCTGAATCTAATTGTGTTTTTTCTAGTATATATTTATTTCCAGTTGCTAAAGCCTTAATTTCTCCATAACTCAATGCCGTTTCATCTATATCATCTGCTGTTCTATCTGGAGTCTTTGAAGTCATTATTTGTGATATAAAGCCTTGCTTTCTCTCTAACATTTGAAATAAGTAAGCATCAAATGTTTTCTCTGTTACATAGGTATATATATGAACTTGTTTATTTTGATTTCCTTGTCTTACTCCTCTACCATTCCTTTGTGTTAAGTCGGCTGGTCTATATGGTGTGTCTAAATGGTGCAAGGCAATTATTTTATCTTGCACATTTGTACCTGCTCCCATTTTGCTTGTACTTCCCATTAACACTCTAATTTCGCCTTTTCTTACTTTAGCAAATAATTCTTTCTTTTTAGTTTCATTATCTGCTTCATGTATAAAGGCAATTTCTTCTCGTGGAATACCTTTTAATACTAACTTTCTTCTTAAATCATTATAAACATCAGTAAATACATAGTTACCCTCATCATCAAATTTTTCTTCAAATTGTTTTGGTGTTGATAAATCACAAAATACTAATTGTGTTAATTTTTGTTCTTTATTTTCTTCCCATATTTTATAGATATTATTTGCACATACTCCAACTTTCCCATTTTCATTATCTTCTAGCATTTCATTCATAAGTCTTTGGTCTAACGCAAGTTTTCTTCCCTCATTAGTAATCTTCAACATATTATCTTCGCTAGGATCTACACTACCTTTTCTAATAGCTTCTGCTCTTTCTCCTAATTCTGCTACCATATCCTGTTGCATTTGGCTAGGCTTTACTATTTCATCATGTCTTACTACTTCTGGTGTTGGTAAATTTAAAGTATCAGCAGTTTGTATATCTGCAACTTCTTTGAAAAGCGACATAAGTTCTGGTAAATTATGAAATTTTGAAAATCTTGTTTTACTCCTATAATTTGTTCCGTTCTGGCGAAAGTTCCATTGCTGTTACTGTTTCTCCAAATATACTTGCCCAATTATCAAAGTGTTCAAGTCCCATTTTTCTTAAATCGTTATATTGTAAATATCGTTGCATAGTGTATAACTCTACCATTGAGTTACTTACAGGTGTACCTGTTGCAAATACTACTCCTCTGCCCTCTGTTATCTCATCCATGTAACGACATTTCATATATAAATCACTACTTTTTTGTGCATCTGTTTGTGAAATTCCACCTACATTGTTCATTTTAGTATATAAAAATAAGTTCTTGTAATTATGAGCCTCATCTACGAATATCTTATCAATTCCTAACTGTTCAAAGTTGATTACATCATCTTTTCTTGCTTGTGAGTTTAATTTTTCAAGTTTACTTTCTAATCCTCGTCTTGTTTTTTCCATTTGTTTTATAGTAAAGTTTTCTGCCTTATCTCTTTTAGCTTGTGCTATTCCTGCTATAATATCTGCAATTTGCTTTTCAATTAACTGTTGCTGTCTTTCGATTGACATAGGGATTTTTTCAAACTGCGAATGTCCGTATGATTACTGCATCAAAATCTCCAGTAGCAATACGAGAACAAAACTTTTTTCTATTAGCTGTTGCAAAGTCTTTTTTTGTCGCCACCATAATGTTTGCTGATGGATATAGTTGTAGAAATTCGGCTGCAAATTGTTCAATGATGTGATTTGGAACAACAAAAATAGACTTGTTACAAAGTCCAAGTCTTTTACTCTCCATAGCACCGAGCAACCATTTCAAAAGTCTTTCCTGCTCCTACTTCATGTGCTAACAGTGTATTTCTTCCATATAAAATATGGGCAATGGCATTTTGTTGGTGTGTTCTTAATTTTATCTCTGGATTCATACCTACAAAATTCAAATGACTTCCGTCATATTCACGAGGACGAATACTATTGAATCTGTCATTATATAGCCTTACTAATCGTTCTCTTCTTTCTACATCATTAAAAATCCAATCTTCAAATGCTTGCTTAATTTGGTCTTGTTTTGCTTGTGCAATGGCTGTTTCTTTCGCATTAAATTCTCTCTTTTTGTTTCCGTCAATATCTGTTACAGTATCAAATACTTTCACATCTTTTAAATTCAATGTTTTTTCAATAATTTCATAAGCATTTACTCTATTTGTTCCATAGGTTTTATTCGCTTTTACATTTGAATAATCATAATTTTTGCTTGTTATATACCATTGTGAATTATACTCACTAAATTTCACTTTCATATTCCATTGTGCATGATTTGGAGTTTCTAACAATTCATACATAAAACTATCAATAATCTCTGTTGGTATCCATGTTGCACCTAACTTTATTCCAATTTCATTGGCTGTTAAATCTTTTGGCATTACTTGTTTTAATGCTTCTATATTAGTTGCAAACTCTGGATGCATTCCAACTGATGCTTCTGCCATTTTTAATTTTTCTCTTATATTTCCAGAAAGGTATTCATCACTTGTTACATATTTATTATTTTCCATAGGAAGTTTATAAATAATACCATCTAGCTCTTTTACTAACTCTTCTTGTGTTTTGTTTGTAAGTTTTGACATATATTCTAAATCAACAGATGCTTTTTCTGATAGCGATACAATTAGTGCTTCATTTGCAGTATCAACACTTGTTATTTCCTTATATGCTTTTATAGTTCTTTTTGAGAACATATCTGCTTTTCGCACAAATCTGCCCTCGCTATCCATTACTTCTAATGAACATAGTAAATAATAGCTACTATCTGCTTCAAATGCTAAACGATTTCCCCTACTGTTTATAATTCCATACTTCTTAACATAGTTGTCATACATTCTATTTAATTTTGCTTGTGCTACTTTAATATTTTCTTCTGGATAATCTTCTGTTTGTAAATCTATTAAATCTCTGACACAATCACGAAGTTCTATCATTCCTTTTATTCTGCTTATTGTGGTAATTGGCAAGTCTTGTTCTGCCATTACACTGTTTTCTCTAAAATATACTTTGCCATCAATAATAGTATAAGAAAAGTTTTTCACAGAAGGATCTGCTGGGAGCATTGTTTCTTCTCTTTCTTCAATATCTCCTATTTCATATTCTGTAATTTCTCCTTCTATCTTCTCTTTTGCTTCATCTAATAGAGTCTTTAATTCTATTCCCTCATAAGGTTTACAAGTCGAATCTGGTCTACCATATTGTGTAGGCTCCATTTCCATTGTTCCCAATATCATATCTGGATTATCGACAAAATATTTATTCATTGTAATACCATTTTTGTCAGTGTCTAAATAAACCCAGTCTGGCATAATATCTGTCATATTCTCTCTTTTTTTCAAAAATAGTATATCTGAAGTTACTTTTGTTCCTGCGTTTTTGGTAAATGTGTTATTAGGTAACCTTATCGCTCCTAACAATTCTGCTCTTTGTGCAATATATTTTCTAACTTCTGAATTCTTTTTGTCCATTGTTCCTTTTGAGGTAATAAAAGCAATAACTCCACCGAGGTCGAACCTTATCTAGTGTTTTTGCAAAAAAGTAATCATGTGTTAAAAACTTATTCTTATTGTATCTTTTATCGTTTGGTTTGTATTCATCAAAAGGCACATTGCCGAACTGCTACATCGAAAAAGCTGTCTGGTAATTCTACTTTTTCATAGGCATTTACTGCTATTGTAGACTTTTGATATAATTGTTGTGCTATTCTTCCAGATATAGAATCAAGCTCAACACCATACATTTTGCATTCTTTTAATTGTGTTGGTAACATTCCAAAGAAATTTCCAACACCACATGATGGCTCTAATATATTGGCTTCCTTTAACCCCATATTTTGTAGTATTTCATACATTGAATTGATTACAATAGGTGGTGTATAAAATGCTGTTAACACAGATTTTCTAGCATTTTTATATTCCTCATCATTTAATAATTCTTTTAATGTTTTATATTCATTTGACCAACTACTATCATCTTCTTTAAATGCTTGTTGTAAGCCACCCCATCCGACATATTTTGACATAATTTCTTGTTCTTCTGGAGTCGCATACCTATTTTCCTCTTCACACTTTTTCAATACTTTAATTGCTGCAGTATTTCGTTCAAATTTTTCTCTAGGTGTTCCTATTCCTAAATCATTATCTGTAATTTTATAATTGTTTCTATCTTCTACTGCTACTTCTGGGTGCAATACAAAGTATTGAATTTTGTTTTTAGTTCTTACAAAATTAGGTTTAATATCTTGTTTTGGAAAGTTCCTCTCATTTTGATTATATAAATTTTCAAAGGTTAAGATACTTTCTTCTCTAAATATAGGCATAGGTATTTGTAGGTCTAATAGACTTATTGTATCTTTTTCTAAATCAATATTGTCAATTCTATATTTTCTGTCAGATTCTAAATAAACCTCTTGCCCTACTTTGTATGGCTTTTCTTGTTCAACTTGTTGCTCATTTTCTTCTTGTTGTTCTTCTGTTTCTTGCTGTGCTATCTCTTCTTTTTGGTTTTCTTGTTCTTCTGTTTGTTCTTCATCACTATTTACTTCTGCTAAACTTTCTTCTTTATTTTCTATTGTATTTTCTTCTTGTTCTTTTACAATTAAATGGTCATTTGAATAGTTATCTTTGACTTTTCTTTCAAATTCATCAAAGCTCATTGTTTTATTTAATATAGGAAATTTTGTGTCAATTAAGGTTACTACATTGTCCTTTATACCTGCAATTTCATACTTATCTGCACCAATATAGACTGTATCTCCTAAATGATATTCATAATGTGGAACTCTTTTCTCTAATATTGATATTATCACATCTAGTTCATGTTTTTGTGAGTCTGTATCTGCAATATTTTCTCTTATTTTATTTAAAGCATTTACATAGTCATTTACATTTCTCGTATCACTTATATCTGATTTTACTATTTCAATATTTTCTTCATCTGTGTTTAAAGCTGCTGTATCATCTGGATAATTATATAAATCTGATGGCTTAACAAATGAATATACTCTTTTGGCAAGCTCATACTCTTGTTGTTCTGCTTGATTTTCTAACTTTTCTTCTGCTTCTCTTAATTCTTTTGCTTGTTCTTGTTCTTTTAGCCAGTTAGGATATTCTGCAATTTCCTTTTCATTCAAATATCTTTCTAACTTAATAAGTTCTGTTATTCTTTTTGCTACATCATTCCAACTTATTGTTGTCGTGATTTCGTCTTTGAAATAACCTCTATTTAATGTCATACCTTTAGGAGAACATTGCAAACCTATTCCTGATCCCGATACAGTTCCAGTTGTTCCATAATAGCCTAATCCATACATTTTCTTTAAATAGTCTGCATTATCTTTTAATGACAAATGTGTTTCAAATTGTTGATATATAGAGTATTTACTGAATGTTCCTCTTTCTTGTAATACTCTATCTATAAACTCTTGTGTAAATTCTAGTTCTGGCTTTTTTTCTGCCTCATTGATTAAAGACATTTGGTCTGTAACAGATGGGATTCTTGTTTCCACATCTTTTAATTGATTAAGCATAATCATAGCTTCATAATTATCAATTAAATTTTCCCATGAAATAAAACTTTCTGTATCTCTTGATAAAAAACTACCTTTCCATACTAAAAGTCCATTTTCAAATGCTTTATAGCCATATCTTTCATCATTTATTGTAATTTCTGTGTAATCAATATTAAAGCTACCTTTTAGAAATTCTGCTCGTTTACTTTTGTCTTTTTCATTTTCAAAGTATTGTCTAATTTCACTATTAGAAACTGTTAAATGTGGTGCATTAGTTAGTATTTGATTAACTTTTGCATCTGTAACAACATAAGGACAGTCCTTACTACTGTCCCTACTATAAATACCTAAATGTAAATTATTTCGTTCGCTGCCATCTCCTCTGCTGTCGCTTTTATGTTGTTCATGAGTCCCACCCATGTCATTTGATCTTTGGCTTTCAATTCCTCTGTTATTCCTTGTTGTTTCTTCATCATCTCTACCAATTCTTCCACTCTCTGGCTCATTTGTTTCTGTACTTGTGTCAAGTGTTGTGCTAATTCCTTGTTCATTACTAATATTGTCAATTCGTGTTTTTTGTGATTCTTTAGATAATTGTATCTCATCAGAGCGTATTTCCCTGTTGGTATCTTCTCTTTCTCCATTACTAGGTTGGGCATGTAATAATCCCCTTGTTTCGTGTATTCTATTTTCTCTACCATCTTCATTTCCTCCTTTGATTTTTTCATTATCATTAGAATACATTTCTTTATCAATTTTCTCAATTGTACAATTTTTTAATTTTTCTCTTTTTTGTAGATTTGCAACTGTCCTTGCAATTTCTCTCAAACCCATTTCTGCTATATCACTTACACTTGTACCTAATGTTGTTAGAACTTCTTGGTTGTTGAAGTATTTTATATATGATAATTCTTGCTCTTGTATTTGTTCTTTCGCATTTATTCCACATCTAGTCATCATCATATAGCTTACACTTGCCCATGTAGTTGTAATAAGCATAGTTTTTATTTCATCATCTGATATAGTTTCAAGCATTGAGTTTTTCTTGTTTTTTATAATTGATGTAAAATAATCTTCTATATTATCTACTACCATATTATAACTTGCTGAAATTATAGCTTGTGATAGATTTTCTTTTGAGCTTATATCTCCAAAATTGGCTTCTAAACTTTCGATTATATCTTCTTCATAATTTTGTTTTATAGTCCATAATTTATACTCTGTATTATTATAATTGTTGGTATCTGATAAGTCAAACACTAACTTAAATGGATATTCACTATATGGATTTTTATCGAATACATATATTGGTTTTGCCCCACTATTTACCCATCTATGTGGTACTACTTTTTTATTCCATTCTTGCATAGTTGCACAAGCTCTTGCATCTGGTCGCTGTGCATATATAAGAATTTGGTCATCAAAATCATATTTGAAATTCCATGAACTGCTATCTAAAAACTTTCTCCAATTTTCTGCACTTTGTGAAAGTTCATTTATAACTTCTTTATAGAGTTGTCTTGTTTCTGTTATTTTTCCCAAACTATTCCTCCTCTACATTATTGTCTTTTCATTTTCCTTGTATAATCTTCATCTACTTTTAATACATTATCAAATGCAGAAAGTAATAAAACTATTAGTTCTGCTGCTTCTTTTTGGAATAGTCCAATGTCTATTATAGATATTTCTCCCTCTTCATCTTTTTGTGGTATAGAATATCTTAATAATAGATCTTGTAGGTTTCTTGCTTTTTCTTTCCATTCTTCTGTTACAATATTTTCTTCTTGAAATGCAAGTAATGCCATTAGTTTATTAAAGTTTCCTTTATTTACAATGAATTTTACTGATGGCTTTTTATAATGTTCTATCATAGTTATCTCCTTTCTGTTTCCTCTTTTCCTGCTAAAAATCCTATTACATTTTTCTTTGCTACTGCTTCTTTTAAATCCATAATAAAACTTTTTTCAACAGGGCTAAACTGCTTCAAATCTTCCCATTTTAAGGCTTTTATTTTTTGTTCTGAATCTATATTGTTTTCAAATAATTTTTCCAATGTCTTTACACTTTGTGTTAGTGTATATTGTGGCATTATAATTCCTCCTTAAATTGAATTAAGGTGGCTAATTAAAGCCACCTTGTTATTGGTCTATTTTTTATTTACTGATTTTCTCTTTTTATATTCGTGTACTCCCACACTAGCTAATGCAAGTATAGATAATCCTAATAAACCTACATATAGTTTTAAGTTACTATTATCTCCTGTTTTTGGTGTATCTACTGGTACATTTTCAAATTCAAAAGTATATGTTGAATCTTCGCTTTCTACTTTTTCATTATCAATAAATGTTCCTTTGTCATTCATTTCAATTTTAATTACTTTGTCTGATAATACATAACCTTTTGGTGCAGCAATTTCCTTAATATAATAAATTCCATATCGTAAATTTTCAAATAAAACTGTTCCATTTTCTTTATCTGATTTTACTTCTTTTATAAGTTTTGTGCATTCTGCATCTTCATATATTCCAAAAGTAAATTTATCTTTGATAACTTCTTTTGTATTACTATCAATTTTTACTAATTTAATATTTTGAAGAATAGGCATATCTTTCATTTCTACTCTTTGTGTTTCTTTATCTTCACTCACAGTAAACTCGATTTCTTCTGTAATCTCATAGCCATAAGGTGCAGTAATTTCAACTAATTTGTATTTTTTGTTTTCTTCTAATCCAACTACTTTATGTGGCTCTTTTGTAGATGTCCATTCATCTATTACATTGCCATCTTCGTCAATTACTTTCAATTCTGCTCCTTCAATTTCTTCGCCTGTTACTAGATCTGTTTTTACAACTTCTAATACTTTGTCTATCATTATTACTTTTTGAGTTTCTTTATCACTTGTTACTGTAAATTTTACATCAGTAGCTTTTACATAGCCATTTACTACTATTTCTTCGTGTAATATATATTCTTCGTTTTCAATAAGTCCATTTACTTTGTGTGGCTCTTTACCAGAAACCCATTTATCTACAATATTCTTTGTTTTTGTGCTAGTAACAACTAAAGTAGCTCCCTCTAGTTCATTTCCACTAACATCTTGTTTTGATATTTCAACTACTTTATCTATCATTTTTACTTTTTGTGTTTCTTTATCAGTAGTTACAGTAAATTTGATTTCATTTGATATTACAAATCCATCTGGTGCATATTGTTCAACAAGTGTATAAGTTTTTCCCTCTACTAAATTGTTAATTCTATGTGGCTCTTTTGTAGATGTCCACTCATCAACTATATTGTTATCTTCATCAATAACTTGAAGTTCTGCTCCTTCAATTTCATTTCCTCCAATGTCCTCTTTTGTCATTGTTACTACTTTGTCTATCATTGTTACTTTTTGAATCTCTGTTGTATTTTCTACTCTGAATTTGATTTCTGTTGCTACTACAAATCCATTTGGTGCTGTTTCTTCTTTTAGTGTATATTCTTTTCCTACAACTAAACCTTCAATTTTGTGTGTCTTTTCTCCAGAAGTCCAACTATCTACAACTTTATCATTTTCATCAATAACTGTTAATTTCGCTCCAACTAATTCTTTTTCTCCAGTTATGTCAGTTTTTGAAAACTCAAATACTGTTGTATCATTTGAAATATCTTCTTTTACTTCGTAAACTTTTGTTACTAAATCTTTTTGCTCAAATTTAATTTCATATTTTTTATCATTTAATACTAATCCATCTAAAGTTTTGATTTCTTGTAGTTCATAAGTTCCCATTGGTAGTTCTTCAATTCTTAAATCTCCATTTTTATCAAGATTATAATTTTTTACTAATTGTCCTTTCTTATAAATTGTGCTACCATCACTATAATCAATAATATCTTCTTTTGCTGTTAAGCTAAATTCAATTTTGCTTAAATCTGATATGTCTACAATAGAAGTATCTACATCTTCCCTTATTGCAACACTTTTATCAATTATAAGTGTTCCTGTTGGTTTTTCATTTTTTACAATTACTTCTTTGATATAATCTCCCTCATTGTCTTTATCATAATCTTTTACTCCATCTACTTTAAAAGCAACTGGCTTTTCTAATTGTAAAAAGCCTTGTGGTGTTCTTATTTCTGTTATTTCATAAGTTCCAACTTCTAGTTTTAATGGTGTTACAATAGTTCCTAATGTTTCTTTGTTATTATTATAACTATTGTCTGGTACAACTAAATTTTTAGCATTTGTTGTAAATGAATTAAATATTGTACTTCCAATTTTTTGAGTTACTGCCTCTCCCTTTTTATAAAGGATTTTTCCTGTTGCTCTATCATAAATATCTTTTGTAGCTTTTATTTGGAAAGTTGCACTATTTAAAGTAACAGTTTTTCCAGTTTTTAAATCTTTTTTAATTAGTTTGATATAAGTTTCTAATTGTTCATTGTTTACAACTATGTCTTTTACTTTTTTTGCAATGTCAATTACTTCTGATTCATCTTCTGTAATTGAAAAAGTAAAGTCTGTTGAACTTTCATAATCCTTTGGTGTTACTGTTTCTTTTGTTATATAAGTTCCATAAGGTAACACTTTCTCTGTATAAGCATCTCCGTTTTCATCTGTTACAATGGCTGCGTATGTTGGTGCAATTACTTGTGCTTCTGCTACTCTTTTGCTATTTACTTCTACTTTGTTTCCATATTCATCAATACCATTCCATACTTCTGCATAAGTATAGCCTTTTGCATAAGCTCTTTCTACTGCACTATTTAATTTTATAGTAAATTCTGCACCTGCAAGACCAGGAGTTTTTCCAGAATTAACTTTTATACCACTTTTGAAAATGTGTACTCTCATTTCTTTTACTTTGTCTGTACTGTCTGCTTTTCCTGTGATAACTTTTGTATATTGGTCTTTATATACTAAATTAACCTCATATTCTTTTTTATCAATTAAGTAGCCAATAGGTGCTGTTTCTTCTTTTACTAAATACTTTCCTAATGGAAGATTTGTAACATCTTCGCATACACCTTTTGCATTTGTTGTTCTTGTTGCTACTAAATCACCTTTTGAATAGAATTTTTTAGATTTTGCTACATTGTATATATCTTCATTAGCATATACTTTATAAACTGCATTTTCTAATTTTGCATCTCCTTGTGGCACATTTCCTGTCTTTGAATCTCTTTTTGTAATTCCAATACTACCTCTTGGCTCATTATTAGTGATACCTTCTATTTGTATTTCTACAACTGGTGTGTGTTGGTCTTTATATTCTAAATTTGCTGTATAAGTTTTTTCATTTAATAGATAGCCTTTTGGTGCTTGAATTTCTTTTACTGAATAACTACCCATTGGTAAGTTATCAATTTGTCCAATTCCTGTTCCTGCTGATGTTGTTATTCTTCCTACTTCTTGTCCTTTTGAATAAAATTTCTTGCTTTTAGCCTTATTGTATATATCAGTATTAGCTGTTACTGTAAATACTGCTCCACCAATTTTATCATTATTTTCACTAACTTTGTATATTACGATTTTTCCAGTTGGCTCTGTGTTTACAATAGCTTGTTTAGATGTTTGATTTGGTTTTACATCTACTGTATATGTTTCTGTGTTTAGTAAATATCCATGTGGTGCTGACTTTTCTTTTACTGTATATGTTCCTCTTTTTAGCTTTTCTACTACAATTTTTCCACCAGTTACTGTTACATCTTGGTTATAGTTTTCTCCTGTAACAGTATATACTGCTCCATCTACTAATGCTTTTTCTGTATCTAATTTTGATAATTCAATTTTTCCGAATAAATCAATTTTGAAACTTAAAGACATAGTTACAGGATCATTGTAATTCAAAGAGTATAATTGATTTTGTACTCCATCTCTAAAAGTGAAATATACTGTTGAATGTTGGTTATGTGTTTCTTCTTTGATAACACCCCAATCAAACATTGTATTTTCTGATATTCTTATTGCTTCCTTCGTGCAATCTTCATTTGCTGTAACATTTAATGTATTTTCTCCTTTGTTATGTGTTATTCTTATTCCATCTACTGTTTTATCAAAACTAACATATTGTCCTAATACATTATTTGAATCTGTAAGTGTTTTTGTTTGTCCTACTTCAACTGTTATTGTTTCGTTACAAAAACTTGGTTTTCTTTCCATATTATCAATTTTTGCATTTATATCTGCTTTAAATGCTTCATATTGGCTTTGAATACTTGCATTTCTAAAAGTAGCATTACTTTGTCCTAATGTTGACCATACCATTTGTTGTGTGAATACATAGTCCATTTTTCTTGAGTTCATATCTGCTGCCATTATTCCACCATCAATGCAATAATTTCCATATTTTTGATACCACCCAAAGAAAGCTACTTTACAAGCTCTTTTTACTTTAGGATCTGTTGGTGTATTATGTGTTCCTGTTTCTACTGTTCCTGTTTGTGAATTTACACCATGTTCTGCACAAAATACTGTGATTTTTTCTCCTGTTGTGGTATTTACTAATCTTCTCATAAGCATTCCTAAATCTGACTTATTATCTGTTGTATAAATATTAGAATCCCATTGTCCTGCTGTCCATTTTCCAGTACCACTGTCTGTTACTGCAAAAATAGGTTGAGCTGTGCTTAACAATGTGATTGCTATAAACATCAAAGCTATTACTTTTTTTAACTTTTTTGCTTTTAACATTAAATTTTCCTCCTTTTAACAAAAAAAAGAACAAGTCTTTATAACCTGTTCTTAAATCAAATATTATTATTTCTTTATTTATTATAATAGAAGTTCACTGTCCATTTTTGACATTGAGGGCAAGTCCAAACTTCGTACCCATAAGGGCAATTTTTATGATATTCATCATCTGTTATTTCAAAATTCTCCCATTGCTTTCCCCACTTTGCTATTTCTGTTTTGAAATATGCAGCTGCTTGTTCTTGTGTTTCAAACCATTTACCAGTATTTCCTGCACCTACTTTATGATTATTCCCTTTGCATTCTGTCTTTGGTGCAATTTGAACTTCTTGTTCTTTATAACTACTATCATTATTTTTTACTGGTGTTGTTGTTTGTTCACTTTTAGAACTTGGCTCACTTTTTTGAGGTTGTGATGGTGTTTTTTCTTGTGTTGTTTGCTGTTTACTTGTTGTTGTAGTTTTATTATTTTCTTTTTTAGCTGATGTCTTTACATTTTTTTCTTGAACTGGCTGTGTAGTTTCTACTGTTTTACTTTCTTCTTCTACTTGATTTTGTGATATTGCATTATCTTCAACAGTATTACTTTGCTCTACATTGTTTTCTGCTGTATTTTCAATAATATTTTCATTGTCTATTATATTTTCTTGTTCATTATTTGGTTGCACTTGATTTTTATTGTTTTCCCCAATAACAATATTATCAACTTTCCTATTCTTATATATGAATATTCCTACAATTCCTAATACTACTATAACTAATGTTGTAATTAAAATAATGAATTTCTTATTTTTACTCATAACCAAACATCTCCTTTTTTTCTTTATTTTACTACAATGTTTAGTTACTTTCAAATATACAAATTAAAATATTATTGTTATTTTGTACTCCCACACAAATTATCTAGCCATTTGTCTTTGTTTTAATCTTCTATGGTGTTCTTCTACGCATTTGAAAAGGAAATCTTCTACTTCTTTTTCTGTTACTACATCTCTAGGTAAGTATTTCTCAAATCTATCATAATGTATATTGTATTTTGGCTTTTGATTCGGTTTTTCTGCTGACATTATTTCTTCCAACTTATCTGTTGTAAGTTTTCCCTCTTGACTTAACTTTTTTAAATATATTGCTTGTGATTGCGAGGGTGTTGCATCATATTTTTTTATATAGCATAATAATAGATTTTGTTCTTCTTTAGACAAATAGGAAATTTCAACAGCTGGGCTAAAAGATATTTTACCTATATCGACCATATCTAATAATTCTTTTATTAGTTCTGTTAGCCTTATATATCTTTGAACTTGTCTGCCACTTTCTCCACTATCTTTTCCAACTACATCTGCACTTACTAACTTCTCGCCAACTTGTCGAGAAGTTTCTTTTTTACCTTGATGACTTAATGCTTCCATTTTCATTTTGTATGCAAATGCTTTTTCTGATGGTAGTATCTTCTCTCTTTGAATATTGCTATCTACCATTATAATAGTAGCTTCTTCATCTGTCATTTCTCTAACAATAGCAGGTATTCCATCTAATCCTGCCTTTTTTGTTGCATAATTTCTTCTGTGTCCTGCTACCATTTCATAGCCACCATTTTGTTTTGGTCTTACTAAAATTGGCACTTTTACACCTATTTCTTTTATGCTTTCTACCATATTGTCCATTTCTTCATTGTCTGTTATTTTAAATGGATGATCTGGAAAATCTGTAATATCGTATGGATTTAATATTACTACTGTTTCAGCTTTTCCTTTATTTGTGCTAAATTTTAGTAACTCATCTACACTGGGTAGTTCTATCTCTGGTCTTTTCGCTATTCTTCAACACCTCCTCCGTAAAATTTTCATAAGCTACTGCTGGCTTACTTTTCTTGTCATAAGCATATATACTCTTGCCCTCTATCGTACTTTCGGCTGCTTTTACTCCCATAGGAATTACTGTGTTGTATATCTTTATTCTGCTTCCATAACTATTTCTTAATGTTTCTATTGTTGTCTTTGCTAAATTTGTTTTCATATCTGCAATAGTCAATAATATTCCATCTATTTTTAGTCTTGGATTTATCTGTACTCTCGTTTTATCTATTGTTTGTATTAACTGTGTCATTCCTTTAAGAGGTAAGTATTGAGCTTGAACTGGAATAATTACACTATCAGCTGTTGCAAGTGCGTTTATTGTAAGAAGTCCTAATGAAGGTCTACAATCAATTAAAATATAATCATAATCTTCTTTAACATTATCAATGTATTGTTTCAATATATTTTCTTTGTTTATATATTTAACTAATGATATATCTAGTGCTTCTAATTCAATATTAGCAGGCACTAAATTTACACCTTCTACATTTTGTAATACTCCCTCATTTTTGCTTATAGGCTTTTCCTGTATTACTTTTTCCATAATGTTTTTTATTGTTATTTCCATATTGTCTTGATTTTTATACCCTAATGATGTTGTTAAATCTCCTTGTGGATCTAAATCTATTAGTAATACTCTTTTTCCTTTTCTTGCTAGTGCATTTCCTAAATTAGCTGTTGTAGTTGTTTTTCCTACTCCACCGTTTTTGATTAGCTATGGCAATTACTTTACACTTTGACACTTTTTACCCTCCTTTCATAAAAATTAGCCATCAATAATGATGACTATGTAAAAAACAAATCAACCTAGGTCGACTTGTTTATAAAAATTATCTCTCTATTTTTTCCCTTTCCTTTTGATTCAAACTTCTCAATTTTTTATCTACCATTTGGCTATATTCTTCTAGTCCTATTGCTCTTGCTTCTCTTATACATTGTCTTTTAACATTAAGGTTATCTATTCTACTATCGTTGTTATAGTGTTCTATCATTTCTTTTACTTTTTCTTCAGATGTTATATCTTTAAAAATTATTTTGCTTTCTTTTATTTCTAAATTATAGCCTTTTCTTAATAAATAAGCCAAAAAGTATCTTTGTCCCTCATTATCATATTGTTGTAAACTTTCACTATTAAATTGTTGTTTTTCATGATATTCTAATACTTGATTATCTTTCATTGTTTTACCTTGCCCTTTCTTTATTCTTATTTTTATTAGGTTGCATACGAACTTTAGAGTATATCTCAAAAGCCTTATCTTCATCAAAACTCTTATCTATTGAAATTGATTTGTTTTCAATAAATTCTTTGCTCATTATGAATCTACCTGTATCAACAAAATTATATCTGCCGTCTTTGTCTTTGCCCATATACATAACCGTAATTGGTATTTTTTCTTTGTCATTACATATTGGTATATTAACAGTACAAAACATTCCTTGCTGCAAATTATTTAGATAATCTATTGCTTCTTGTTTTTCCAATTTTCTCCCTCCTTATATTTTTTCCACTAAAAAAAGCCAACCTTTCGATTGACTTTTTAGTTATGTATTTAATTTTCGATTAGTTTTATTAGTAATTCATTTATTGGCTCTGTTGTTCTATTTTGTTTTAGTTGATTATTTCTCTTTTCGACTAATGCTTGTATAATTAACTTTTCATCTCTAGCACTTAATTTTGCTTTTATTTTTTTCATATAGAATCGCTCCTTTTCATTTTTTATACTATAATGTTATTACAATTTTTTTAAGATAACAATTCTACTTTCTCATTTTTTTATCAAATTTACACCATATTCATATAAACTTTCACTTCAACTCGGCTAAACTTTTCTCTCTTTTTCTCTTCTCTCACATGGCTTTCAAGCTCTTTCCTCATATCGAACGCATTTCCTACTAATAGCAAATGCTACTAGTGTGATACCTTTTTCTGCTTTTATTCTTTTCCTTTGGTTCATTTCTCTTTTTATCCTCCTTTGTAGTTTTATCTATTTTTATCAAACGAAGCAAAAGGAGTATGTTGCTAGGAAAACAAGGTAAATATCCGCAGACTAGGCTATTGCCTGTCTAAGGATTATTTATCCGCAGTTTGACAACGCAAGATGCTTCTTTTCATTCGTTTGATTTAATTTTAGCATCCGTATGAGTGAATGTCAATAAATTTTTAATCAATTCGTTAAGTTTCACATAATTTATCGTGTAATTATTAACAAATATATCTATATTAAATTTTGTATAAATTCGTCCACTTTTGTTATTATTCTCTATTTTGTGCTTTTTATGCACATACGCTAGCCAGCTTTCTGTTCTAACAATTAATAAACCAAGCTAAAAATTAGTTCTACACTAATCTTTAGCTTGGTTTATATATTTTTTCAACTATTTCAGTTTTACTGTTATATATTTTTGTTTACTACTTCTTGGTTTATCTGGAATTGTCATATGATATTTATTCCTTTTGTTAAATCCATGTCACCCAAATATTTCTTCGCATATTTCTAATGCAGAGTTGTGTCCTGCAAGTTTTTGACCATTTTGTTTTAGTTCATTTAGTTTTTTGTCTTGTACTACTTCTTTAAATACTGTTTCAAAATTGTCTTTTGCTCTTACCCAAACTGCTAGCCCCATTTCTTCTAAATATTCTGCGTTCTCTTCTTCTTGTCCTGGTATTGGATTTATCACAAGTATTGGTACATTCGAAGTTAATGCTTCTGATACGGTTATTCCTCCGTGGCTTTGTTATTGCTAAGTCTGCTACACTCATGAGTTCTGGAATTTTATTTGTAAATTCTATTACTTTTACATTTTCTTTGCCTTCTGCTATTTCTTTAAACTTTTTATATGCTTTTTCATTCTTTCCTGATATTGCAACTATTTGTATGTCTTTTGAATTATCTGCAAGTACTTTCACGTATTCAAATATATTATTTCTCGCAAGCCCCATTCTTCCACCTGCAAAAAAGATAACTGTCTTTAGGTTTTCTTTCAATTCAAATTCTTTTAGTATTTCTTTTCTATCAAATTCTTCAAAAAATCTCTGTGATATTGGCAGTCCGACTTGCAAATGTTGTACTTTCATTTAATCCAAATTCTATCAAGTCTTCTCTCATCTTTTCATTTGACACAAAGAACTTCTCTAAGTACTGATGTCCGTACTAGCCATTGCTCATGGTATTTAAAGTCTGTCATGATTGTCATTACATCTATTTTTAGTTTTCCTTTTTTCTTTAGTATCCCACACATTTGTGTTGAAAATGGATGTGCTGATATTATTATACTAGGATTTATTTTTTCTATTAATTTGCCAAGTTTATTTGTAAGCATTCTATTTACACCATTGCTAAAGCCTGCGATAAATCCTTTTCTTGACTTTCTATATACCCATCCCCACATCTTTGGCATTTTTTTTGCAAATTCTTCATATAGTTTCACTGTTATAAAATTTATAGGTTTGTTTAAGTATTCCATACAATCAATTACTTCTATTTCATATGAAGGATATTTTTTTTGGATTACTTCTTTCATTGCTTTTGCTGCACTTAGGTGTCCTCCACCATAAGACGCATAAAATATTAACACTTTCATTTTCAATCTCATTCCTTATTTTAGTTACTAACATTTTTTATTTTATCACATATACAAAACAAAAGCAAAGGAAAAATCCTTTGCTTTATTTGCATTATTTAACATAGTATTCTGGATTATATGCTATATCATTTACTCTTATTTCAAAATGTAAGTGTGAACCATATGAGTCTCCTGTATTTCCTACTTTCGCAATTACATCTCCTTGATATACATAGTCTCCAACTTTACAGTCAAGTTCACTACAATGTCCATAGTATGTTTGAATTCCATTACCATGTGATATGATTACAAGATATCCAAATCCACCACTATTCCATCCCGAGAAAGTAACTGTTCCTTCTGCTGCTGCTTTTATTATTGTTCCAGTAGGCGCTCCATAGTCTGTTCCTTTATGGTTTGTTCCCCACCTTGAACCAAATCTTGATGTAATTCCTGCTTTTATTGGTTTTATAAATTGAATTCCAACTTCTTTATATGATGTTCCACCATTTCCTGCTCTTGTAACTCTTCCCATATTTCTAGCTATTTCTGGTGTAATTTTGTTTTCGTATAATTGTACTACTGCTGTTTCTACTGATACATATTCTTGCTTTTCTTTCGCATATATTTGTCTTTGTGATAAATATCTTGCATTTTTACTATCTTTTTCTTCTAACTTCTTTATTATTTGATCTGCTTCACTAGATGTCTTTACATAGGCTTTATCCTCGCCACTTACAGCTACTGCATAGTATGTGTAGTATGGTACTCCTGTACTTGTAATTTCCTCATATATCTCATCATCGTTAGTTTCTATTCCCTTTTTCAAAAAACATAACTGATATGAAGGTATCTCATCTAATTGAACAAATGCTACATCTTCATCTTCTGCACCATGTTCTCTATAATTTTCTATCTTTTTCTGAAGAGCTGCTTTATTCTTACAGTATCCAATCATTTCTCCTTTAAAAGTTACACTATATATGGGTTTATAAACACTCATTATTATTGTTATAATTACTATACTACTAACTGCAAATAATGCTATTAACTTTATACTTGCTCTTAAGCCAATTAGTAATCTCCTCATAAGCACTCCTTTGTACATTTTATTTTTCCTACGGATAATGCGTTTTTTCGTTTACTAATAGATTTTACCTTATTTACCTTTTTTATTCAATTTTAATTTGTGCCACTTTTGTAGCTTTTTCTTTCGTTTTCTTTTATTATCTCTTGTTTTCTCTTGTTTTCTCCTTCTTAATTTTTTTGTAATATTTTTGTCATATTTCCTGTCTTCCTTCTAACGCCTTGGCTAGAGTGACTTCGTCTGTATATTCTAAATCTCCTCCGAATTGGAATTCCATGCGCAATTCTTGTAACTTTTACTCCGAGCGGTTTTAGTAATTTTGATATATACATAGCGGTTGCTTCTCCTTCTACTTTAGGATTTGTAGCAATAACTACTTCTTTTATATCTGGATTTTGCTGTATTCTTGCAAGAAGTTCTTTTATTTTAATTTCATCTGGTCCAATCCCATTCATTGGCGATATTGAACCGTGTAACACATGATATGTTCCCTTAAACTCATGAGTTCTTTCCATTGCAATAACATCTTTTACATCTTCTACAACACATATTAAATTCTGTTCTCTCTTAGGGCTTGCACATATTGGACATGGATCAGTATCTGAAATATTATAACATTTAGAACAATATTTCAAATTTGCTTTTGCATTTGTAATAGAATTTATAAACTCTGTAACTTCTTCCTCTCTTGCATTTAATATATGAAATGCAAGCCTTATAGCTGTTTTATGCCCGATACTTGGAAGTCTTTCAAATCCTTCTATTAGTTTTTCTATTGATGGTGAATAATACGACATAGTATATTTATCCTTTCATTAAAATTCACAGCTAATAAAGCTAAAAGTCCGCTCAGGGTAGTTATATATAATTTTGAGTAACACCGCGTAAGCGACCAAACGAGCTTTGCGAGTGCGAAATGGAGTAACCGACATTTTAAGCTACGTAGTAGCGTACATTCTGGAGGTTACGACACCAAGGTGTTAGAAAAAATTATATATAACTACCCGTGGCAGGACAAACGAAACTTAAGGTTGTGAACTCTAATTTTATATTAATCCATTTATATTAAACTTACCTAAGCTCTCGCTTTGTGCACTGTCAACCTTCCTTAATGCCTCATTTACGCATGTTAATATTAAATCTTCTAGCATCTCTACATCGTCTTTGTCTACAACATCTTTTTGTATTTTTATTTCTTTTATTTCTTTTCCGCCTGTTACTTTTACACTTATTGCTCCTCCACCTGCTGTTGCCTCAAATTCTTTTGATTGTAACTCTTCTTGTGATTTTTCCATATCTGCTTGCATTTTTTTTGCTTCTTTCATTAGTTTATTAATGTTCATTCCTCCAAAGTTTGCTCCCCCTGGAAATCCACCTCTTTTTGACATTTTTATTCCTCCTCTATATAATTTATTGGTATATCTAAATCGCCTAAAATATCTTCTGGCGTTTCTTCTACCACTTTTGTTTCTTGCTCAACTGATGCTTTTTCTACTTTTTTTGCTTTTGTATCTACGCTTTCTAATTTTATATGCATTGGTTTTCCAAAAATCATCGATACTTCTTTTGTTATTTCGTTCATGTTTTCTGGTTTTTCAAGAAATGTTTTACCAAATGCAGTAAGTCCTCCATTAAACCTTATTGATACTGTTAGGTCATCTAATGCTACGGCTTCTGTGTTAATTAAGTTTGCATATAACATCACTTTTCCATGTTCTTTTAGCTTTCCTAGAACCTTTGGCCAATCTGCCATCTTTTCTCCTGTTTGTAAAGGTTCTGCTTTAACTTCTTGTGCCTTTTCTTCTTTTTTAGGTGTTACATCTTGCTTTTTTGCTTCTTGTGTTTTTGGAGTTTCTTTTGGCATTATTACTTTCTCTGGCTGTCTTGCAGGTTGCACTACTCCGCTTGGCATTTCTATTCTTTGTGCTGGTTTTATCTCTCCATTTTCTAATCTTTTTTCTAAGTTTGATATTCTATCTTCTAATCCTAATATATCTATATTCATACAAAGTTTTATTATTTCTGTTTCAAATATTATTGTTTTTTGTGAAGATAGTCTCATTTTGTTTTCTAGTTCTGATAATTTATATACAATATTTATAAGTTCGTCTTTTGACACATTTTCAGCTACTTCTGCAATTTCTTTTACTTCCTCATCATTATATAGCTCTACTTTTTTGCTTACTTTGTACATTAATATGTCTTTTGTATGCTTAATCATTTCCCAAAGGAAATTTTCTAAGTCTTTGCCTTCTTCTAGTACTTCATTTATAGATTGTAATGCTTTTTCTATGTTTTTCTCTATTACACTTTTTATAATACTATGTACATACACAAATCTAGGAATTCCGTACTAAATCTTTTATCTTGTCCTCGTCTATATTTGTATCTCCGGTCTTGTATGCATCTTTCAAGTATACTTAAAGCATCTCTTGCTGCTCCTTCTGAAAGAGTTGCAATCAAGTTTAATGCTCCATCTGTTATTTGTACATTTGTCTCTTTACATACAATCTTTAATCTCTTTATCATGTCCTCATTTGAGATTTTTTTGAAATCAAATCTTTGACATCTTGAAAGTATTGTTGCAAGTAATTTTTGAGGCTCTGTAGTAGCAAGTATAAATTTTACATGTTCTGGTGGTTCTTCAAGTGTTTTTAAAAGCGCATTAAATGCACCAGTAGACAACATGTGTACCTCATCTATTATATATACTCTATATTTTGCAAGTGTTGGCAAGAAATTCACTTTTTCTTTTATTTCTCTTATATCTTCTACACTATTGTTAGATGCAGCATCCATTTCAACTACGTCTGTTAAACTTCCGCTCTAACATAGCTTTACATATCTCACATTCATTACATGGTTCTCCGGTCTTTTGGGTTTAAACAGTTTATTGCTCTTGCAAGTATTTTTGCAGTAGAGGTCTTTCCTGTACCTCTGCCACCTGTAAGCAAATATGCATGTCCTACTCTACCTGATTTTATTTGATTTTTTAGGGTTTGTACCACATGGTCTTGTCCTACTATTTCACTAAATGCTTGTGGTCTAAACTTTCTATATAATGCTGTATATGCCATTTTCTTCTCCTTTTAAAACTTAAATCTAACTTCTCTGTGGAAAGCACCTTTCACATAAAAGGTTTTACTTATCGCTGCTTCCTTCCGGACCTGACGAGATTCGTAAATTTCTATTGAAAGTTACTCTCCACACAAAAGTTAGATTTTATTTATTATATAATGTTTTTTTGAAATTTACAACATTTTTTTAATTTCTTTTAAAAACTATGTCTCTAAAATCTGTTTTTTCATATTCCAAAGTGCCTGAATTTACTATATTTCCGTGTTGGTAAGTCCAATGCTATATTTCCTGTAAATTTTGTTCCTGATGCAAGTTCTATTGTCATATCAAAAGATACTTTGCATTTTATATCTTCATTTTTAATTCCTATTTTTGAAAGTATTGTACCATCATTTACTATCGTTTCATCATTTGATGTATATGTACCGTAAATCTTTATTGCAAAATCTTAGTAAGATTACTCCTCCTTGATTTGCAATTTCTAATTTTTTAGCATTTGTGATTTCACTACCTGAATATATTAATTCATTATTTATAATATAGTTTTCTGTATATTCATATATTTTTCCTTCTGCTTCTGTCGGCCTAAATGTCGTTATCTTTCCGCTTCTGTGGTCCTTCTTCTACTTTTATGTTATTGATTATTATTCTTTTTATTATTTCTGTTTCTTTATAACTTTTGTTTTTTCCTATGTATAAATATACATCATTGTTTTGCATTAAGTCAAAGTTCCAAATGTTTTCATTTTGATTGTTTTCAACACCTTCTGCTGTACTTACCACAATAAGCTGTGATAACTCAAAAGGCATATTATTTTCACCTTCTACTGCATATTTTAACATTAATAAACATATTACTGTTATGATTAATGCTAGTATAACTACTACCACTGAAAAACGTATTGTTTTTTTAAATTTTGTTCCTAAGTCATACATCAAATACTGTATGCCCCTTTCCTGTACTATTTTTTAGCTTGTCTTAGTTCTTTGAAAAAATCTTTTAAGATTTTTTCACATTCTTTTTGCATTATTCCTATTTGATATTCTACTTTGTGATTGAATTTATAGTCTTCAAATAAGTTTAAAACTGAGCCTATTGCTCCTGTTTTTGGATCCTTTGTGCCTATATAAACCTTCTTTATCCTAGAATTTATTATTGCTCCTGCACACATGGTGCATGGCTCAAGTGTAACATACATTTCACATTCTTCTAATCTCCATGCTCCGAAGTTTTTTACTTGCTTTTTGTATCGCAATTATTTCTGCATGTTTTGTAGTATCATTTTTTAGCTCTTTTAGATTATATCCTCTAGCTATTATTTCACCGTTTTTGACTATTACTGCTCCAACTGGTACTTCTCCTTTTTTGTATGCTCTTTTTGCTTCTTTTAATGCTTCTTTCATGTAATATTGTTCTTCCATATGCTTCTCCTATTTTTGTTTAAGCTATATTAATTAACTAGAGTTTTTAATTTTCTTTATAATATCATTATTCCAAGGACATGTCAATAATTCTACGGAAACTAACATTGGAATTTCTAATATTTATTGACATACAGATTAAAGCATTATATAATTTATGTCAAGTACCTAATAGGTATGGTTGAATAATAAGGAGGTATTAGCATGGCTGAACCAGTTCAATTTAAACCTGAACTCTGGGAACCACTCGTATTGCAACTGTCCTCAAAAGAAGGGGTAGAAGGGCTCGTCTGTGAAAGCCAACCTGTATCGCATGGTGGATTTTTCCCATATCAGGATCCACGTACTTGTTATGAGGTCAGGGGTATCCTACCGCATGCAAACCCTAATGAGTTCTACCACGACTAATCCAAGCAAAAGCAAACCGGCTTCTTGTTAACCGGTTTGCTTTTATTTTGGTGTGCCCAGGTGGACTCGAACCACCATCGGTCGCTTAGGAGTGCCTTGGTACACCAAATTTATAAATTTCCTTTTTTTATTGATTTTATCACTATTACACAGTCCTGTCAATAATTCTAGGAAATTTGACTGTGTTTTAAATTGTGTTATATTGTGTTATTTAATTTTATATTGTACCCTTAAGTTGGGGAAAAAATTACTAAAAGTTGGGGAAAATTATCAGAATAGAATTCAGAAAATGCTTGACATATTTTAAAACTTATAAGATAAAATTTATTATATTTAATCTAGTAATAAATTTTAGTAAAAAACTTTTACATATAAAAACACCACTTTTTCACTTATTATATTATTTAAGTGAAAAAGTGGAATTTCTTTTATACAAATTTATTTATGCTGCGATTCCTCTTATCTCTGCTGTTAATTCTTTCTTATATTTATAGTAACTATTCCTTGATACTCCTGCTAATTTCCTGCATTCTGTATCGTTTAATGTTCCATTAAATGACTTACTATGTTTTAGTATTATTTCTTTAGCTTCTTTTTCTTTTTTGGTAGTTAGCTTAGTTCCTTTTTCTAAACCTATTCTTTTACCTGCTTCTTTTGCAGTTACTAGACCTTCTGCTGTTCTAACATGTAAATCTTCTAATTCCTTTTGTGCTTGGTCGAATACAGTTTTAATTTGGTCTTTGGCTAATGATATTGTAAAGTCATTTAATTCTTTTATTATTGCATTTATAAGTTTATCTGTTGCTGGATTTCCTGTTACTATCTGTAATTTTATTTGACTTTCTAACCTTTGTTTATATACCTCTGTATTAATTTGTGGCTCTTTCAAAAACTCTATACAAACATTGTGATTAAATAAATCTTCATATAATGCACAACCACCTTCGCTATCCCTGCTCATTCTACTTGCACTATCAAAAACTAATTTATACTTTTTATTAAGTTTTCCTGCTTTAGCTTCATTGATTACATTTTCAAATTCCTTATATCCTATTACTGTTGCTCCGACAATGAGTAATCTTAACAATTCTTGCATTTGGATATTTTGCTAGGATATTCCTAACCTGTCTTTGAATATTTTGCTTTGGTCTACTTTTTCTTGCTATACCTATTACTACTTCTTCCATAATATAATCACTCCTTTTTAGTACCAAATGTAACCTTCGTTTCTTTTGGTATTAGCAGGATAACACAGCTTCTGCCTGCTTTTCAAGCACTTTTGGTACTTTTTTTCAAAAAGTTACTTTTGGTATATATTAATCTAATATTTCTTAGTATTCCTGTGCTTGTCATTAATTTTGCTCTATGTTATAATATCAGCAGGTGGTAAATATGAGATTACAAAAAATACAAAAATTTCTAAAGGAAAATAATATTGATTATAAATATTCAAGTGAAAAGTATGGCAATTCTGAATTTGGTACAATAGATATAAAAGATGACAGGACTGGTTTTTATACTATAACAGAGATTTGTGGTAACAGGGGCAGTAGTCCTAGTGGTATTATGGCTTTTTACAAATCTTTAGAAACAGGAATAAAAGAAAAATACTCAACTCTTAATCAAACTGAAATTATTAAAAGAATAGAAAATGAAGTGAAAAAATAGTAGGTACATTTCTGTATCTACTATCCTTCAAGCTATTTGATTACATCTGAATAATAATTTGTTAAGTAAAACTTTATCTTGTCTGCTAAGTCATTAATGTCTGTGTAATCATATTCTGCACCTGCACCGCTTTCTTCTCCTAGATATACATTTTTATTTTTTAAATCAATATCTACTGTTATAATTAGATTTTCTTCCATTCTTACACCTTCTTTCTCCTATTATGCTGTAAAACCCATCATAGTTTTTGGCTTACTCTTAATTTTTTCAATAACTGCTGTTACATCTGCTGTTGTTATCAAATCATAATCTTTTGAATTTTGTTCTGTTATTCTTGTCGCCTGTTCAAATTTTACCTTCTCAAATAAGTTCCTTGCAAGTCTACCATTACTGAAATTATCCTTATTGTTCCTGCTCTCATTAGAAAAATATTCTAGTATTGCATTTTTGCATTTCTTATCCAACTTAAATTGTTCCTGCTCCAACATCTTATTAAATATCTGATATAATTCTGTATCTGAATAATTTTCAAATTCTATATTAAATTGTATTCTACTTTGGAAACCAGAGTTTGCATTCAATAATTCTTCCATTTCCTTTGGATAACCTGCTAATATTACACATAAATTATCTCGGTGATCTTCCATAGCTTTAATTAAGGTGGATATGCACTCACTAGAATAATTGTCGCTAGAGTTTATACTATATGCTTCATCTATGAATAATACTCCACCCATTGCCTGATTTATAACCTTTTGTGTCTTCAAAGCTGTTTGTCCGTACATATCCACCAATTAAATCTGCTCTTGAAACTTCTGTGAAATTGCCTTCTAATATGCCATAGTCTGAAAATATCTCTCCTATAATGCGTGCAACTTGGCTCTTACCGAGTACCAGGGTTGCCCTTAAATACCATGTGTAAACTTGGTAATGTTCCTCGCTCGTTATGTATCTGCACATAATTTATAATCTGCTTTACCTGTTCCTTAACATTTTCTAAACCTATCATATTACTTAATTTAGTCATTCCTTGTTTAGGTGGTGCAGGTATAATATGTAATTCTTCCTTGGATATATAATCTAATTTCTTTTTGTTTGCTCTCATTATTGCACCAATTAAACTACTGTCTATTTCCTGTATGTCATAACCAGTTATTGCTCCAAGTTCTTCATTAGTAACTTTACATTGTAGTCCATGTTCCTTTATTGTATCTTTTATGTATTGTGTCTTTTCTTGTTCTGTAGGTTCTTGTATTTCTATCTCCCATGTGAATTTACTACTTAGATTTTGTATCATTTGCATATTGTTATTATTACAAATAACTATAAATACACAGTTAGGATACCTATTCATCAAGTTTTCTAGTTTAAAGTCCTTTAAATTATCATCTGCTATTACACACAAATCATTTTCTCCTATGTTATATCTTCCACCCATTAATACATCTGTTATTAATTCATAATTAGTAAATTTAATTATTCCTTCTTTGTAAAGTAGTTTATTGATTACATTTACAGTATCTTTGTAATTGTTGGTATCAGAATATAATATCATATTAAAATTTCCTATTTTGATTTTCTTTTGTTTATATAATTTGATATAATCTGCATACATTTTAATTATTGACTTAGTCCTTTTAGTAACTCCTAAACACGAATTTAAAGTCTTTAGTATCTGTTTTGTTGTTTTAGATTTTATTTCTAATTCTTGTCCTATATCTTCTCTAGTTTCTATTTTTGATTTTGACATACTTTCCATTGCACAAGCTCCTTCTCTATCAATGATTATCAGCTATTAATAGCTATACACTAAGAATTAAAAAAAGTCAAAGCCATAGAAAATAGACCTCTAACTATTAAAGGTCTATTCCATCTGGTTATACTCTTTTATAAATGCTATTTTTGTACTAAATGTCTAATATTACCTCAATATCATATTATCCATAATTTCCTGACAAACGAGGTTGCCCCTGAAACCATTTTAATTATCTTATCCATATAATTTCATATCCTAAAACTTAGTCATTTCCTGCATTTGTTATAATTAAAGGTAATCTTATTCCTTCTTTTTCCACCATAAATTTTGTACTATGTGATTTTTTAGAATCAACAGGCAAAAATTTTATTCCATTCTGATACATTTCCAACATTACATCTAAATCTTGTTTTAAATATCTATCTGAAATTAATGACTTTCTATTTCTAATTTGATTTACAACATTACCTTCTGTTAATTCTGTTATAATGTCTTTTAATTCTTCTGAATAATTTACTGAAAAATAACTTGCATAAAATTCACATGGATAATGTACTTTATACCATGCAATTCTAAAAGAATTTATTACATAAGATGTAGCATGTGCCTTTGGAAATATATATCCTATCTTTTCACATGATTTTATATACCAACTTGGGATATTATAGTTATTCATTATTTGCACATACTCTTGCCATTTTTCTTTTAAAACCTTACCTTTTCTTATAAACTCCATTATCTCGAATGATTTTTCTTTTGATATTCCTTGTTTCATTAGGTATAACATAATGTCATCACGAGTTGCGATAGTATCTTTTAATTTAATGATATTTTGTTGTACTAACATTTGCTGATTATCTATCCATAAATCTGTACCATGTACTAACCCTGATATTTTTATTAGTTCTTCAATAGTTGTTGGTCTTGTATCTTGTAATATTCCTCTTACATATTCTGTACTAAATTCAGAAATACCTGTTGTTTCTGCATTACTTAATAATCTCATTGTTTCTTCATCATCAAGTGGGATAGTTTTAGGGTTAATACCTGTTAAATCATATAACATTTTTAGTATTGTAGGGTCATTATGTCCTAATATATCCATCTTTAATAAGTTTTGGTCTATTGAGTGATAATCAAAATGTGTTGTTATTATATCTGATTTTGGGTTATCTGCTAGATGTTGTATTGGAGTAAATTCATATACTTTTCTTCCTTTAGGTACTACTATTACTCCACCGAGGGTGTTGTCCTGTTGTTCTTTTAATGCCTACAATTCTTTGTGATAATTTTTCTATTTCTTTATCCTCAATTTCTAGTCCTTTTTCATTAAAGTAGTTTTCTACATATACAAAAACTGTTTTATCTGCTAATGTTCCTATTGTTCCTGCTTTAAATGTTGTACCTTTTCCACATATTACTTCCATATATTCTTGTGCTTTCTGTTGGTATTCATTTGAAAAGTTTAAGTCAATATCAGGCTCTTTCTCTCCATTTATTCCTGCCAATGTTTCAAATGGAATATTAAATCTAATAGGGTCTACTTCTGTTATACCAATACAATATGCAACAAGAGAGGAAGCAATACAGCCTCTATTTCCTACAATATATCCATCTTTGTTTGATTTTGATACTAATTTTTGAGCTATCATATATAAAGTTGCAAAGTTATTTTCTATTATTGATTCCAATTCTGTATCTAATCTATTTTGTACTTCTTTTGATAGTGGATCTCCATATAATTTATATGCTCCTTTATAAGCTAGTTCTTTAATTTCTAAGTTACTATTTGGAAGAATAGGATAACATTTCTCATCTGATATAGGTTTTATTCTGTTACACATATCTGCTATCTTATTTGTATTAGTTACTACAACTTCATAGGCTTTATCCTGTCCTAAATATTCAAATTCTTTTATCATTTCTTCTGTTGTTCTAAAATATAATGGTGGTTGATTTTCTGCTTCTTTATATCCTTGATTTGTTTGTAGTATTCTTCTATATATTTCATCTTCCTTATTTAAGAAATGAGTATCACTTGTTGCAACTACTAACTTATTTAATTTTGTTCCTAAGTTTAGTATTTTAATATTTATATCTTGTAATGCCTTCACATCTTTTACTTTACCATTTCTAATAAATTCTGTATTGTTTCCTATTGGCTGAATTTCTAAATAATCATATTTCTTTACAATTTGTTCTAGTTCCTCATCTGTTCTATTTTTAATAATGGCTTGGTATAATTCTCCCATATTACAAGCTGTTCCTAATAGTAACCCTTCTCTATTTTCTTTTAAGATGTCATTCATAATTATAGGTTTTTTATTGAAATACTGCAAGTTTGAAATTGAAATCAATTTATATAAATTTTTTAGTCCTATTTCATTTTTTACTAAAATACTTATATGATAACTTTCATTTATATTATTATCAGGTGCATAATATCCTTCCATTCCATATAGTACATTAAATTCATTATCTCCTATTTTCTCTAAATAACTTTGTGCTTGAGGAAATGCTTGTACTACTGCATGGTCTGTTATTGCTAATGATGTCATTCCATATTCTTTTGCTTTATTTATATAGTCTGTAATACAATTTATTCCGTCCATTTGGCTCATATTTGTGTGTAAATGTAATTCTACTCTTTCCATTTTTACTACTCCTTTTTTTAAAATTTATTTAATCTTAATTAGCTTAAACCCTTCTGTTATGCTAAGTCAAGTCATATTATTAAAAAAAATAACCTCTAAAATTGAGGTCTATTTGGTATCTAGTAATTTTATAAATTGTAGTAATATTATATTATTTTCTGTAATTTTCATTTCTATTATTTCTAGTGCATTATTAGGTTGTTTTAATACTTATTTACATTTCATTGTAAAAATCTCCTTTTCTGTGTAATTCCTGACAAACGAGGTTGCCCCTGAAACCATTTTAATTATTCTGCTAATATAATTTCATATCCCAAAATCTAGTCATTTCCTGCATTTATTCTAGTTTCTGTTTGTATAACTAGCTTAAATCAAGCTATTAGAATAAGTCAAGAGATGATGAAAAAACAGTAAATATAATTTTGTATATCTACTGTTTTTTTATATTAACCTAAATTATCAAAATTGTTTATAGTTATTTCTGTTCTATATTCATCGTGTGAAAATAAGTAATCTTTATTTTCTTTTAATGTTATTGTTTTTCCTTCAACAACTGCTTCTACTTTTAAATTATTGACTTTTCCTTTATATGTTCCACATTTTTCAAAATATCTTGTTGCTGGGTATTTACCATTGCAAATAGTAGTTCCATTTATTTTTATAGAAATAGATACTTCATTTGGCAAGTTATCTTCATAAAAACCTGCTTTTCCTAATAAAAACTCTGTATTCATTTGTACTTCTACATTATATACATTATCTGCAACAGTTATTGTTATTGTAGTTCCTTTTTCAACATATTCTCCATTATTTTCTACTTTGATTACTGTATTATCCTCATAATTCAAGTCTTGCCCTTTTACTACCTTGTATTTGATTCCTAATTTATCTAAATCATCTGTATATTGTTTTAATTCATACCCCATAGAAAACCAAGGCACTTGTATCATTTCTTTTTGTGGATTAGTGTTATTAGATGATGAAGAATTATTTGAACTGTTATTATTTGTTGTTGAAGAATTATCATAGTTATAGTCCGAACTTGATGAACTATTAAGTTCTCCCCAAATTTGAGTATATCGTGTTCTTACTAAAGATGACCCCATAGCTGAACCTGCATTAGATGCCAATTTGCAAAATTCTGATTTTTTATCTATCATTGTATTTGTTGAATTTAATGACACTAATCTGTAATATTCAAGTCCAGTTGACATGCCATGTTTTCTTGCTAAATAAGTTATTAAATAAACATTTTCTCCATCTTTTGAACGAGCATATAATGTATATCCAGTATATTGCAAGTCATATCCATCATAATTAGTTGTAATTTTTGCATAGGAATCTATTACAGCTTTTATCTTTTTGTTATCATCTTGTTGATTATTTTCAATTTGTGTTTCTTGATTTGATGTTTGATTATTCTCAGTATTTTCTGTTTTGTCATTATCTAATTCTACATAGATTCCAGTATTATAACTTTTATATTCGTTTTCAAGTTCTTTTGCTTTTTCATCTCCAAGTGTACCTACTGAGAATTGTTTTGAATACATTTGAGTTCCTTCTGAAAATTGGATAATATATCCATACATAATATTATCTTTAATTGCAACTCCACCTGTACTTGTTCCATTTACTTTGTTTGCATTTTGTACTTTATTCATATTGTTAATTATATTATTATCATTAAATAATTTGTGTAGAATAAAGTAATAAAATTCTTCATACACATTATTATATTTTATTATTTCTGATATTATATTATCATTACTTTGACCACCCATAGTAGTGAAATTAATGCTTTGAATATAATTATTATTATCAACACTTAGTCCTATTTTAAATGCAGATAATCCCATTTCTCTCCATTGCTGATTTATAGCTGAAATATAAAAATACATTTCATAATCATTAATGGCATTTTCTACTTTTGTCCATTCTGAATTGTTGCTTCCAAATTCTCCTACTAACTTTTCACAGTCTGAGCCTTTATATGCTGATTTTATCGCATTATCTATATCTTCTCGTGTCAAATTAAATGTTGCACCATATTTTGTAGTATCATCAAAAATAATCATACTTGAATTTTTATCTTCAACTGAATTTTCATTTATATTATTTTTTTCATCTAAAGGTTTATTCTTCAAGAAAACTACTATACTTACTCCTATTATACATGCAACCAATACACTTATTATTATATATATAAGTTGTTTCTTTCCTAGTTTTTTCTTATGTTTTTCTGTATCTTTCTCACTAACTTTTACATTCTCTATATTATTTCCACATTTGTTACAAAAGCTACTTCCGTTCTTGTATCTCATTTCCACATTTATTACAATACATAATTTACATCTCCCTATACAGCTTTATTTATTTTTCATTTGGTCAAGTTGTTGTTGCATTAATTCCATTTGTCTTTGTTCTTCTTCCATTTGAGTTTGATAGCCTTTTTGTGCTTCTAAGGCATCTTGATACATTTTATTACTTTCTTCTTGCATTTTATTCATTGCATTAGTTATGATTTCTACCAATTCGTTCATCTGATTATTATTTAATTTTGGTATTATTTTTAATGCTCTATTTATATCTTGTTCTACTCTTTGTTTACTTTCTGCTGTTAAATCTGTCATATCTAAAACTTGTGATACTATTTCAGGAGTTGAATTAGTTGCAACTTTCATCAATATTTCAGGTATAGACATTGTAGTTATATCATTTGCTGATGTTGTTCCAAAAACATCTTGCATTAGTTCATTAGCTTGTGCTTGTTGTTTTTTACCTTCTTCTTCCATTTCTGCAAATCTTTTTTCTCTATCTTCTTCATACTTTTTATATTCTGCTTCTGTTACTTCTTTCCCATCAAGATGATATACATATTTTTCTCCATCAAAACTATATCCCCCAGAGTGTCCTACACTTTCATTTATAACTTCATCTAACTTAATTTCTCCATTCATGTAACTTAGTAATGTAGTTTTTAACCACTCAAAGTCATTATTATTTGCACCTATATTTAATGTTACTACATCTAATACTTTTACTACTGGTTCTGGTGCAACATAGGCTATCGCTGCCATGGTTGTCATCTTTATTTCTCTTACTACTGGTACATAGCTACAACCATAACATACTCCACCTAATACTAACCATGTTACTCCTGTTTTAATTAGGAATCTAAAAGGTAATTTTATTTTTAACCATTTCTCTAGTTTTTCCCTCTTCTTCTCTAGCTTCATTATTTTTCTTGATGTACTTTGTTTAGTCTGTATATTATTCTTCTCTGTTAGTTTTGCAATTTTCTTTTCTAGTTTTCTCATCTTTTTAGGTTTTCTTATTTTCTTATTTTCTTCCATTTCTAAACATCTCCTTATTTCATTTTCTTTGCTACTACTACAAATCTCCCATCTTCTTTTGAGTATTCACAGGTACTTAATGTTAGTAATTGCTCTCCATATTCTGCTGTAACTCCTGTATCATAAATACTTGCCTTCTTGCATTGTTCAACATAGTTATTATATTCAGCTTCATTTTCTGCATTTACAAAATAGTAGTACCTAAAGACATCTTGCTCATCTTGATAATATACTCTTGAATAAAATACTGATAGTATTTCATAATTTACATCTTCTTTTAGTGTTGTAAATTTTATTTTTGTATGCTCCTTGTAAAAATCTTCTTTTGCATATTTCATTAAATCTTCAAACATTAGTCCTTGTTTATGTCTATGCCCATATATCAGATAATTACTACTACCATTTACTATGTCGAAGTCCTTATCTAAAAATAAACTCCCACCACTAGACTTTTGTTTCTTGTAATCATGTGTCAAATAGAATTTATTATCATTGGTCTGTAGAATAGGATAATTGATGTTTGTACCTTCTATTTCTATCCATGCAACAATATCTGTATTTTCCTTTTGCAATTCTTCTAGTTGTTTCATTCTTTCTGTCTTTTCTTGTGTTACATCTGCTGTTGTATCTACTTCAATATTGTTTGCTAATTCCTTGTATTCCTGCTTTTCCTTATTGATACTATAAAGATAATATCCAATACCACAAATACTTAAAATAAATATGATAATAAATATTAGCTGTATGCAATTTATTTTGTGTTTTCTGTGTTTACTATGTTTCAATTTGTTACACCTTCCCTTTGAAGAAAATAGAGCAGAAGTTAAAATCTGCCCTATTGAATATGTATTATGCTATTTTATTTCTTCTAAATGCTACTATTCCTAATGCAGATACTAATGTTATTATACTTAAATATCCTAATACATCTACTGTTCCTGTTTTAGGTGTTTCATCTTTTTTTCTATCATCTGTATTAGATGGTGTTGTTTCTGCTGTTTTCTCTGCTAATACATATATTGAGAAGTGGTCTGTTTCAAATGTTGCATAATCTCCTTCTATTGTTACTGGATAATGTACTAATTCTGCTGTTCTTTCTCCGTCCTTCATTACTGCTCTATATACTCTTAGATTTGTTGATTTCGACTTGTTAAATTCAGGTGGTATTGGAATACTTATTTTTACTTTTCCATTATTCGGTTGTATTGTTACCCCTTCTGATTTTAAGGTAATATCATACATTCCATATATTTGTGTTGTTCCTAATTCACTTTGCAATGAAGTTTTTACTATATAATATGTTTCTCCTTCTGTCATACTTTCTACTTCTAATACTGTATGCCAAGGTAGTGTTCCTTCTAACTTGATGCCTGTTGTATTGTCTGTTGTTGTAATTGTTTCTATATTAGGTTTAGTATTTGTTCCTGTACTTGTATCTGTTTTTTTATCTTCACACATTACTTCTATGTTACTGTTTTCATCTTTTTGTATTTTAAATGTATCTCCCATATTTGAATAAGTTATTTTTCCTGTATAATTATATACTGTTAAAATATTAGTCATTTCATCAAAGCCAACAAAAGTATCTCCATTATCTATATATCCTTTAACAGGCTTTCCATTGATTATGAAATCTACATCTCCAATTTTTAAATTGGCATTTTTACCAAACTGTCTTTTATAAAATCTAAACTCACCTATAAACATACTCTTTTTTCCAGTTTCAATATCTGTTACTGGAAAAGTAACATCACAGTCTTTACCATTTTTACTTATAATATATTGAGGATTTACAGGGCAAGTATATATATAATCATAAACTACTTCGCCATTTTCATTTGTATATTGCTCTTTATCTTTAAATTTAAAAGTTCCTAATTCTGTTTCTATTGTATCTCCACAATTATAACTTGTATATGCGATGTAACTACAATTCTTATAATAATCTTCTGTTGCTTCTGCATCAAGATACCCCATATTTCCCCCTGACATTGGTGGATAATATCCTATGGCTTTTCCTGTACTATCAACAATATTTAACATTGATACTAAATCATCATCTGAAATTCCTTCATCTGTTTCTGCATTTACTGTATTCATATTGAATACAAATACTGCTAATAACACTATGACTAATGTTACTAGGACTTTTAATTTTGTTTTTAACATATTTTTTCCTACCTCTCTTTTATTTTCAATACTATGCTCGATAATCGCTTCGACATAATATTACATTTTCACTCAAATTATATCATTAACAAACATCTTTTACAAGTATTACTTATAAATATTTTATTGTCAATATCAATTACTTCTATAAGTGTTACTTGTATTTTATATAATATGATACTGGAGGTGCTAATATGGCTAATAATTTCAAAATGAATAATCTAAAAGAAATTAGAGAAAAGAAAAATTTAACACAAGTAAGAGTATCAATAGATGTAGAAGTCAGCCAAGAATTGATTTCACAATATGAGAGAGGTACATCACTTCCTACCATTCCTAATTTGATAAAGCTATCGAATTTCTTTAACTGTTCTACTGATTATTTGTTAGGGCTAACAAATAACCCAAATAAGATAGATATACTTGATAAAAAAGGTCTTGAAAATCAAGATATTATAGAAAAATATAATTCTTTATCTTCTGAAAATAAAAAGAATATGGTAAGTTATTTGGAATACTTATGTAACAAAAATAAGTAAGGCTTGGTTATCCTTACTTATCTTGATTATATGCTATTTACTTTAAACCTTCAATGATAGACTTCGTGGCTAATGAATAGGCAAATATAAATGTATTTTTATTGATTATATCTCTCTTTTCATCTTCTTTTTGGTTAATTTCTTCTAATAATTGTTTTTGCTCCTCTGATAAGGTTTTATTTAATTTATCTGTTAATTCTGATATTTGTTTGTTAATCTCTAGTTTCTCATCTGTTTCTGTATATATTTTATCCATGTTGCACTCAAACAATTCTTCTAGTGTTTTTTTATCTTCCAATTTTCACACCTTCTTTATTCTAAAATTTATTGATTAAGATTTTCGATTCCACATTGTCATATTTATTTTTAACATTAAATAGTTCTTTTATTCCTTGTTTTAATGTCGCTGCATTTTCTTCTGATATTCTTTCATTTACTGTTGCTAAATTTATCATACAACAAACATGATTATAAGTTTCATTATCTGCAATATCCACAGCTATATATTTTGGAATATCAAAATTAAAATGTTGTTCTAGTTGTTCATGTATTTTATTTATATTCTGTAATTCATTTTCTAATTGTTCCATTTTTTCATTAGTTATTGCATAATTTTTTACATTTGTATTCATACTATTTTTACTCCTGTGTTTCGCATTATACCACAGCAAATATTTTAAATAAATACTTTTTGCAAAATTTATCTCAAATTCTTGAGAGGTTTTTCGTAAGTATTTTGCTACAATTAAGTCAAATTAATTGAAAGTAGGGGAGAGTATGGACTTTTCTGACTTAGTTGCAACCAAACTTAAAGAGCTGATGAAAGAAAAAGATGTAACAACCTATAAACTTCAAGACTTGACAGGTATTTATAATTCTACTATTTCACAATTTCTAACACGAAAAACTAGAACTATTAGACTTGAAATCTTATTTATTATCTGCGAGGCATTAGGTACAAATTTATCTGAATTCTTTGCAGATGGAAGGTTTAAAAATGCAGAGGCTCACGACTGGTTAAAAAAGAAGGAGAAATAATCGATTATAATAGTGTCAATTATTTCTCTTTTTTAGTATCTAATTTCAATTCTAACCGCTTTTACTCCTTGCTATGCTTAGTTTGTTGCTTGTTAGTTCTTCTTAAATTCTAGGTATAACCTCGTTTGAATGTCCTATATACTAAATATTTCCTTTGCTTCTTTATGTAGTGCCTTTGCGATTTTCTCTAGTGTTTTATAGCTTGGGTTTGTCCTGATATTATTTTCTAATAAACTAATATATCCTATTGAAAGCCCTGTTGCTTTCGATAAATCATTTTGTGTTATTCCTTGTTCTTCTCTTAGTTGTCTGATTTTGTTGTGCATATTACCACCCTTTTTATTTTTCCATTTTCTGTTTCTATTCCTGCTTCTTTTGCAGTATAACCTGCAATTCCTTTATGTATAATGTCGTATGATACTATTACTGTAAAACCTCTTTTTAAATCTGATTTTTCTTCTTCCCATATTTCTTTATTGGTATGTACTGATAACATATAGATATTATCTTGGTTAATTATAACGTGATATATTTTAATAGTTTTCTTTTGTTCAAACATTTTAATTAAGTCTATGATTTCTTTGTCTAGTATAACTTCTGTCGCTGCATTTTCTACTTTGCTTACATATACATTGTCATTCTCCTTAAATTCATTAATGACTTTGGAATCTAATTTTAGTATTTCTAATCTTTTTATAGCTTCTTGTTTTAGTTCTTCCACTTTTACACCTTCTTTTCTAATAAAGTCTTATTACTCCACCATTTTTACTTTGTATTGCAATATCCCCACTTTCACTAAATTGACTTACAGTATGAGATAAAAGTATATTATCTTGTTTTAATCTTTTTAATATTCCTTGCCAATCTTCCTTTTCACTTGGAATATATAGTAAATCATATATTGCCCCCATTTCTACTGTATATGTTTTTATAACATGATATACTAATACATTCCATTTTTTCTCGTATTCTTCTACCATCTGTTTTTCTTCATCATCTAACCAATATAAAGCTCCAAGTGGTGCTTCTGATTTATTCAATTTATCTTCTGTTGTAAATTCATTTATTACATTTTCATGTAATTTTAATGTTTTCATTATTTCTAATGCTTGTTCTTTCATTTCTTCTTTACTTGCTGTAATTTCCATGATTTCAATTCTCCTTTTCTATTCCTTATATTTTTCTATATTTACATACCTATTTCTAATATTTAGTAACTCATCTGTTCCAATATCTCCATATTTATTTTTTGATGTTATAACTTCTACTACATATTTCTTTTCACTATCTTTATTATAAAAATCATCTCTATATATAAATAATATAGTATCTGCATAATCTACTATGGCTGATGAACTCTTAAAATCTGATAGAATAGGTCTTTTATCTTCTCTTGATTCCAATTCCTTTGATAATTGGGATAAAATGATTATTGGTATGTTTAGCTCTTTTGCAAGTGTTTTTAGTCTAATAATTACTTCTTCTAATGTTCCTTCATGTTTTATTAACTGTAAATAATCTATAATGATTAAACCTATATCCTTTTGCAATTTCATTAATTTTGCATTCTGTTCGATACTTTCAATACTTAGACTATTATCTAAAATACAAGTATTTTGTTCTACTAATATTGAAGTTCTTACATCTTCTGCATGTCTTTCTTCTGAATATATTTTATTATCTTCTGTTTTATTTATAGCAAATACAACATCAAAGATTTCTTTTAATGCTTGACTTTTGCAATTTTCTAAACTAAATATTAGTATTGGAATTTCCTTTTGTGCTATATTAGTTACTAGATTATATATAAAAACTTTTTTCCCTACTGTTGGTCTTGAAGCTATACAAATTAAATCTCCATTTCTAAGTCCACCTATTCTGTCATCAATATCTCTAAATTCTGTTTTTATTGCCATTGTTTAATCAACTCCTTACTATGTATAATCTCTTTTATTACTTACGCTCCAACATATTGTTGTTTGCTTAGGAAGAAATAAACCACTTCTCCATTTTCCCATTTATCTTCTACATATGGTACAATTTCAAGATATATTGTATCTTTTAAATATTCCAAATGTTCATTATAAAATTTTGCAATAAACATTTCAATACTATTCTTTATTTGGTCTATCAACGCTTTTATTTCTTCTTTTTTCATCTTCTCAGGCTTAAATACTGCTTTTTTTAGCTTTTTTTCTTCTTTTCTATAATTTTCATCACTTATATTCAAATAATAATTTATGTATCCAAAATCATCAAAATATTTTTCTAATACTTCTGTAAAGTGATTATCTTTAAATGTTGCTCTTATTATCATTTTAAATCTCCCCATTCAATATTACTTTTAAACATATAGTTTTAGTAATATTTCATCTGTTAATTTTTCTGTCATATCCAGTAATTTACTATTGTTTCTCCTCTTAACTTCTGTCTTATCTAATATGATACTTTTTGTTTCTCCTGCAACTGTTACATTGTGTTTGTAGTCAAATCTTTTAATATTTAAGGTTATTTGATTTTGATTATTATAAAATAGTCTAAATTCAAAGTAACCTGTATCATCTACTTTTAATTTCTTAGACAACGATTTTACAGAATGATAAACAAAAAATATTGTGTCAAATCTCCAATTACTACTGCATTTGTTATTTATTTCTTGTAATTGCTTTTTAGTTATCATTGCTGTTGCCATTTCTACCATCTCCTTTTTAAAATCAATTTTTAGGGCTTTTTTCTTCTTGATGTAGTAATTCGTTGCTGATTATTTCTTCTTTTGTTCTAGGGGTAATCGTGTTTGAATGTCCTATATTCCTGCATTTACTATCATCATAAAGTTTTAATGGAATGATGAAAAACCCCATTTTCTGAATAATTTTTCTAACTTGTTATATTCTGCAATTCCCTTGTTTGTTGTAGTATCTCTTGGATAATAACAATTTCTTTCTGCATTATAGATTCCACCATTTACGAAATGATGTCTTGATAACTCTAAAATTGTTTTGTTACTATTTCCACTACTGTTTATTCCTCTTATGTGTAATGATATTTCAAAGTTTTTTAACCCTAATTTATATAAATTAGATGGTGCAACTTCTTCAATATCTGTATTTATCCAAGGTTTCTGCATTTCTTGTCCTTCCTCATCATAGGCTTTTACTATATAACCGATTATCCCTTAAAGTTATCCAACCTGATGTATATCCTGTCATTGCATATATTGCTAAATTAGACATTGGTCTTTGTGCAAAGTCATAATACATAACCTGCGACTTCTTGTGAAAATCTTTTGCAATTTTTAATGCAACATCTTTATTGTTTATAAATGCTATCCTATTTTCTGCAACACAAAGAAATAGGAGTTTTAATCTTGAAATTAACTCTCCTATTTCCTGCATTTCTTCATCTGTTATACTGTCTACAACTGTTATTCGTGGACTTTCTTTCTGTTTTGAATAAGATATAACCTCTTGCAATGATACATTTTCTAATGCCTTATTTTCCATTTTCAACCTCACCTCATCTCTGCTAGATTTTTGTTGTTAAAATCTCCTTTTCTTACTCTCCCAGCTGATGAAGTAGCTTAACACATAATTTACTGACAGTAAAGCCCTTCTCTAAAAGTTCTTTTATCTTATAAGTTTTAAGATATGTCAAGCCTTTCGTATAATTGCAAAAATAGTAACTCCTAAAAATTGGAGTTACTAAGTAGGTTATTATGAAATTTCATATAGTATAAGTTTTATAGTATGTCAAGGGTTTTAGTATATGCAACATCTCCCACTCCTGACATCATACTTTATCGTATCTCATTAATATTTTACTTTACTGTTAGAAAATATTTGTAAATAAAAAATTTTCACTTTTTCACTAGATACAAAATCTGCTTCAAGTGAATAAGTGAAAAATTTATATGGAAAAGTTTTTAATCATTTAATTTTGAATAATCAGGCATATTAGTATTTTCATCTATTTTCTTATACATTGGAAACCAACTAGGAGAATAATTATTGTAATCATAGTTTTGGTCATTCCATAACCATACACCATGTTCCCAACCATTAGATATATTATATCCTTTATCTATTGGTGTGATTAAAAAATTTACTAATACATCTAATTCATGCTGTGTTAATTCTCTAGGAATAGGTTGTAGATATTCTGCCTTTTCAAATAAGATTCCAAATTTTTCTCCTGTTTTTAATTCATAAATGAAATGTGGTGTTCTCTCTTGGTCTTGAATTGTATAGCACCTTCCACCTTCTAAATGTTTTTCAATTCCAAAACATGCACTATCTATGTACTCTATGAAATTTCTATAATATGGCTTGCATAAATTCTTTGGTGTTTTATTCTTATTATTCCTGTTCCATGTTTTTATGATTAGTTCCCAATAAGTCATGTCAGCTTCAATATCTGCAATATCCACACTAATATATTTTTCTAATTCGTTACATGTTGCAATATTTCCTGCAAGTTCTTTTACTCTTTTTCTTTGCTCTTTAAAGAATTTTTTATTTAATCTCTTTATTGTTTGTTTTAGACTTTCTATTTCCTTTATATCAACTGTTTTATTATAGATTTATATTAATTGA
>JAAWNJ010000090.1 GCA_022798895.1 Clostridia bacterium | reverse complement strand
AACAGACAATTCAGAACTGTTAGAGTAAAATACAATTTTTGAAACAAACACGAACAAAACACAAGAGAAAGGAGCGACAGGTATGCAAAATAAACAAATACAGACAATAGAAGATGCTGAAAACATACTGTTAGTAATAGAAAACTTATTTGTAGCAGCTGACGATGAAAAGAAGAAAATTGAAGCCGAAATTGCTAACAAAGAAGATGAACAACAAGACTTGCTTCACGAACTTGAAATTGCTGACTTAAATGCTATCGAGTTAATGCAAGTAAGTAAAAGATTAGTCAAAGTTAGAAAAGAAAGACGAGAAGCAAAAGATAGACTGAAATTAATTAACACAATACGAGGTTATACAGATATTTATATCCGCAAAGGTATTATTGCAGATACAAGACAAGCAATAAGAAATTTGGAAAATTTGAAAGAGGAAAAGCAAAACAGAGAGTACACACCAAGAGTCTTAAAAGACCTGAAGTGTGCAAAAAAGAAGGGAGAATAAACAATGCCAGATATATATGAGGAAACAAAGAACTTATTTAATACATCGCAAGAAGCCTTTGAAATATACAATTTACTAAAATGCAAACTAATGTCAAAGTATGGAGATATACTATATATTTATAAAAACACTAAAGAAGCGGAAAAGGCATTTTGGGAATACGTTGCAAGATATAGAGGAATTACATATAACACAGAAAAAAGAAAAGTTTATTTTCCAGAAGGAGAAACAATTTATTTCAAAACAATGAATGAATGTAAAAGTAATCATTTAAGAGGCTATCGTTTTAAAGAAATACAATTTGAAGAGGTATAAATTTTATGCAAGAACATTGGAGCATTGAACAATATAAACAATATCAAGAAAAAGGAAACAAAAGAAGTAAGTATGGTGCAGTAAAGACGAAAATTGATGGTCATGTATTCGATAGTCAAAAAGAAGCGGATTACTACTGTGAATTGAAACTGAGATTGCAGGCAAAAGAAATCAAAGGCTTTTGCTTGCAGCCAGTCTTTATGTTAGCACCAGATTTGAAATATAGAGCCGACTTCATAGTGTTTAACAACGATGGAACGACAGAAATAATAGATGTGAAGCGGATTTATGACTAAAGAGTACATAACTAAAAAGAAAGTCTTTGAGGACAAGTTTAATTTGAAAATTAAGGAGGTATAAGTGTGGAAAATTTACAAGATACAAAAAATTGGATAGATGAAAGATTATTATATATAGCACAAAATTGTAATTTACAGGATGCAGACAATAAGAGAGCAGTTGAAAGTTTGAAAACAGCTTTGAAATGTGTAGAGAAAGTAGAAAACGAATTAGATGCAAAAAGTAATAATGGTCTAGAAATACCAGATTTTTCAGATGATAAGATAATGAATATAAGGGCTCATCCAGGAACGAAAGTAAAAGTTACAGAACAAACAGCAAAAAATGGATATCCAGGAGATCAAGAGGCTGTTAAAAAATGGCTAGAAATTGGAAAAGTATATACAGTGGCATATACAGTAGTAGGACAAAGTCATACATCAGTTGTATTGCAGGAACTGCCAAAGAGAAGTTTTAATAGTGTAAATTTTGTAGAAATAGGAAAGGAATAGAACGATGGAAATGAAACAAATAATAGAAGGCTTAAAAGACTTAATAGGTGATAGAGAATCGTTTATTATAGGGAAGCCAGATCATGATGAGATTTTTAAAAAAGACAAAAATATTCTACAAGAAGCGATAAATCTCATTCAAAGGCAAGATAAAATGATTGATAAGATGCTTGATATGTTAACAAGAGTACATAGTGAAGATCCAAAAGTAGAATTTATTGCAAATGCAAATATAGAGGAAAAGAAAGAGCAAGCAAAGCAATATTTTGAAAAACAGGTGTAGCCGTTCAAAGCTGTTCGCAGCTGAACGGTAAAGTACCATAAAATACTGTAAATACAAGAAGAATTTTTGATTTTCTTCTTGTGTCAGAAGAATAGCGGAAAGGAGTTCGTATGTCAACAAAAAAGAAAACGGTAATAGAACATTTGGATAGTTTGCTAGATTTTTATAGTAATACAACTATCACTGATGTTGAGCAATTAAAGAAATTATTTATTAGGAATTTGAAGGATGTTAGAAGAAGAGCCGAAAGGGAAGGTGAGAACAATGATGCAACTAAAAACCAAGAAAACAATAGTAAAAGTGATATTAGATATACTAGTATTTCTAGTAGTGGGTGAAATTCCTTATCACACAACAGACAATAGGGTAGTATTTATTTTTACGGGAATGTTTATAGTTTTTGTTTGCAAACAGCTAAACAAAATTATTGACGAAAGCGAGGAGAAGCAATGCTAGAATTACCAATAAAACGAAAATGGTTTGATATGATCGTAAGTGGCGAGAAAAAAGAAGAATATAGAGAAATTAAGCCATATTGGACTAAAAGGTTTGGCAACTACTTTATAGGAACCTATGTGGACAAAACTATAACATTTCGTAATGGATATGGTGAAAATAGATCAAGTATAAAATGTACTTGTTTATTAAGAGAAGGGCAAGGCAAAGAAGAATGGGGAGCTGAATCTAACAAAGAGTATTATGTACTTGAAATATTAGAGATATTGGAAGTAAGCAATGTTAATGAAAGTGAAACAAATGAAAAAAGGTATAAGTGAGTTTGATAAGATTTATATTGCAAAGTACATAGAGATAATAGGAAAAAGACAAGTGGCAGAGGATATTCACATAAGCCAGGAAAAAGTAGAAGATGTAATTCAAAATCTAAAAAGAAGTGGTTTATATGACGTTTATCAGGAGTTATCAGATGAAGAATGGGAAAGAATAGAGAGAAGTAGCAACGAAGAAGTATTGAGAAAATATCTCCCGCAAGTAATAAATAGCAAAGTAGTTTTTGAAGAAATTTTTGAAATATTTAAAGTGGATTTGTTAGAAACGATAATGAAATTTCCATTATATAACTGTACATATTGGAATTTTAAGTTTGATTATTTTAAAAATAAAGATTACAAAGATGAAGAATGGAAACAAATAGAAGGATTAAATTACCTTATTAGTAACTATGGCAGAATCAAAAATAAAACAACTAAAAAGTTGAAAACACTTAGAAATAACAGATTTGGGTATCAAATAAATCTTTGGAATAATGGAAAAGCAAGAATGATGACAGTATCTAGGTTAGTAGCACATTATTTCATTAGACCTGTGAAAGAAAATGAGAGAGTAAGACATATAGATGGAAGAATTAAAAACAACTATTATAGAAATTTAGAAATAGTAAGTAAATAAACTTACTTACTTGAAAAATATAAGGAGGAAAAAAATGAAATTATATAGTAATGAGATTGTATTTAGAGGGCATCCAGACAAAGTGTGTGATCAGATAAGTGATGCCATATTGGACGAATGTTTAAAACAGGATAAAAACAGTAGGTGTGGAATTGAAGTTGCAGGCGGCAAAGGTAAAATATTTATAACAGGAGAAATAACAACTAAGGCCAATGTTGATGTTCAAGCAATAGCAAAAAGAGTATTAGAAGATGTTGGATATTCTACTGACTATGAAATTATAGATAATATTGGGAAACAAAGCCCAGACATTGCACTAGGAACGAATAGCTTAGTAAACGGTGCAGGTGACAACGGAATGATGTTTGGATATGCTTGCAACGATACAGAACAGATGCTACCAACAGCAATGGTAATATTACAGGAACTTTCAAAAAGATATGATGAGTTAAGAAAAAGGGACAAGCGATTTCTTGCAGACGGAAAGGCACAAATTACAGGTATATATGCAGATGATATGAAATTGCAAGACATAGAAACATTTACTATTTGTTATCAGAACACAGAAGAGGACAGAGAAACAACGGACAGAATAATTAAAGGCATTTGTTTAGAAATAGCAAATAAATATCATGTAAGAATAAAACGATTCTTAATTAATCCTACAGGAAGATTTAAAATAGGTGGATTTGATGGTGACTCTGGATTAACAGGAAGAAAAATAGTAGTGGACCAGTACCACTCTTTTGCCAATGTAGGTGGAGGGGCATTCTCTGGAAAGGATCCAACAAAAGTTGATAGAAGTGGTGCATATAAAGCAAGAGAAATAGCAAAACAAATTCTAATAAAAAATGGATTAAAATGGTGTGAAGTTCAATTATCTTATGCAATAGGTGTGGAGAAGCCATTGGCCATATACATAGATAGTAATATAGGAGGGATACAACCAACTGAAGAATTATATGAAGAATGCAAGTTAAAGAACATAATAAAGGACCTAGATTTGTTAAATAAGTGCTATGAGGAAACAGCTATGTTTGGACATTTTCAATAAAAGGAAAATATAGCAAAATAATGTGTATATAATCGCTAAAAGACTTGATATAACTGTGTTTGTATGGCATACTATGTAACTACAAGGAGGATAAAATTATGTTAACAAAAAGATTCGGAATTGAAATCGAATTAACAGGTATTACAAAAGACATGGTAGCAAATGCAGTAAAAGAAATAGTAGGAGGAAGGTTACAACATACACGAGATGGTTACGACACAATAAAAATTAACGCAAGAGACGGAAGAACATGGAAAATAATGAATGATGCCAGTATAAGAACAGAAAACAGAAGCGGAGGATATTGTGGTAGAGACTATTCGGTAGAATTAGTCAGTCCAATATTAATTTGGGAGGACATTGACACATTACAAGAAATTGTAAGAGTTTTAAGAGCAAGAGGTGGAAAAACAAATGATAGTTGTGGAATCCATATACATTTAGATGGAGCAGACCACACAGTACAAACCATCAAGAATTTTATAAACATCATTGCAAGTAAAAATGACTTACTATATAAAGCATTACAAATAAAACCAGGAAGAATAAGATGGTGCAAGAAAATGGACCAGAGGTTAATAGACGATATACAAAGGAAAAAGCCAAAGACAATGCAACAAGTAAAGGATATATGGTATAACGAAAAAAATGCAGGATGGCACAAACACTATGATGATAGTAGATATCACTTTTTAAACTTACATAGTTACTTTGAAGGAAATCATACCGTAGAATTAAGAGGCTTCAACTCAGTGTTACACGCAGGAAAAGTAAAAGCATACATATTACTTGCATTAGCTCTAAATAATCAAGCATTAACACAGAAAAAAGCAAGTAACAAAAAGGCACAAGAAGAAAATGAAAAATTTGCTATGAGAGTGTACTTAAATCGAATTGGATTTATAGGACCAGAATACAAAAATTACAGAAAACATTTGATAGAACATTTAGATGGCTCATCAGCTTGGAGATATGGGGAAAACGATCCACGCTACAAGAAAAATAAAGTAAAGGAGGAAAGATAAAATGAAGAAATTATATGTAGCTTATGGTAGCAACATGAATGTAGAACAAATGGCAATGAGGTGTCCAAAGGCGACACCTCTGGGAAAATGCATATTGGAGGACTATAAATTAGAATTTAGAAGAGTAGCAAATATTATAAAATGTAAAGGAGCAAAAACACCAGTAGCCTTATGGAAAATAACAGAAAATTGTGAAAAGGCACTTGACAGATATGAGGGTTATCCAAGGTTATACAGAAAAGAATATATAATGTTGAATATAAGGGGTAGAAAAGTAATGGGAATGGCTTACGTAATGAATGGTGGAGAAATAGCAGAGCCAAGCGAACGCTACTATAACATAATAAAACAAGGGTACAAGGACTTTGGTATAGAAACAACAATATTAGAAAATGCTTTGATTGAAAGCCAGAAAGTATAAAAAATAGGAGGTACAAAAGATGTTTTTCATAGGAAGTTTTGTAGGAATGCTCATAGGAATTACCATTATGAGCATTCTACAGGTATCAAAAGATGATGAGCAAAATGAAATTAAGGTAATAAAATGGATTAGTTATGAAGATGCCGAAATATTAAGTAAAATTGGAATGTTAAAAGAAAACAATATTGGAGGACTAGGAGGATGGTTTCAAGATGGACATAGGTGGAAAGACTACATAAGAAGATTTAAAAGGGAAGCACATCCTTATCAAGAAGCATTGCGAAGAGAGATTATAGAAAAGAACATTAAATATACAGGCGAAGAACACCAAGAATTATCACAAGGTGTTCCTGTATTTAGTGATTTTACAATGGCAACATATTCATATAGAGGTTGGGGAGATTTAATGGCAGCAATTTGGTCAACAGAAGAAAACAAGGACTATTCATATGTTGATTTCTATATGATACTTAACATAAATAACATGTAGAACTATAAAGAAAGGAGGAAAAAATATGATTATAGCAAAAGTAACTAGCAAAGAAGAAGCTGAAAAAGCTATGATAGCAGTTGGCCAAGAAATTATAAGAAGGGCAAAAGATATAACAAATGACATTGATAGAGTGACTTCAATAAAAATAGATGCAGAAATAGAACCATTCCCAGAAGGATACATTAGTGTAAATATAAATAAAAATTATATAGCAGAATTTCAAGACACAAAAAAATAAAATGCAAAAGATAAGGAGAGAGTGTTATGGAAGAAAAAAAGAATACTGGAGTGGATCCAGAATTATTATTTTTACTTCAAGATACTGTCACAGCTGGTGTGAATGAGGGCGTAAAAAGAGCGGTAGAAGGAATAGAAATGCAAAAGGCTTTAGCAGATAAGATTAGATACGACAATAGAATAAGAAATACTAAATTATTGCTCTCAAATTATAGAAAGTTTAAAAACCACATAAGAACAGCTACATATACTGAAGAACAACTTGATACTGCTGAAACAGCAGAAATATTAGACAAACTAGGCATGAGATTAAGTGATGAGTATGATAAAACTGTCGTAGAATCAATCCTAAAATCGAAGAAAAGAACAGAAATCATACTGCAGCACATTGAAACAATCCTGGATGGATACATTTTACAAGCAAACAAAAGAGATGACATAGAATTGA
>JAAWNJ010000089.1 GCA_022798895.1 Clostridia bacterium | reverse complement strand
ATTGTTTGGTGTAAATTAAATACTCTTTCTTTTAAAAAGTGCTATTTTTAGGACTTTTATTTCTTATGGACTTTTTACTATATTATTTTTCAACCTTATACTCCTATCTTTCTCAAAATTTATCTAGTTCAAATTAGTTATATTACAAGAGTGCAGTCTGCGCAAGACGAAGCGTAACATAGTGAAGCTGAGTGCCTTCTGTTGCTTTCTTATATTCGCTTTTAGCATGTGAAAGCAACAGACAGCAAGGACAAACGAAATAATATAACTAATTTGAACTTATAATTTTCTTAAAACAATACTACTATTATGACCACCAAATCCTAAAGAGTTAGACATTACAATATTTAATTCTGCCTTTCTTGGCTCATTTGGTACAATATCCAAATCACACTCTTCATCATTTTCTTGATAGTTGATAGTTGGTGGTACTAATTGCTCTTGAATTGCTTTTGCACAGAAAATCGCTTCTACTGCTCCTGCTGCACCTAATAAATGTCCAACATTTCCTTTGGTTGAACTAACCATTACCTTTTTGGATGCTTCGCCTAAAGCTGTTTTAATAGCCATTGTTTCTGTTTGGTCATTTAAGTGTGTAGATGTTCCATGTGCATTGATATAGTCTATTTGTTCTGGCGTAATTCCTGCATTTTTAATAGCTCTTATCATTGCTTTTGCTCCGCCTTCTCCATCTGGGCAAGGTGAAGTAATATGATAAGCATCTGTAGTAGAACCAAAACCAATTACTTCTCCATAAACTTTAGCACCTCTTTGTTTGGCATGTTCTAGTTCTTCTAAAATGACAATTCCAGCACCTTCCCCCATAACAAATCCGCTTCTTTCTTTATCAAATGGGATACTCGCTCTATTTTTATCTGTGCTACTAGATAGTGCTTTCATATTTTCAAATCCAGCAATTCCTACTTCACAAATCGCAGCCTCTGTTCCACCTGCAACTACAACATCTTCTTCTCCTAATTGAATGGTTTTATATGCTTCACCAATACAATGTGTAGAAGTAGCACATGCTGTTACCACACTGATAGATTCTCCTTTAAATCCAAATTCAATAGCAACATTTCCAGCTGGCATGTTGCAAATAGACATTGGAATAAACATAGGAGACACTCTTTTGTTTCCTTTTTGTGTATTTAATTCACATTGTTCTTGGATAGTTCTTAATCCTCCAATACCAGAACCAACAAAAATACCTACTCTATCAAAGTCTGTATTTTCCTTTGTAATTCCTGCATCTTTCACAGCTTCTCTTGCTGCGATAATAGCAAATTGTGATACTCTATCTAACCTTTTAGCTTGCTTTTGGTCAAAATATTCTAATGGGTTATAGTTTTTTATTTCTGCATCTAATTTTGTTTTATATTCTGTCGTATCAAATAAAGTGATTTCGTCAATTCCACATTTCTTGTTTTTTATTCCTTCCCAAGTTTCTTCTACATTTTTTCCAATCGGAGTAATTGCTCCTAATCCTGTTATTACAACTCTCTTCTTCATTTTCCTATCCTTTCTATTTTAACTACTTAATACTGATTTTTTATAATTTTTTCTTTTAGTAACCAATAATATATGTTTCGCATTTTGAAAAATCGAGGAACATTTGCCTTATAGTACTTTAGAGCAACGCTTACTATAAAAGCTATTTATGTTTTAGTCCATACGCCAATGAGACGAGTGTATGAGAAAAAGAAACATATATTATTGGTTACTAATTATAATTCTAATAAAAAATCACATTAACATTCCACCATCAACTTGAATTACTTGCCCTGTAATATATGAACTCTCATTAGACGCTAAGAATTTTACAACATTTGCTACATCTTCCACTGTTCCCATTCTTTTTAATGGTATTGTTTTTTTGATTTCTTCTTTGATTTCCTCTTTTAACACATCTGTCATTTGTGTTTCAATAAATCCTGGTGCTACTGCATTTACTAAGATATTTCTACTTCCTACTTCTTTTGCTAAACTTTTAGTAAATCCGATAATTCCTGCTTTAGAAGCTGCATAATTTGCTTGCCCTGCATTTCCGCTAATTCCTACTACTGAAGATAAATTAATAATTCTTCCTTCTTTTTGTTTCATCATATATGGAATAACACTTTTGGTTACATTAAAAGTTCCTACAAGATTAACTTGTAATACATCTTCAAAATCTTCCTTTTTCATCCTCATCAGTAATGTATCTTTGGTAATTCCTGCATTATTTACTAACACATCAACTCTACCTAATTGCTCTATAACTTGCTTAACCATATTTTCACCATCTTCAAAGCTAGAAACATCACCTTGAACTGGTAAGCATTTTACATTACATTTTTCGATTTCACTTTTAGTTATGGTTAAATCCTCATTTTCTGTTCTATAATTTACTGCAATATCATACCCTGCCTTTGCTAATGTCATTGCAATTTGCCTTCCAATCCCTCTTGTTCCTCCTGTAATAAAAGCAACTTTATTCATTTCCTACTACCTCCTTTATAACCTGTTCTAATGTTTCTACATTATTGATATTTTTCATTTGAACTGGTCTTTCAAAGTTCATTCTTTTGCCAAATCCACTTAATGTTTTTCCTGGACCAATTTCAATAAAAATATCTATTCCGTTATCATACATTGTTTGCAAATCGCCGGAAAACCTCACTGGGTTCATAATATGGTCTGCTAGAATTTGTGCAATGTCATCAGCTTGTTTATATAGCTTTCCATCTATATTTTTAACTACTTTAGCATCTTTTGTATTTATCTTTGTTTTGTTAATCTCTTCTTTTAAAACTTTTGAACACTCATTTAATTTCTCTGTATGAAAAGGACCTGCTGTATTTAAAATACTTACCTTTTTAGCACCTAGTTCTTTTGCTATTTCACCTGCTTTTGTAACTGCCTCTTCTTCTCCTGAAATAACAATTTGACCAATTGTATTAAAATTAGCTGGAACTGCAAAGCCTTGTGCTTGATTACATGCTTCTTGTACTTTTTCTTCATTTAGTCCTAATATAGCAGCCATTTTCCAATTTCCTTGAGGTGTTAGATTTTGCATAATTTCTCCTCTTTTTTGTACTAACTTTACACCTTCTTCAAAGTCAAATATGCCATCTTCGATTAAAGCTGTATACTCTCCTAAACTTAATCCTGCTGACATTTTAGCTTGTATATTATGTTTTTTTAATATAGCAAGTATAGCTAAACTTTGTGTTAATATTGCAACTTGGGTATTTTGTGTTTTGTTTAGTTCTTCTTCTGGACCTTCAAAAGAAAGTTTTTTTATTGGCATACCTGTTATTTCTTCTACTTTATCATATACTACTCTTGCTTCTTCATAATTTTCATATAAATCTTTTCCCATGCCAACTGCTTGTGAACCTTGCCCTGGGAATAAAAAACCTATTTTCATGTTTTTGTTCTCCTTTCCATTACAGCTTCAAATTGATTGCAAAACTCTGCTATTACTTTATTTCTATCTACTTCTATCCCAAATTCTTTTTGAATAGAAGTAGCTATTTTTTCAATATCACTTGTAAAGTTCATTTTATTGGTATTCATTCCAATTCCTATTACTAAAAATTTGACAGTTTCTAAATGCACTTTACTTTCTGTTAGAATACCACCTATTTTTTTCTGATGATACATAATATCATTTGGCTTTTTTATTTCTAATCCTATACCATATTCTTTCTTTAAAATGTCTACTAGAATTTGTGCTATTTCTACTGTAATTCCTTCTAGTTTTTCTGGTGTACATTCTGTTTGGATATATAGAGAAAAACTAATATTGTTTGGCTCATCAGTATGCCAAATTCGTCCATGTGTTCCTTTTCCTTGTGTTTGGAGGTCAGCTATCACAACACTTCCATTGACAATCATATGGTTTTCTATTCTTCTCCAAATCTCACTTTGAGTGGAATCTATTTCATGATAGAAACTAACATTTCTTCCTAAAAAATTAGTGGTTAAGTTCATTAATTGCATCTAAATTTGCCTGCCTTTTAATTTTATTAGTGGTAGTTTTAATTAGTGGCTCTTCTGTTAGGATAAGACCTCTAATTGCTTTATATTTGGGCATTTGTTCATTTACTTCTTTGATTTTTTCTAAAATTGCTTTGTAGATTTCCTCTTGTGTTTCTGCCTTATATACATTTTTTACAATTTCTTTATCATACACTACTTTGACATGAATTTTAATATTCTCCTTATCTTCTGATAGTTGTTTTCCAAAAATGAAAGACTCTTTTACTCCCTCAATTTTATTCACCAAAACTTCCATTTCTTCTGGGAAAATATTTTTACCATTTTTTAATACAATCACACTTTTCTTTCTTCCACAAATATAGATATATCCATCTTCATCTATTTTTGCTAAATCACCTGTGTAAAACCATTCACCTTGAAAAGCCTCTTTAGTTGCTACTTCATCTTGGTAATATCCTAAAGCAACATTAGGTCCTTTTACTACTAATTCACCAATACCTTCTTGGTTGACATCTACTAATTTTGCTTCCATACTTGGTACCACTTTTCCAATAGAGCCTAGTCTATATTCTTCATTGGTTCCTACGGCTACTACTGGTGATGTCTCTGTTAATCCATATCCTTGTACTAAATTAAGTCCTAATAACCTATATCTTTCTTCTATTTTTCTATCTAAAGCTGCTGCTCCTGAAATAAATAGTTTGATATTTCCTCCTAGCATTTCATGGATTTCTGGAAATGCTTTTCTTTTTTCTTCCATAGTATGATTTCTTAATTCTTCTTCTCTTCTTAAAATTTCTTCTAATTTACCTTGCTTTTCTAGTCCTTTTCTAATAATATCAAATATTCTTTCATAAATTCCTGGAACGCAAGCCATAACACTTACTTTGTATTCTTTTAAGTTATCAATTACATGTTTTAATCCATCACAAAATACAGTGGTTGCTCCTTTGTATAAAGAAAAAAGAAATCCAACAGTACATTCAAAAACATGGTGAATTGGTAAAATAGAGAGCAATGTATCTTCTGATGTAATATCTAAAATGCTTCCAATGTCCATTAAATTTGAACATATATTTTTGTGTGAAAGTGCTACTACTTTTGAACTAGAGGTAGTACCTGAGGTAAATAACATAATTGCCATTTTTTCACTATCAATTTTAGCATCTATAAATTCTCTATTTCCTTGTGCAATTAGATTTTCACCTTTTTGGATTAATTCTTGCTCTGAATAAATACCACTTGCATGTTCTGTATTATCCATTGAGATTAAATGTTTTAGTTTATTATTTTCATTATACTTTATTTTTGTTAGTGCTTCTTCATATTTTTGGGAATAAAAAATTGCTTCTACTTCTGATCTTTCAATTAAGGATTCTAATTCATTTTCTGGTAAGGATTTGTCTAATGGCACAACAATACCTGTTCCACAGACAATAGAAAGATATGCAATTTCCCATTCGTAACGATTTTCTCCAATGACTGCAATTCTTTTGCCCTTTAATCCCATATCGATTAATGCTGTTCCAAGGCTATCTATCATTTTTCTTACTTGTTTGTGAGTAAATGTGATATATCCATCTTTTCCATCTCTTACTTTATATGCTATTTTATCTGCATAGATGTCCTTTGTCTTGTTTAACATATCCTTTAAGTCTGTAATTTCAATAGTTTCATATAGCTTTTTACTCATTTGTTTTATTCTCCTTTTTACTTAAATTTCCAATTTATACTATGTTTTTATATCATATTTTCGAAAAAAAATCTTTAGACTGAGAGGTCAGTATAAAAAGCTTCCTTAATTTTTTGGTATATTAGTAGTAAAAATTTTTTAAATATGTTATACTATCAATAATAGAAAGTAAAAGAGTTTAAAGGAGAGTGATTAATAATGGTATATGAATTTGCAAAATATCCTGATGATACACTAGTTGTATTTTCCGATATTAGAAAAAAAGAAAATGGTGAAGAATGTATTACAGTTAGTTTTGAAAGACCTATGGAATATGGGTTTGATACAATTATTTTTGAACTTCCAAGCTATGAAGTTGTATTAGAAGATGGACATTTTACCGAAAAAGAAAAAGCAGAATTTAAGGAGATAGTTGAAAGAGGCGCTGCATTCTTCTTTAAATATGCAAGACAAGGAGGAATGAAGCTTGCCTAACATTGTTGAATTAATGGGATATAAAGTTTATTTTTGGTCTAATGAAAATTATGAACCAATACATGTACATATTTCCAAAGGTAGACCTACTGGAAACTCTACTAAGATATGGCTAACCAAAGCGGGAGGCTGTGTTGTGGCTAATAATAAAAGTAGAATTCCTCAAAAAGACTTGAATATATTGCTAGAAGCAATTTCATTATATTATTTTCAGATTATTTCAAAATGGAAAATTGCTTACAATACAGATAATATTAAATTTTATTGTTAATGATTATTGGTCTTGCTTTTGCAAAAATAGTCAAAATATAGTATAATGTAAATATGTAAACTATAGAAAGAGGTGTTACAAATGAAAACTGAAAATGGAATTAACTATGAACTAGTAAATAGATTATATATGGAATGGCTTAATGAGCAAGACCCATTTATGCAGAGAAAAAGAAAAGAGGAATTAAAGAGAAAGGTTTCACGGACACGATTTACTAATGTATAGCATTAAATTTGCAATGCCTTTTCAAGCTTTTAGAGACATTTTTTCTTTAACTGATTTATTTAACACTCTTGAGGAAATGGCAAAAAAAGGAGAAGATATAACAAATATCACTAATCAGATTTTAGTGATACAAGGAATAGACGACATACAAGCTTTAAATCAATTTGCTCATCAAGGAGCGGATACAGCAATTAGAAATTTCAAATTAAAATTTGAAGGAACTACTTTATTTGAGTTTGGAGATGTAAAAAGTATTGGTAAGAAATTTCCTTATGCATGTGTTAATTATTTAGATATAGAAAAAGTAGAACAAATGTCTAAAGGAGAAAAAGATTATAAA
>JAAWNJ010000088.1 GCA_022798895.1 Clostridia bacterium | reverse complement strand
GCTGCAATTCCTAATACTTTTCCTAATTTATTTAATTTTTGTTGAAGTGGTGTTTCAGTATCTTCTACCTCATTAATCATTCCTGCAATTTTTCCCACTTCAGTTTTCATTCCAGTTTCTACAACAATTCCTTTTCCTCTACCATACGTAATTAAACTAGAAGAAAATAGCATATTGGTTCTATCTCCAATTCCTACTTTCTCTTTTTCTATTATGTCTGTACTCTTTTCCACTGGAACTGACTCACCAGTTAGTGAAGCTTCTTGTGATTTTAAATTCACTGCCTCTATAATTCTTAAATCTGCTGGTACATAGTCTCCTGTGTCTAGTACTACAATATCTCCTGGTACTAATTCTTTAGAAGGTACTACTGTTATATTTCCGATTGCGTACTACTTTCACTACATGAGAACTCAACTTTTGAAGAGCTTCTAAAGATTTTTCTGCTTTGCTCTCTTGTGCAACACCAATAATAGCATTAACAATAACAACAATTAGAATAATAATAGAATCAGTAATTCCTTCTCCTTCATAATATCCAACTGCTCCTGAGATAATAGCTGCAATAATTAAGATAATAATCATAAAATCTTTAAATTGCTCTAAAAATTTCACAAATAAACTTTTTTTCTTTTTCGTTGCTAATTCATTTAATCCATAAACTTCTCTATTTTTGACTACTTGTTCTTCTGATAAGCCTTTTGTTTCTTCTACTTTAAATTGTCCCTCAACCTCTTTTATAGATCGATTAAACCACTCTTTTTTGCTTTCTTCCATTCGTATCCTCCTTATTTTATCATTTTTCCCTTTGTATTTTATATTTATTCTTTTATCATATACTCTTCTAAATTCACGTCAGACATTTTCTCAATAAAAATATTTAATTCATCTAATGGTACAATATTTTTTCCTACCTTTGCAGTTACCTTGTGATGTTTTTTAGCTGCTTCAATTTCTTGTCTTATTTTCTCTGCTAACTCTTCTTTTAATATAATATGATATTTTTCTTCTAAATATCCATTCATTTTACCATAACTAGTATATAAATCTTCTGTAAATTCATGATAATTTGTATTCTTTAAAAATTCTTCACTAAAAAATTCAGTAAAAAATATTTTATCTGTCATTAAATGTAATAACATACCTTTATCATAATCTGTTTTAATTTTATTTTCTCTTAAAAATCTATCTAAGTCCACTTTTGCTTTTAAATGCTCATATAAACCTTCTTTTGATACTGGTATTGTATAATGACTAATTTCTTTTGGCTTTACAAAATCTGGTGCAACACTGCCTTCAATAAAAGCCTCTTCATCTTCTACTTCATGCTTTTCTATATATCTTTTTGCTATTGCTAAATGAATTTGATGTGATGGCATAATTTTCACTCCTTTTGTGTCACATTATATATCAATCATTTATTTCTTTCAAGCTCTTTTCTTTTTTGCTTTACTATAATATAATTTATTTAATTCACTGAAGGGAGAAATTTTATGTATATAAAAGATTTTGTTAAAGAATTATTACCTATTCAAAATCTAGATAATCTCTATATTGTTGCTGACTTTGATAGAACTATTACTAATGGAAGCAGTAAAACTTCTTGGTCTATATTAGCAAATACTGATTTGGTTCCTAAAGAATATTCTCTAGAAAGACATCGTTTATATGACATCTATCGTCCAATTGAAGTAGATACCTCTCTTTCTTTTGATTATCGTATGAAAATGATGTCTGAATGGTTTAGAGCTCATATAGAATTGTTTGTAAAATACAAGATGACAGAAGAAGTTTTTGAAAATGCTGCTACGAATCTAAGAGTAATGGAATTTCGTACTGGTGCACAAGAATTCCTTACTTTTTTGTGGGAAAATAAAATTCCATTAATCATTATTAGCGCTGGAATTGGAAATTTTATTGAAGCATTTTTGAAAAAGTATAATTGCTATTTTGATAATATTTATGTGAGTAGTAATAAAATATTATTTAAAAATGGAATTGCTGTTGGAGTTGGAGAAAATATTATTCATAGTTTTAATAAAAATGAAGTTTCTTTGCCACCTGAAATAACATCTAAATTAAAAGATCGTAATCAAGTCCTCCTATTAGGAGACCAAACTTCAGACCTAAATATGGTTGATAAAAATTTGCATGATAGTGTCATTACTATTGGCTTTGAACCCAATGACCCTAATGATCCTTGCAATTCTTTAGAAGATTTTCAAGTTAGTTTTGACATTGTTTGCGAACCTCATGAAAGTTATATTGATCTGCAAAAAATATTATTTTAAAATTTAATATTATCACAAAAGCCTTTTGCATTTTTCATACAAAAGGCCTTTTTTACTTTGATTGCTAAAGTATATAACGGTTTCTAATTGCTATATTGATAAGATAATCACTTCTTTTGAAATACTTGCATCACTTTTCCTACTGTTAATACTATTTCATCACATTTCTTTGTCGCAACTGTTTTAAAAAATGCCTTTCCTCCTACTGTTAATGCTGAAATAAAAGATGCTACTAAAATACTAGCTAGTAATGCATGCATATGACATGTTGTTGTTAAGTATACTGTTAAAGTTGCACCTAACCCTCCGGCTTACAATCCCACAAATATCTCCTACAATATCATTACAAATACTAGAAACCTTAGTATTATTTTTTAACAAATTAATACAAGCTGTTGCTTCTTTTATCTTTTTTGAACTCATAGCATGAAAAGGTGCTTCCTCTGCTGTTAATGCTGCAACACCAATCATATCAAATAATATACCAATTCCAATAACAATGAGAATAATTATGATTAAAACAATGACATTAATGTCTGATAAAAATGACGATAGTCCGCTAAATATTGCTGATAAAATGAATGAAATAATAAATACTTGAATAATCCATTTATCTTTCAATTAAATCTTCACTCTTTCTTCAAAAGTTTTATTTAAAATAACTTATGGTATCTCACAAATTAATTTTACGGCTTAGGTCGAGTTGAATTTCTCTACTTTTCACCTTAGGTTACCCATGGGCGATTTCTCTTTAAGAAAAGTAATTAAGTGTTGCCAGCTTAATGACTCGATTGCCACTTAGTCCGTACCTTAATCCTTGTGATATTGACACTCTAGAGGTTTTCCCTGACACATATAAGATAATACTTATTCGCTTTTGCAATAATATTTTCAAAACTAGAAATACGCTATCCCATATTATCACTCACGACATGTGCTTTATTTTCATTTGCAATCGACAAAAGGAATTTCATTGTATGCCATTACAACTTTTCCTTAAATCTTAAATTATATACCCACCCTCATCTGGGCGAAGAAAGCAGAATATATAAAGTGCTCTTCACACAATTAGTGGATTTTTAGCCCCACCTTCATATTATTTATGCGACTAGAATAATGCACCATGAAATTCATTATACTATAGTTTCCTTTTTTTGTCAAATCTATTTCCAAAATTTCAGAAATACTCTTTTTATTTCACAGTGTTAAATAAAAAGTCAGGATAAAGACATGAAAATATTTTTTCGTAACTGGTATTCTAGTAATACCAATACTTATACAAGTTTCAGATGATGAAAATACGCTATAAGTACTGAAATATAGGCGTTTTAACTTCTGTCTAAAATTTTATAGAAAATTATTTGCTTATAAATAGCCATATACACAATTTTACATTTTTATAAAATTCAAACTATCTTCAGAACGTAATTTTACCTTTTATAATCCTTCTATCTCTTGATATGACTTCGTTATAGAGAACGAAAAACTTTTTTTCGTGTCTTTATCCTGTAAAAAGTTACTTTCACTTTACATAACAATAAAAATCTGATATAATAGATATACCATTATGTATTCCTAAGTAATGGTAAATTTATTTAGGGAGGTGCAATCTCAATTGAGATTAGCAGAAATTATCCGAGAAGCCAAAATCGATCCAGCTTTAGTTCCGAAGGTGGCTAATCTACTTATCACCCTATATGAAGAGAAAGGAAAAGAATTGCGAAGAAATCCCAATGAAACTATCCATTTTGAGCGTCCTATTTTTGAAGGCAATCCCAATTCTTATGATTCTTTCAAGTCTTTTCTCTTCGAATTGGAGTCAGAACTCAGCGCCGATCCTACACGCAGCATGATCCCCACTTCCATTATCCTTACAGACGTCTTGATAGTTGTACATTATGGATTGGGGTCAACTCTCTTTTTTCCTCGGGTAATCATTACTTAAAGCAACAAAAGAGCCACCCTTACGGGTGGCTCTTTTGTTTTCATCTACTTACGATTTATACTTCCAGTGTATAATCGTTGTCGCGAAATCAAAGATTTCGACAACGATTTATCCAAAGCATATAATTGCTGACACGAAATCAAAGATTTCGACAGCAATTTATTTTGCATAATCAATTACTCTAGTCTCTCTAACAACATTGACTTTGATTTGCCCTGGATATTCCATTTCATCTTCAACCTTTTTAGCAATATCTCTTGCCATTAAAGTCATTTGATTATCATCTACCTTTTCAGGTTTTACAATAATTCTAATCTCTCTACCAGCTTGAATTGCAAAAGATTTATCTACACCTTCAAAAGAATCAGCAATATTTTCTAATTGCTCTAATCTCTTAATATATGCTTCTAAAGTTTCTCTTCTTGCTCCCGGTCTTGAAGCTGAAATTGCATCAGCTGCTTGAATTAAAACAGCTTCAATTGTTTTTGGTTCTACATCTCCATGGTGAGCTTGTACACAATTGATGACATTTTCATTTTCTTTATATTTTCTTAATACTTCAACACCAAGTTCTACATGTGTTCCTTCCATATCATGGTCTAGTGCTTTACCTATATCATGTAATAAACCAGCACGTCTTGCTAAGGTAGAATCTAACCCCAACTCCTCTGCCATAATTCTAGCTAAATTTGAAACTTCAATTGAGTGGTTTAATACATTTTGACCATAACTAGTTCTATATTTTAGTTTACCAATTAGTAAGGTCAAATCTTGTGGTAAGCTTACGACTCCTGTTTCTAATATTGCTCTTTCTCCTTCTTCTTTGATAATTTGGTTGATTTCTTCTTTTGCCTTTTCAACCATTTCTTCAATCTTTGCTGGATGAATTCTTCCATCCTCAATTAATTTTTCAAGAGCAATTCTAGCAACTTCTCTTCTTAGTGGATCAAAGCCAGAAATAACAACTGCTTCTGGAGTGTCGTCAATAATTAAATCAATACCTGTTAATGTTTCTAAAGTCTTGATATTTCTTCCTTCTCTACCAATAATTCTTCCTTTCATATCATCATTTGGAAGAGCTACAATAGATACAGTAGTTTCTGAAGTATGATCTGCTGCACATTTTTGAATAGCATATCCAATTACTTCTTTTGCAGTTTTATCTGCTGTTTCTTTTACTTGGTTTTCCATATTTCTAACCAAGTTAGCCTTTTCAACAATTAATTGATTCTCCATTTCTGATAATAGTTGTTTTTTTGCATCTTCTTTAGTTAATTCAGAAATTCTTTGCAATTCTTCCATCTGTTTATTTAGAACTTCTTCAATTTGATTTTTCTTGTCATCAATTTCTTGATGTTTTCTTTCTAAATCTTTTTCTTTTCTCTCCATGTTGTCTAATTTTCTCTCCAAATTTTCTTCTTTCTGAATTAATCTTCTTTCTTGACTTTGTACTTCGCCTCTTCTTTCTCTAATCTCTTGGTCTAAATCCTTTCTGGCACTCATAATTTCTTCTTTAGCTTTAAAAATCTCTTCTTTTTTCTTATTCTCTGCTTCTATGTTTGCCATTTCAAGTATTTTCTTTGCTTCATTTTCTGCACTTTCCATTTTAGACTCAGCAATTTTCTTTCTAGTATACATTCCTACAAAAGTAAAAATCACTGCTGAAATTAGAAAAACGGCGATATTGATTACGATATCCATAATCTCTAAACACCTCTTTCTTATTTAATTTTCAATGTACTAAATATATATCACTAATGTGTTTTAAGTTTTGGTAAATATTGTATGTTTTATCTTTTCTAAACTTATTATTAGAATATATTTACTTACCTTCTTATTTTATCCCGATTATTGTAAACTGTCAAGGGGTTTTCGTGAGAAAAATTTTTTCCGTAAAACAACTTGCCAGGGAAATTTATTAAACGAATTGATAGAGCCTTTCTCTAACAATCAAGCGCCCACCAACTCTATTCAGTTGATAGACGCTATTCTAAGCTTACGTTTTTATATTCAGTTGTTTTTACTTACGTCCTAATATTTAGCTTACCTCTCTCTACTTTAGGGAACAGGGCTACAAATATAAGGCTGGACGAAAACCAGAGGCCCAGCTACCGTCGTTTGGACTGGTACCGATGCGATGAGAAGCTGGACAATTGCTCCCATTAGTGTCGTAGTAACCTCCTCGACTTATTCGATAACCGAACCCAAAGGCTTCCATAGTCCATTCAAACACATTCCCAGCCATATCATAGATATGCTTTTGTTGGTAAGCAGTATTACTTCCTGTCACAGCTATACTCTTTGTATAATTTCCCTTTTCACTACTATCTTTTACATATCCTGTTGAATTTCCACTTATATAATTAGAATCTATAAAGTTTAATGCTACATCCCATTGTACTCCATAGCATAAGGTACTAGTGACTTTATGAACACTATCATTTTTGTACATACTTCTTGCAACTTTCACTGCTCCATTAGCGTTATCATTTCCAGGTAAGTTATCTGACGCTTCTACTGCTGTTGTTCCTCCCCAGGAGATACAATTCCATACTCCTACTCCTTTTTGACTTACTGGCTTTACACTTCCATCTTGTGTTTGCTTATTTGTATCATTCGTAGTTGTAGATGCTGTTGTTCCAGCTATACCTGCCTCAAAACGAGCAATGTAAAATCCTTTATTATCCTTAACACTTTTATACATAGCTATACTTTCACTACTTCCAGCTGTACTATTAGCACTATTTGGCTTTCCTGGTGAACCAGCT
>JAAWNJ010000087.1 GCA_022798895.1 Clostridia bacterium | reverse complement strand
ATAAAAAGGTATTTGTAGCTATTATATAGAAAGGTTTATGAATATTTGCAACAATCAGAAAATTTTTTTATGGAATACGAAAAGACCAAAAACAGCCATTATGAAAGTAAATATATCAATTCAAGACTTTAAAAAGATAAAGCCAATCGCCAAGAAAACAAAATGTAAAATCAAAATAGATAGTAAAAAAGGAATGCCATTTTTCTTTCATCGTTATCAAAAAAGAAAGATATTTTTGCTTTTCTTTTTATTAGTCATGATAGGAACGATTGCTTTATCTAACTTTATTTGGAATATTGAAATTACAGGAACAGATAAGATAGACCCACAAGAAATTAAACAATTGCTAGAAGAAAATGACTTCAAAGTGCGGAACAAGTAAAGCAAAATTAAATACCAAACAAGTCATTGACCAAATACGCTTACAAAGAGCAGATATTGCATGGCTAGGAATTGAAATTAGTGGGACAAATGCGAAAGTACAAATTGTAGAAGCAAATTTAAAACCAGATATCATTCCAGAAGATGAATATTGTAACTTAGTGGCAACAAAAGAAGGAATGATTACTAAAGTGTCAGCGCAAAACGGTACTCCCCTAGTAAAAGAAGGGGAGATTGTAAAAAAAGGAAGTGTCTTAGTTGGTGGCTGGTTAGAAGGAAAGTATACAGGAACTCGTTATGTCCATGCAAATGGCGAGGTTCAGGCAAAAGTTTGGTATTCAGAGAAAATACAAATACCACTCAATCAAGAGAAAAAAGAGATTACAGGAAATGAGGAAAAGAAATATTCCGTAAAGATAAATAATTTTGAAATAAATTTTGCAAAAAAGCTTCCCAAATTTGAAAATTATGATACAATAGAGACGACTAAAAAATTAAGATTATTTTCCGATTTCTATTTGCCAATTGAAGTACAAGAAAAAGTGTATCAAGAGTACCAAAAACAGCCAGTTTCCTATTCTTTAGAAGAAGCTAAGAAAATGGGAGAAGAGGAGCTGAGTAAAAGGTTAGAAGAGCAAATAGAAAATAAAGAAGCCATATTAGATAAGAAGGTAACAGAGGAGCATACAGAAGAATATGTGGAAGTGGAGGTAATCTACGAGGTACTTGAAAACATTGCGACAAAAGAAAAAATTGTGTTTTAAAAAGGAGAATTCTATGGAAGAAAGAAGCTTGAGAGTATACCAAGAGAAAACCTTTTTCTCTAAAATTAGCAATACATTAACAAAATTATTAACTCCAACTAAAGTTGGAATTAATGGAGTATTAATTTCTATTAAAAGAAATAATGCCTTAAAGAATTTTGAAATATATAAAGAAAATGAAGATATAGAAGACCAAACAAAATTAGAAGCAATTACCAAAAAATATGAAGATATCTATGCACTATATCTAGAATCTATTGATAAATATATCATGGATTCTATTTATAAAAAAGTAAAAAATGATACAGCATCTGATTTTGAAAAAAATGCTTTATCACAATATTATGCAATTGTACATTTAAAAGAAACAGAGTATTTAGAGTATAAATATAAAAAGCAAATGTATTTATTAAATTTAGATTATGAAACAGTAGATAATTTAAATAAACCAGCATTATCAGAAAGATATAAATTTTTATACAGTAGCCAAATGGAAAGCTTATATAAAGGACTATTAAAACATTACTCTATCAAGCTTGCAGACAACTTAACACCAGGTGCAAAAGATGAAGTCTTTAATAAAATCTTCTTTACTTTAGAAGAGTACATAGAAAATATTTTACCATTAAAAATGGAACAAGAACCTGAAAATAAGGTATATAAAGAGATTGTAGAAGAATATCAAAGTTTTGAAAAATTCACAGTTGGTAAACTAGATCAAAATGATACTATTGAGAAAAATATGATTTTATTAGGTCTAAGCAGAAAGCTATTTACACATAGTTTACCATTAATTGTTGCAGAACAATGTTATGAAAAATTATTAAATGATGTGAGAAGCCTTATTGTAGATACAAAGGTAGCTCGTAAACAAGAAAAAGCATATACTCTACTAATTACTTTAATAGAAGAATATAATGTAAAATTATTAGCTACTAAAATTTATTGGGATAAACCAGCCTTAAGAGAAGAATATAAGGCATTTTGGAAACAATATCAAGAAACCAATAAGAAAAAAGATGTTAATTACATGGATTATCTTCAAGAAAAACAAGTACTATTCTTACGTAATGATTTAAAGAAACTACGTAGCAATGAAAATAAATACTATAAGATTATCCAATTCTATCAAGCAAAACTAGTAGCATTAGGTGCTATGAAAAATGTAAAAAATCATTGTATTTCTAATAGAAACTACAAGCGCCAATTAACAAATTCTAAAAGGCAAAGCCTTAAAGAACTTGTGAAATTTGCATAACTATCTTGTAAGGAGTTTTTCATTGCATGAGCAATGAAAATTCCTGCAATAAAGAAAAAAGCAGCGAATCAAGGAAAACATAATTGTAAGAAGGTAAGTTAAAATGATTAAGATGGCAGAAGTCATATTTCAGGATATTCCAGAAAATAACGAATATCAAGAATTAACAGAAAAAGTAATACAAAAATGCTTTGAGGTAGAGAACATAAATCCTACCTCTTTCTATATATGTGTTACTTTCACAACACCTGCAAATATTAGACAAGCTAACAAGCAGTATCGTAACATAGATAAAGAAACAGATGTCTTATCCTTCCCAATGTTTGAGAAAGAAGAACTAGACAAAATAGTAGAAAACCATATGATAGAAGAATGGAAACAAGATATAGAAAATGAAGCTTTGCAAGAAATTTTAGGTGACATTATCATTTCTATTGAAAGAGTAAAAGAACAAGCAAAAGAATATGAGCATTCCTTTGAAAGGGAATTAGCATATATGCTAGTACATGGATTTTATCACTTAAGAGGCTATGACCATATGGAAGAAGCTGAAAAGAAAGTAATGAGAGAAAAAGAAGAAAATGTTTTATCACAGTTAGAAATTATGAGGTAAATAGAAAGGATGAAACAATGAAAAAAGAAGCTGAAAAACAGCAAGGAAATCCAACAAAAGAAGAGAAAATTAAGAATAAGAATTTTGCAGATGCATGGAAAAATGCTTTTAATGGAATTATTTATGCAGCTACCACACAAGGCAATATTAAGAAACAATTAGTCATTGCAGTTGTTGTAGTTATCATAAGTTTGTTTTTCAACCTTAGTAAAGCAGAATTTCTATGCTTTTTATTTACTATAGTTTTAATTCTCTTTGCAGAAATGGTAAATACAGCAATTGAAACAGTAGTAGATTTATATGTAGATGTTTATCATCCAAAAGCAAAAATAGCAAAAGATGTCGCAGCGGGGGGAGTGGTTATTACAACCATTAATGCTGTTATTGTAGCCTATTTCTTATTCTTTGATAAAATATCAGACATAGGTTTAAACTTTATCTCCAATGTTACGAATTCACCTGTACACCTAGCATTTTCAGTTATGATTGTAGTCATTATTGCAGTATTAGCATTAATTGCATATGCTAAAACAAATAAACACAAAGGCTTAAATGCAAAATTTGTGCCAAGTGGACATACCACTATAGCATTTGCAGCAACTACCATTATATGGCTTGTAACAGATAATATTGTGATATTAATGCTAGCATTAGTCATGGCAATCTTAATAGCAGAAAGCAGAGCAGCAGCTAAAGAACATAAATTATCTGAAATTATTTTTAGTGGATGTTTTGGAACAGCGATGACATTAATTTTATACGGAATTGCTTATGCAATAATTCAGCTATTATGATGTCAGATTGGGGACGTTCCTTTTTCTGACAAAAGTGTCAGGTTGGGGACACACCTTAATAAGGAGGAGTTAGAATGAGTGGTGGAAGAAGAATGCAAAAGAAAAAAAGTAGTGGAACAAAAATTTTAGTTGCTATTTTAATTTTTCTTATTATCATAGCAGGTGCTTTGCTGGCAATGAAGATTATGCAGAATAAAGAGAAGGAAGAAGACATTGGAAAAGCTAATACAACGAAAAATGAAGTACAAGAACCAAAGCAAGAAGAAAAGAAAGAGCCAAAAACATTTGCAGGAAATGATAGGCCTATTGCTTTTATGATTGATAATAATATTAATGCTATGCCACAAGCAGGTTTAGAGCAAGCAGATCTGATCTATGAAATTATTGTAGAAGGTGGCGAAACTAGATTAATGATGGTTATGAAAAATCAAAACCTAAAAAAGATTGGGCCTATTAGAAGTTCTAGACACTATTTCATAGACTATGCAATGGAGAATGATGCTATCTATATCCATTATGGACATAGTCCGCAAGCAGGTTCGGATTTTACCAAGTTTGGGATAGACCATATAGAAGGTGTGTATGACAGTGGAAATAATTTTTGGAGAGACACAACTCGTTATGCACCTCACAATGCAGTTATTTCTACAACTAACTTAGAGAAAGTTTTGAAAAGTGAAGGTTTTAGAAGAACTACAACAAAAGGAAATGTGTTAAAGTATGTAGCAGAGGAAGTAGAACTAGAAGACAAAAAAGAAGTGGCTAAAGCCAATGAGACCAACACAACAAGTGAGCCAGTAGAAAAGGTAACAAATCTAGCAAATAGCATAACAATTCCATATTCTGCTTATAACACAGTAAAATATACCTATAACAAAGATACCAAAACTTATACTAGATATTCTAGAGATACTGTTCAAAAAGATTGGAATACGAATAAAGCAATACAAGTGAAGAATATTATTATTACTAAATGTGAAAATTCTACAATTGATAGTTACGGAAGACAAACGATTGACAATGTTAAAACTTTAGATGGATACTATATTACAAATGGTAAATATATTCCGATTAAATGTGAAAAAACATCAAGAACAGGGCAAACAAAATATAAGGACCTAAAGGGCAATGAAATAGAAGTAAATGATGGAAAGACATTTATTCAGATTTGTCCTATTAATAGTAAGATTAGTTTTAAATAAATTAGAGAAGAAATGGCAGTTCAAGTAGAATGCTATTTCTTCTTATATTCTATACATTCTTAGTACAAAACAAGATTTAAAAACATTTTTTAATTTACATATCAAAAATAAATTTTAATCCATATAAACTTTCTAATGAATTTCCTTAAATAAGAAATAGTAAATTAAGATGAAACTCTTATCAATAGGGTAGTTTTATAATGCAAAAAAATATAATAATCTGTCGAATTCTGTTGTGCAAAAACAATCTGTTTGATATAATAAACCTAAGTTAAAACCAATACAATATATTAAATATTGGGAGGAAGAATATGAATGAGAATGAAGAAAAAAATTGTAATTGTATGGAAGAAAAATTAAAACAAGAATTACAAGATATCATGCAACCATACACACAAGTAAAAGACAATTTAATTCCTATTTTAAATGAAGTGCAAATGAAGTATGGATATATTCCACAAACTGCACAAAAAGAAATTTCTGAATATCTAAATATTCCAATGGCTGAAATCTATGGAGTCATTACTTTTTATTCTCGATTTACCCTAAAACCAAAAGGAAAATATGCAATATCAGTATGCTTAGGAACAGCATGCTTTGTAAAAGGTTCTGAAAAACTAATGGAACGTTTGAAACAGAGATTAAAAATAGAAGAGGGAGAAACAACTCCAGATGGTAAATTTTCTATTGATAGTACTAGATGTGTAGGAGCCTGTGGAATAGCGCCAGTATTTACAATAAATGGGGAAGTATATGGTAGGGCGACAGTGAAAAAGTTAGATGAGGTACTTGATAAATTGATGAAATAGTGTTGGTTTAGGGACGTATCTTTAACTGACGCTTTGAAAAAAAACCAGATAATTGTACAAATAATAACGAAGTGTTGGTTAAAGGTACGTCCCTAAACTGACACTGGCTTGGGAGGTAACATGGAAACTCTAGAAAAGATTAGAAAGATAAGAGAAGAAAAAAGAAAAGAATTAGACCTTCGCGTAAATAGTAATGTTGGAACAAAAGAAAAACATATTTTAGTATGCCATGGAACAGGTTGTACTTCTTCAAAATCTCCACAAATTATTGAAAATTTCCGTAAGATTTTAGAAGAAAAGAAAATAGAAAATGTACGTGTTATTCAAACAGGGTGTTTTGGTCTATGTGCCCAAGGTCCCATTGTAATTATTCGTCCAGAAAATACTTTTTATGCAGGGGTATCACCAGAGGATTGTGAAGAGATTATTGAGACACATATAGTAGAGGGGAAGACGGTAGAGCGTTTACTTTGCAGGGATATTGATGGAAATAAGGTACAAAAATTGGATGACCTTACATTCTATAAAAAGCAAAAAAGAATTGCACTTCAAAACTGTGGGAGAATTGACCCAGAAAAAATTGATGAATACATAGCCTTTGATGGATATAAGGCATTAGAAAAAGTATTATTAGAAATGACACCAGAAGAAGTTATTGATACAATTGAAAAATCAGGTTTAAGAGGTAGAGGAGGAGCAGGCTTTCCAACAGGAAAGAAATGGGCTCTTACCAAAGTAGCGACAGGAAAGCAAAAATATGTTGTGTGTAATGCAGATGAAGGTGACCCAGGAGCTTTTATGGATAGAAGTATCTTAGAAGGTGATCCGCACTCTGTATTAGAAGCCATGATGATAGCAGGATATGCTATTGGAGCTAATCAAGGATATATTTATGTAAGAGCAGAATATCCAATTGCAGTAGAAAGATTTCAGGTAGCGATAAACCAAGCCAGAGAATATGGAATATTGGGAAAAAATATTTTGGGAAGTGGTTTTGAATTTGATGTAGATATTAGATTAGGTGCAGGAGCATTTGTCTGTGGAGAAGAAACAGCGCTTTTAGAATCAATTGAAGGAAAAAGAGGCCAACCAAGAGTAAAACCACCATATCCAGCAAATCAGGGGTTATGGTTCAAGCCAACTTTAATTAATAATGTAGAAACTTTTGCAAATGTGACTAGAATTATTTTAAATGGAGCAGACTGGTATAACAGTATTGGTACAG
>JAAWNJ010000086.1 GCA_022798895.1 Clostridia bacterium | reverse complement strand
AGTAGTACCAAATGGAGGTACAGGAAATGTAGAATACACATATAATGGAGATGGAACACCAGCAGTGCAAGATGGAATCGTAATTGAAGATAATGAAGGAAATCAGTTTGTATGGATACCAGTAGGAGAGATAAAAAATAAAGATGGAAGTACAACAACTATCACATTAGGAAGATATACATTTGACGAAACAAATGGCACACCGACATTACATCAAGCAGCCTATACAGCTGAAAAGGAAGATAATTATACTCAAATAGTTAATATCAAGCGGTGATGGCTTTTATTTTCAAGAACTAACCAGAAATTCAGGAAATACAGCTGCTAAAAACTTAGGAGATTTTGTAAATAAAACAAAGGCAAATGGAGGATATTACTTAGGAAGATATGAGGCAAGTAAAGGAACAGATAATAAAGTGAAATCACAATATGATAAAGCAGTATGGTATAATAGTACTCAGACAAATGCAGCAACACAAGCTAGAGGAATGTATAGCAACAATTATGTAGAAAGTGATTTGATTAATAGCTATAGTTGGGATACTGCAATTGTATTTATCCAAGAATATTCAGAAAACAGTAACTATGCAAACAAGCAATCAGTAAATACAAGCATGTTAAATACAGGAAAAGCAGGAGATAAGGTATGTAATATCCACGATATGGCTTCAAACTGTTGGGAGTGGAGTACGGAGCATGGCACTCGCACGTCTAGTAGCAGTAGTTATCCTTGTGTTCCTAGGGGAGGGTATTACAACGTCATCAACAAATACTTCGTTGCGTCTGCGCGCGGTTCCTCCTTTTTGACTGCTACCGATTCCTTTCGTCCACTTTTGTATGTAAAGTAGCACTACGCACTGGTTTGCGTAAAATTAAAAAGAAAAAAGGACTCTGATACCCAGACAGAATTGTTAGAAAGTAATAAAATAGCAGGATTGGAGAGGAAAAATACCGTCCAATAGAGTAGAAAAACGTGTGAAAAATAGAATTCACACGTTTTTCTGTAAACTAGCATGACAAAAAAACAGAAATAAATTTTTCTGAAAATTGAAATGAATTTGTCAGATGTCGTACAGAACAAAATCGAATTTTAAAGTGAAATTTACAGTATTGTAATAGCAAAGGTAAAAAAAGAGTAAGCGACGGAATAACTCTTACTTATGTGCTTGGAGATAATAGTATATTTAAACAAGCATCAGATGCCAAAATACAGACAGAGTTAGGGAAAATAGAAGAACGATCTCAAATGATATATTCAGATAAACTAATGGAAATTGCAAGTAGTAATTTAAGTACAAAAGTAGAAACAAGTAAGGTAATAGAGCAATTAAGAAATGAAGGATATACAATAGAACAAAGACCAGTAGCAGAAGGAGATATTACTGGGATTAGTTTAGATAAAGAAAGTATGGTAATAGGGAAAAATAAGACAGCAGAAATTAAAGTAACTTATGAAGGTGTAGATGACCCATTTGTATATTATGTAGAAGTGCAAGGAAAATATTATCAAATGCATAGTAATAAAGGTTTTATTACGATAGATAGAGAAGCTTCAAACTTAACTAAATCAGATTTTGAAAATAGCGGAGAAGAAAGTACAGCAAATTTAACAGTAACAAGCAGTGATGAGACAGTTGCAACAGTAAGAGTAAAAGAAGGAAGTAATAAAGTTATAGAAATCGCATCAACTGAAAAAGAAGCGGAGATAACCATAACAGTAACTTATGGAAGTTATACAAAGGAATGTAAAGTAAAAGTAATAGAACCAATATTAGCAACAGCTATTTCTTTAAATAAAACTGCCTATACAGTAACAGGAGGAAATTCGTGGACAAATGATTTACAGTTAGTGGCAACATTTGAACCAAGTAATGTAACGGAAAAAGAGGTTATATGGAAAAGCAGTAATCCAGAAATAGCAATAGTAGATAATACAGGCTTGGTAAAAGCAGGAACCAAAGGTGGAGATGTAACAATAACAGCAACCACAAAAGATGGAACAAATTTGTCAGCAGAATGTAAAATTACAACAGAACTATTCTCAGAGATAAAAACAAGTACAATACCATATACAGACAGCGAAGGAAATACAGCACAAATACCAGGAGGTTTTGCAGTAGGAACAAGTGATAATGTCAATAAAGTAACAGGTGGATTAGTGATTCAAGATAATGAAGGAAATCAATTTGTATGGATACCAGTAGGAGATATTAAGAATAAAGATGGTTCTACGACAACAATAACTTTAGGAAGGTATACATTTGATACAACTAATGGAACTCCAATGCTACAACAGAATGCAGATAATTATACACAAACAGTAACAATATCACCTTTTTATCAAGAATTAACTAGGAATTCAGGAAATACAGCTGCTAAAAGCTTAGAAGAGTTTATAACGAAAACAAAAGCAAATGCTGGATATTACTTTGCAAGATATGAAGCAAATAAAGGAACAGATGGAAAAGTAAAATCACAATATGATAAAACAGTGTGGGGAGGTATCACGCAGCCAAACGCAGCTACAAATGCAAAATATATGTATAGTAGTAATTATGTAGAAAGTGATTTAATCAATAGTTATAGTTGGGACACAGCAATAGTGTTTATACAAAAATATTCAGGAAATAGTAATTATGCGAATAAGGCAACAGTAAATGCTAGCCAATTAAATACAGGAATGTCAGGAGATAAAGTATGTAATATCCATGATATGGCTTCAAATTGTTATGAATGGAGCACAGAACATTCTACTAACGCGTATAGTAGTGGTAGTTTTCCATGTGTTTTTAGGGGAGGTAGTTATAACAGCGTCGGTCGCACTGCGTCTTATCGAAACCACACTACGACCAAAGATGACCATGCCAGCTTTTCCTTTCGCCCAATTTGTTATGTAAAGTAATACTGTACATTGTTTTACGAAAAATAAAAAAAGAGAAAGATGAAAAGATTTCTGATACCCCTGATACCAGGACAAAATTTCTGGAAGGCAATAGAATAAAGGGATTGGAGAGAAAAAAAGAATAGCAATAGAATGGCGCCACTTCATAGTGTGGCGTTTTTTCTGTGTTTGTAACAATTACTTTTTTCATTGACATAACGTGAGAAACATAGTATAATAAAAGAGATAAAAAGGAGATTTTTATGCCAAATAACAATACGAAAAAAGTATTTAAAGGATTAATAGCAAGAACTAAAATATATTTAATTGTAATAGCAGTTTTGCTAGTTTTAATTAGTATTTTAAATATTGGGTATTTCATACCTGCTATTTTTGTGTATATATTGGTATTATTATACACTTATTGGAGTGACCAAAAACGACAAAGTGAATTATCAGAGCATCTTCAAGAGTTAACATTTCATGTGGATAAAGCAGCTAAAAATACAATGATAAATTCACCATTTTCACTTGTTATTGTAGAGACAGATGGAAATGTAGTATGGAAAAGTAATAAGTTTAGTCAAGAGTTTGCTAACATTGATATCAAGAATATTTTAAATGATTTAGTAAAGCAAATTAAATTAGAAATTGAAAACAATCCAGAAAATCCAGAAAGAGATATTCAGAAAGAAGTAGAAATTGGAGATAAAATTTATCAAATACTTGGGAAGTATACTAAGGCAAAAGAAAAATACATGCTAACTCTATATTTCCTAGATAATACAGAACATATCCAAATAGAGCAAAATTATCAAGACTCTCAGATTTGTGTGGGAGTGATCATGATAGATAACTTCGAAGAAGTAAATCAGAGAATAGAGGATGAGGACAAGCCAGTAGTAAAGGCAAAAATAGAGAAAAGTATTTATGAGTGGGCAGCAAGTTTTGAAGGGTTAGTAGTAAAATCTGAAAGAGATACTTTTGTCTGTATTTTTGAACAAAGGTATTTAGCCGAATTAGAAGAAGGAAAGTTTAGAATATTAGACACAATTAAAGAATTAGAATTATCAGATAAAATTCAAATTACCTTGAGTATAGCAGTTTCTAATGAAGGGGAATCCAATTACGAAAAATATAAATCAGCACAAGCAGGATTAGACATTGCACTAGGTAGAGGTGGAGACCAAGCAGTTGTAAGAGAAGATGGAAAGTATACTTTCTTTGGAGGAAGAACACAAGAAGTAGAAAAACTAACAAAGGTAAAAGCAAGAATTGTATCACATGCTTTAGAAGAATTAATCAGTGAAGCAGATAAAGTTATGGTTATGGGGCATACCAATGGAGATATGGATTCTATGGGTGCAAGTATGGGGATTTATCGCTTAGCCAGAACATTAGAAAAAGAAGCTTATGTAATATATAACGAGACAGGAGTCAATTTGCAAGCTTTTGTAGAAACTGCAAAAGAAGAACCAGAATATACAGAAAGTATTATTAATAAAGCGGAAGCTATTTCTAAAATTACACCAGAAACTTTACTTGTAGTAGTAGATACTCATAAAGTAAATTATGTAGAAGTCCCAGAATTGTTAGAAGAGACACATAAGGTAGTCATTATTGACCACCATAGGAAAAGTGTAGATTATATTGAGGATAGCATTTTAACTTTCCATGAAGTATATGCTTCTTCTGCATCAGAATTAGTAACAGAAATTTTGGAATATGCTACAAAAGGAATAGAGTTAACAAGTATTGAGGCAGAAAGTTTATATGCAGGAATTATGATGGACACCAAGAACTTTACTTTTAAAACAGGTGTTAGAACTTTTGAAGCCGCTGCATATTTAAGAAAATGTGGAGTGGATATTATTAAGGTTAAAAAATGGTTTCAAAGTGATTTGAAAACATATAATAAGATTTCTAAAATTGTAGAAAAGGCAGAGATGATTGAAGAAAATATTGCAGTTTCTATTTATGAGGAAAACGATAAAGATGCTAACTTAATTTGTGCTAAAGCGGCAGATGAATTATTAACAATTAGTGATATTACAGCTTCCTTTGTAATGGGGCAAGTAGGAGATAAAATCTGCATTAGTGGACGTTCAATTGGAGATATTAATGTTCAAGTTATTCTAGAGAAATTAGGTGGTGGTGGTCATATCACCCTAGCAGGAGCACAAGTTGAAAATATGACAATGGAAGAAGCAAAACAAGAGCTAATTATCCGAATTAATGAATATTTTAGTGAGATTTCAGGCTAGAAAAAATATTGAAAAGGAGGATATAGAGATACTTAGCAAAAGTATCCTATGAGGAACGAATGATTCAAATTCTTTATACAAATGATTCTTCTTATAACAAAAGAATGATGGATGATGCAAGCGAATTTACTAGACAAGAAGATTTTTATCATAGTCCACAGAAAAGACAGAGAAAAGTCATTAACAGCAGTGGAATGATAATAACAAGTTTATTATTGATTATAGCAATTTGTATAGTAATATTAATGGGACTTGGTTCATGGAATATGACATCAAAAGCGATGTCACAAGAAGACGCTATTATTGGTCAATTACCAAATTTTGACTCTAATATAAAGCAATCTATTACGCAAACTGCAATGGCAATTGATAGTAGTATTTTAAAAGATGCACAAGTAGCTGAAAAAAAGGTTGTAGTAGAAAAGGCAATTGCATCAGATGGAAAAGCTTATGATACGGTAGCTTATTTATCTATTCCAAGTTTAGGGATAAAATATCCAGTGTTGGCGAAGACTTCAGAAGCACTTTTAAAAGTGTCATTAAATAAATATTGGGGACCAAATCCAAATCAAGTAGGAAATATGTGTATTGTAGGTCATAATTATAATGATAGCAGATTTTTTGGAAAACTAAATCAAATTAAAATGGGGGCAGAAATTATTATCACAGAAATGGACGGAGAAGCATTAAGCTATTATGTTTATGAAACAGATATGATAGATCCATATGACACAACATGTACTAGTCAAAAAACGAATGGAAGAAAAGAAATTACTCTAATTACTTGTAACTATGATGGTTCTCAGAGATTTATTGCAAAAGCAAGAGCAAATGAGTAATGAATAACATTTTTATATAAATAATGTTTAAAGTACTAATTATATACTCTTTTGTTGCTGAACATATCTTCGTACAGAATACAATAAGATTCAGGGAAAATCAATGGATTTTCCCTGAATTTTAGCATTCCATAACTCGAATGTATTCGGGTTGCACATTAGTGCAACACTCGTCACACTTAAAAAGTATATAATTAGTACTTTAAGCTATTTAGAAGATTTTTTTGTATTTTCTAATAACAAATTTATCATGGAGTCAACCATGTTAATAACAAAATTTTTATCTTGAGTAGAAAGTTTATTGAAATTGGTTAACAAAGTTTCATTAAAAATAGTTTCTTCTTTTTCAATAGGGTCAAATAAAAGTTTAGAAGGAGAGATATGAAATTGATTACACATGTCTATTAAAGTAATACAACTAGGTAAGCCATCTCCCTTTTCTAAATAATAAACATTTTGAGAAGTAATGTCGCAAAGTTCTGCAAACTTTTCTCTAGTCAAATTATTTTTTTTTCTAAGCTCATATATTCTATTCCCAACTTTTTGGGCAAGTTCTTTTTTCGCATTATTTTCCATAAATACCTCCAAACTATAAATGTTATTATATAATTTTATAAAAACATTTGAAATCAAAGAAAGTTTATGTTAAACATAAAAAAACTTATAAAAATAATAAAAATTTTTATAAAACACATTGACTTTTTATAAAAACTTTTTATATAATTTATAAAGATATATATAAATAACATATAAATTAATTAACAGGAAATACAACGACTTAAAATGTGAAATGTTATGTTATTTATGAAGAAAACAAAAGAAAGGAAAAGGTAAAAAAGATGAAAAATACAAAAAAATTAAAACAAATTTTAGTAACAAGTGCTTTGTTATTAGGTATATTAACTCTAAGCGGAAGCACAAGCAAAGCTGCCTTACAGGCAAATCCAACAACACATGCTACAGGAAAAACAGCCACAGGAGCTAGTTGGATTACAAGTATAAGAGATATGGAAAAAAGTGGACAAACAATGGGGTTAAACGAAACAATAGGAGATAATCTTGTTGCGACAAGTAGCAGTAATAATATAGATGTTCATATGATGAGAACAACAGAATACGGAGCAATG
>JAAWNJ010000085.1 GCA_022798895.1 Clostridia bacterium | reverse complement strand
ATCTCCATTATATGTGTATTCTACATTTCCTGTACCTCCATTTGGTACTACTTTAAAGCCTCCTGGAACAGTTATCGGATTTCCATTTTTATCTTCTACTGTGGTATTGGTATCTTGTATTTTATCAACAATATCTTCTACTGTTTGATCGTCTACTGGTGGCTCTGGTTGGTCTGGCGGATTTGTTGTATTGTCTCCGTTTCCACCATTATTACCTCCTCCTGTACTATTTCCATATTCATCTTTTAACATATTTACTAAGTTTCCTAATTCATCTTGCTCCTTTTGCATTCCTGCTTCTGTTTCATTTTTTGCCTTTTGTGCTAATTTGATAATTCCATTATCCCCAAATACATAAGTTAGTGTTATTCCTGCTAAGATGAGCAAAATCACTACAGTCACAACTAACGCCACAAGTGTTATTCCTCGATTAGAAGCTTTTCCGATTGTAGATAGGTTATGTTGGCAGTATTTCCTAGTGGTTCCCTTGTTATTTAAACTATAGCTCTCTCTCTCTCTCTCTCTCTCTCTCTAGAGCATCAACACTTTCGGGATTCATTTTTTGGGTTCTAATTCTCATTTTTCTTTTTCCTCCGTCATTCTATATTTTTCCTTCTTTTGTATTATTTCAATCTTAATACAAATTTTCTTTACTAGTAAACATATTTTAACAATACGTATTATAAATGTCAATTATTATTTTTAATCTTTATTACTTTTTAATTTAACTCTTTTTCTAGTCTTATGTTGACATAGTTGTATCCTTATATAAAAGGGGTGTGCAAAATATGGACAACTAATTTTCTCATGCAAAAGGCTCTGCAATGCAGAGCCTTTTTATACCTTATTCTCTTTCTTCTTGATCTGTTTCTTCTCTATTCCTATTCTCTTGTTCTATCGCCTTTTTATATAGTTCATCCTGTTCTTGAATTAACAAAAATCTATTATATAGATTCATCGCAACATTAATATCCACATTCTCTACAATAATTTCACCTTCTGAATTAATAGCACAAAAACATTGTCTTTCCATATCATAGATTAAACTTCCACTTTTTTCATCTTCATGCATACTTAACTCATCTTCATCTAAATAAACCTTCTTTAATGCTACGAATTTTTCAGTTTCTAATGGAATACGACTTCCTGATGCTAAAGACAATGCCATCATTTTTAAAATAATATTAATCCTTTTCATTACTCTTTTATAAAACTCTGCATTTTCTGCGTCTGGTATATAAGGCTCATCAAAGTCTATCTTTCCTTCAACTTGTTTTTCATATTCACCTTCTTCTATATACTCCATTAAAATGCCTATACTTCTTTGTTCTCCAAAATAGGATAATTCTAGTTCATCATAAAGAGAATATTCTTGCACCGAAAAGGCATTTCTTTGTTTTGTCATTTCATCATCCACAATTTCTATTGCAGTATCATCATCGCTAGATTGTAATACATATCCTCTTGCTAAGTAATCTGCCATATTGCGTAATTTTTTTATATAACTTAACAATTCATTTTCTTTGCTCATCTTTTTCATTCCTTTTATCATTTTTCAAGCAAAAAGTGAAGAATTAGACTTCTCTTTATTCTCCACTTTTGTATCATATATTACATATTTACACTTGTTGTCTCTTCCTCTTCTTCATTTTCCTCTGTGTTAATACGTGTATTTTTGTATATTGGAAGTCCCGTTCCTGCTGGAATTAACTTACCAATGATAACATTTTCTTTTAGTCCAATTAATTCATCAACTTTACCTTTAACAGCTGCTTCTGTTAATACTCTTGTTGTCTCTTGGAATGATGCTGCTGATAAGAAACTTTCTGTTGCAAGTGACGCTTTAGTAATACCTAATAATAGACGTTTTCCATCTGCTATCTTCTTTCCTTCTACTCTTGCTTTCTCATTTGCTTCTTCAAACTCATAAATGTCTACTAAAGAGCCAGCTAATAGTTCTGTATCTCCATTATCTTCCACTCTTACTTTCTTAAGCATTTGTCTACCAATTACTTCAATATGTTTGTCGTTAATATCAACACCTTGATTACGATAAACTTTTTGAACTTCTTGTACTAAATATTCAAATACTCCTTCTGCACCTTTGATGGCAAAAATGTCACTTGGATTAATAGAACCTTCTGTTAGAGGGTCACCTGCTTCAACCCAATCTCCTTCTCTTACTTTTAGTTTAGCACCAAATGGAATTGGATATGTTTTAGAATTATCACTAGATGTAACAATAACTTCTTTTTTCTTCTTTTCTTCAGAAATTTTAACTGTTCCTTCAATTTCAGTAATAATAGCTAATCCCTTTGGTTTACGAGCTTCGAAAAGCTCCTCAACTCTTGGAAGACCCTGTGTGATATCTGCAACACCTGCAACACCACCTGAGTGAATTGTTCTCATAGTAAGCTGTGTACCAGGCTCACCAATAGATTGTGCAGCAATGATACCAACTGATTCACCAATATTTACTAAGTCACGTGTTGCTAAGCCCATACCATAACATTTACGGCAAACACCATGTTTTGTATGACAACCTAATGCTGAACGCACTTTTACTTTCTCCATACCAATTGCTCTTATCTTTTCTGCCATGCTTTCTGTAATCATTGTATCTGTATCTACAATAACTTCTTTGGTAGTTGGATCAATAATAGTTTCTAGTGGGAATCTACCAACTAATCTTTCTTCTAGTTTTTCAATAATTTGGTTTCCATCTTTAATATCTGTTAATTCTACACCTTCATGTGTTCCACAATCGTCTTCACGAATGATAATATCTTGTGATACGTCTACTAATCTTCTTGTTAAGTATCCAGAGTCAGCTGTTCTTAAGGCTGTATCTGTTAAACCTTTTCTGGCACCGTGTGCAGAAATAAAGTATTCTAGAGCATCTAGACCTTCACGGAAAGATGAGGTAATTGGAATTTCAACCGTTTTACCAGTTGTACTTGCCATAAGACCACGCATACCTGAAATTTGTCTTAATTGGTTTACGTTACCTCTGGCACCTGATTGGCTCATCATATATACTGGGTTTAATTCTTCAAAATTGTTCTTCATTGCTTCTGTAACATCATCTGTTGCTTTTTCCCAAATCTTGATAACAGAATTGTATCTTTCCTCGTTAGTAATTAAACCACGTTTATATTGTTTTAATACGTTATTTACTTGTTCGTCTGCATCTGCTAAAATTTGTTTTTTAGCTGCTGGTACTTTAACATCGTCAATAGATACTGTAATACCTGCTGTTGTTGAATGTTTGAAACCAGTTGCTTTGATATAGTCAAGTAATTCTGCTGTTGCACTTAGACCATTTGCGTTAATTGATTTAGCAATGATTTTTCCTAATGTCTTTTTAGAAACTGGAAAATCAATTTCTAATTTCAATAAGTTTTCTTTCTTTGTTCTATCTACAAAACCAAGATTTTGTGGAATACCTTGGTTATAGATAATTCTACCAACTGTTGTCTCAATTTTACCAGTTACCAATTCTCCATCAATTTCTTTCTCCATTTTTACCCAGATTTTACAATGTAGTCCTAAATCATGGTTATAATATGCCATAATCGCTTCATCTGGTGAAGAATAGTAATTTCCTTCTCCAATTTCTCCTGGTACTTCCATAGTTAAATAGTAAGCACCTAAGATCATATCTTGGGTTGGTACTGTTACTGGTTTACCATCTTGTGGTTTTAGTAAGTTGTTAACTGATAGCATTAAATATCTTGCTTCTGCTTGTGCTTCTGGTGATAATGGTAAGTGAATAGCCATTTGGTCACCGTCGAAGTCAGCATTGAATGCTGTACATACTAATGGGTGAAGCTTAATTGCTCTACCTTCTACTAATACTGGCTCAAATGCTTGGATACCAAGTCTATGTAGTGTTGGTGCACGGTTTAGAAGTACTGGATGGTCTTTGATAACATCTTCTAGAATATCCCATACTTCTGGACGTAATCTTTCTACCATTCTTTTTGCATTTTTAATATTATGAGCAATACCACGTCCAACTAATTCTTTCATAACAAATGGTTTAAATAATTCTACTGCCATTTCTTTTGGCACACCACATTGATATAGTTTTAGTTCTGGTCCTACTACGATAACACTACGTCCTGAATAGTCAACACGTTTACCTAGTAAGTTTTGACGGAATCTACCTTGTTTACCTTTTAACATATCTGATAAAGATTTTAAAGCTCTTCCACCAGCACCTGTTACAGGTCTTCCACGTCTACCATTGTCAATTAAAGCATCAACAGCTTCTTGTAACATTCTTTTTTCGTTACGTACAATGATTTCTGGAGCACCTAATTCTAATAATCTCTTTAAACGGTTATTTCTATTAATTACTCTACGATATAGGTCGTTTAAATCTGATGTTGCAAATCTACCACCATCTAATTGTACCATTGGTCTAATATCTGGTGGAATAACTGGAACAACATTCATAATCATCCACTCAGGATGATTTCCTGATAATTTGAAAGCTTCTACTGTATCTAATCTTTTTACAATTTTAGCTTTCTTTTGCTCACTAGCTTTTTCTAATTCCTTCTTTAACTTTTCTGTTAATTTATCAACATCTACTTCTTTTAATAGCTTTTCAATGGCTTCTGCACCCATCTCAGCTTTAAAAGAACCTCTTCCATATTTTTCTTCTGCATCATGGTATTCTTTTTCAGATAATACTTGATATTTAGATAATTCACTTGTTCCTTTATCTGTTACAATATATGACGCAAAGTAAATTACTTTTTCTAAGTTTCTTGGTGTAATATCTAACATTAAACCAATTCTGCTTGGAATTCCTTTGAAATACCAAATGTGTGCAACTGGTGCTGCAAGTTCAATATGTCCCATTCTTTCACGTCTAACTTTTGATTTTGTTACTTCAACACCACATCTATCGCAGACAATTCCTTTATATCTTACTCTTTTATACTTACCACAATGGCATTCCCAATCTTTTGTTGGACCGAAAATTCTCTCACAGAATAAACCTTCTTTTTCTGGTTTTAAAGTTCTGTAATTAATTGTTTCTGGTTTTTTTACTTCACCTTTTGACCATTCTCTGATTTTCTCATCAGATGCTAAGCCAATTTTAATTTTATTAAAGATTTCTAATTCATCCACGAATTTAGCCCCCTCAATATTATTTTCAGTGTCAGTTTAGGGACGTACCTTAAACCAACACTTTGTTATTTAATTTTCATTATATTAATTCTTCTTCAAAGCGTCAGTTAAAGATACGTCCCTAAACCAACACTCTTTCAGGGTTTTCACAAATTCTAATGAGATACTTTCCACTGCTGTGCAATTCCCTCTGGTCATTATTTCATTTTTCTTGTGAAGGCTATTTAATTAATTGTTTTCAATATATTTTTCTACTAAATTAATCAATTCTTCTGCTGTTTCTATTTGTTCTCTTGTAGTATCTGGCTTTATAATAAATTCATCATCATAGTCACTATCTTCTCTTGTCATACTAGCCTTTGCAATCCTGTGTCCTAAGCTTCTAGGAAATACTTCTGTATGTATATAATTTTTATTGAAATATGCCAATACATCTTTATGTCTTTTAAAATCTATGGGCTCTAATGCTAAAATTGCTTTCATAGTATGAAATATAGCATAATATGCCCTATTGTTTGCACCTTTAAATCTATTAGCATCATACAAAAATTTAGCATCATCAAGTTCCTCTTTAGCTTGTTCCATTCTATGACTTGACAAACTCTTTGATATTTTAGCACTCACTTAGCACCACCCCTTCTTTTTGTACATTCATATAAAAAGGTAGTGCCTCTAGCCAATAATTAAATTTGTCTATATTTTTCACTAAAGGAGAGAGTTGAATATCAAAATTATTTTCAAACTCTAAATCATAAGCATAATCCCATACTTTCTCACGATATTCTATTATTTCATCGTCTGTCAAATCTGTTAAAATCATAATATCAATATCTGAACTCTCATTGAAATCGCCTCTAGCATAAGAGCCATAAAGTATAATTTTCTTTACTCTATTTCCTAATATTTCATTTACACCTTTAACAAATTGTTCTATTATATTGCTAATTTCGTTAGGTATCTTTGACATCTTTCTCCCTCCTTCAATAAAATTTGTTTTTCTTTAATGTTCTTGTATTACTTTTTCTTGAGATATCTCAATATCTCTTGGAGCATCTACCACATATTCTCCTGATCCAGTTGCGAACAAGTGCACTCTTCCTTCTTGTTCTAAAGAAGCAATTACTGTATCAAATAATAACTTTCTATCCCAATTAATAAAAGCTCTTGACGAAGGATATCTTTGTCTAAATCTTCTATATACATCAAGTTGTGTAATAATTTCTCCAGTTGCAAAATCTTCTGTAATAAAATTATACATTTCTTGATAGCCAGTATCTTTTTTTAGGCTTTCCACAAATTCTTTACGTCCCATCTACTTTACTCCTTTATTTGTTGTTAAATAATTATCATTTGCAAAGTTATTTATAATAAGAGCGAAGGTTGCGCAAGGCGAGCCTGCGAGCGCCTGTTGCTTTTTTCTTTAGTGCGTTAAAAATGATTTATCATTTTTAACATTTGAAAAAAGCAACCGTAAAACCGAGTGATATTATAAATAACTTTTGCAAAATACTAATTAGCTCTTATTCTTCGTTACCTAACAAATCTTGATCATTAAGTAGATTATCTTCTCCTAAATCTGTATCATCTAACAAGATTTCCTCATCATCAAGTCCTTCAAATAATGCGTCCTCATCTGTATCCATAAGATCATCTAGTTCTGCTATATCTTCACTTTCTTCTGCATATCCATCTGACAATTCATTTTCATCAACAACCGCTTCTTCCTCTTCTACAAACTTCTTGGTGTCTTCAATACTGTTGAAGTCAATTCCTTCATCAATATTTTCCTTTAATTCTAATTCTTGGTTGTCTGGTGATAATAAACGTACATCTAATCCTAAAGATTGAAGTTCTTTAATCAATACCTTAAATCCTTCTGGTACTCCCGGTTCTGGTACATTTTCACCTTTTACAATAGATTCATATGTCTTAACACGTCCAACAATATCATCTGATTTAACGGTTAGCATTTCTTGTAGTGTGTAAGCTGCACCATAAGCTTCTAATGCCCAAACTTCCATCTCTCC
>JAAWNJ010000084.1 GCA_022798895.1 Clostridia bacterium | reverse complement strand
AAAGAAACAAGCAGAAGATATTTTTGGTTTTGAAGTAGTCGCAATAATTTCCTTTTCTATTTGTTCTCTATTTCCACTCGTGTCTTCTGCTATAATAGTGATTTTCTTTGTACCTGGTGTTAAATTAATTTCTTTTTCTATTTTTGTTTGTGTATCTAGAGTAGCTTCTTCTCTTACTACTTCTTCGCCTTCCCATTGATATGATAAGTATTTAATCGCTGTTTCATCTTCTGCTGTAATTATCATTTTTTGACTTCCATCTTCTACTTGTATATTAATAGTTGGTTTAGTAATATCCATTCCTTCTACTATATATTCTTTTTGATAATAAGCTTTTTTACCTTTCATATCTTCAATAGTAATATTTAAAATACTATTTTGATTTGGAAGTAGAATTTCTTCGTAGGCTGTTATCCCACCTTGTGGAACTTCTGTAGCTTCTCCATTATTCCAAGAATAAATTACTTTAGAAATTTCTGTTGTATGTTCTACACTAACAATTACTTTGTCGCCCTCTCTACTAACCATTACTTTTGGCATGTTAGCTGGATTTTTGTCAGCAGCTTCTTTATACATTGCATAGGAACCTTCACCTATTAGAACTAAGCCAAATATTATAATAACAATAGCAAAGAAGCGAACAATACCTCTTGTTTCTATTGCTCTTCCACTACTTTGTTTTTTTTGTTTTGGTTCTTTTTTTCTATTCTCAATCGCTAGGATTTGGTTCATTTGTATTCTCCTTATTTTTTGTTTCGTTTTTATTTATTTTGTCCATTTTTGTAATTATAATACTACAAATTAATTATAGCATATGAATTTTTTAATGTAAACATTTGTGTAACAACTTTTTTGAATAGATTTTATAAACTTAAAAGTTATTTTACAATTGGAAGAAGTGGCGAGTGGAGTAGCTTTAGCTACGACCCCAAATATAACAAATTACAGCCTGTAAGTAGATTTATCAAATAAATTAATTTGAAAAATCATCTTTACAGGCTGTATGCAGTTATAGAACTTCTGTAAATGTAAAATAACTTTTAAATTACATATTTTTTAATTAAGAAAATTCCACCTGCTAAAATGCTTGTGCATCCTAAAACTAATATGGCATATGTTTGTGTACTTCCTGTTGCTGGTGCTAATAATACTGGTGCTTGGTCAATGTCATCTTCTCCCTTTACTTTGTTTCCTGGAGTTGAGTCAATATCTGGTGAATTGTATTCATTTTCGTCTTTACTAATTTCTGCCCAGTTTACTTTTTGCCCCATGTTGTCTTTACCATTGATCCAAGTTAATACAATATCTACTGTTGCACTTTCTCCTGGTTGTAGTAATTTATCTTTTAACTGGTCTGTTGTTACTCTTCCATCTTTTTCTGTCCATTTTGGATTATCTTTTGCAACAAATTTTAATCCTTCTGGAATATAGTCTTCGATTTCTTTTACATAACCTGCAATTTCACCTTCATTGGTTACTTTAATGTTAAATCTAAATTTAACTACAATTGTATTTGTTTTTCCATATGGAATTTCTACCTTCATTGGTGGTTCAGGATTCTCATCACCTGTATGACCTGATTTGGTTACAGTTGTTTTTCCATCTACTGTTACAATACTTTCTGTTACCCATTTCTTTAAGCTTAAATCGAAGTATTTTACTTTAATTTTTTCGATATCTTGGTCATCTTCGCCTTCATTCCACTCATCTGGTACAGAATCAACATCTTCTACTGGATTTCCATCTTCATCTGTGTCATCTGAAATTTGTGCTTGATTGATGATAATTCTATCTGATGTGTTTGGCTCTGTTACTTTAAAGGCAATCTTAACATCTCTATAATCTGGCATATCCATAGCCTCTGGATTAAATGCTGCAATTAGATTTTCTTTTTCTGCTTTTTCCTTATCTTTTGATAAGAAGTCTGTTTCTATATATTTTGCTTCTGATACCTCTTTTGTTTCAGTACCATCTTCTTTATACATTTTCCATTGGAATGCTGTATTAATACTGTGTTCTGGTAAATATTCTAGTCCGTCTGGTAAATCATCTTTTACTTTGCTTGCATATCCTGCTACATTTCCTTCATTGAAAATTCTTAAAGTATAAATAACTATATTTCCATTAGCTACTTCTACTGGCTCTTTTGTATGTTCATAGCTATATTCTGTACCTTTTTTGATAAATACTGGCGCACGGTCTGTGATGTCAGTTGTAGTTTCTCCATTTGCAACACCTGTGATGAATTTTCTTAATGCTAAGTCAAAGATTCTTAGTTCTAATTTCTCAAAGTCGTCATCGTCTTGTTGTCCTTCAATATATTCTTTTCCACTTTCAATTTCTGGATCTTTGTATTCTGGTAGTGTCTCATCTGATGGAATTGTTGTATTTTCTTCTTGCGAATCTCTATCTTCTACTTCAAGCCCTTCTTTGTCTGTAAAGCCACTGATTTCTGCAATGTTGGTAATTTTTTCATATAGGCTGATATTTTCTTTTACTTTACATCTAATTTGTACATCAATGTAGTCTAATGTATCACCTTCTGCATAAGAGAAAGCTTTTAATAATACTTTGTCATTTCCTTCTGCTCTATCTGCATAGATTAAATCTCTATTAGCAGATTTTTTTGTTTTTGGTGATGTAATATCTGTTTCAACAGCTCTTCCATTAGAACCTGCTACAAGTTCCCAACCATATTGTTTGTTTAATTCATCATCTACTAAGAATTCTAATTGTGGTGGTAAATGGTCTGTTATTTTAGTAACATATCCATCTTGTTGCCCTTCGTTATATACTCTTAAAGTATAAGTTACAATATCGTTATTAGATACTCCTACTGGCTTTTTCGTATGGTTATAGTTGGCTGTATCTTCTCCTTCTAATAGAGGTTTTACATCTACAACTGGTTCTCTACTTACTAACACATGTGATTTTCCGTTTGTTGTTACATTATTGATGAATTTTCTTAAAGATAAGTCAAATACTTTTTCATCTTTTGGTAATAGTCTTAAATCTTCAAAATCGTCATCATCTTCTTTACTAGTAGTTCCATAGTTTTTGATTTGGTCATCTGTAAGATTATCTGGTGTTGAGTCGTCGTCTAAATCTCTATTGGTATTACCATCTTCGTCTTTATTTCCTGTAATTTCTGCAATATTTTTTAGAGTTTTCGTACTTGCTCCTGCAACAGCTATTACTTCACATTCAATTTGTACATCTTCATAATCTAAATCTGTTCCATTGAAAGCGTTAATTTTCTTGTTTTCTGCTGCTAAGTAATTTGTTGTAACTGTTCTTCCATCTTCTGATACTGTCCAACCATAGTTACTATTGATGGTACTTTCTGCTGCTGGTACAAATTTTAGTCCTGATGGTAAGTGATCTGTAATTTGTGTTGCCCATCCTGCTACTTCACCTTCATTATATACACGAATGGTATAAACTACTTTGTTTCCTGTTTGAACAGTTAGTGCATCTTTTCTATGTTCTTTTTTTGCTGTTGTGTTATTAATTCCTGTTGCTTGTTTGTTTGCTAATCTTTGAAGTTCTTCTGCTGTAATGACTGGTTCTCTGCTATTATCTCCTGTTAATGTTTTTCCATCAATAGAAGTAATAAATTTTCTTAGAGCTAAGTCAAATCTTTTTGGAACTGTTGGTTCCATGATTAAGTGTTCAAAATCATCATCATCTTGATAATTGTTTGGTTGTTCACCATAGTTATTAATTTGATTATCTGTAAGGCTTCCTGGTACAGAGTCACGGTCTGTTAAGTTTGTACCTGTATTACCATTTTCGTCTCTATGTTCTGTAATTTCAGCTACGTTTTTCATACTTTTAGCTGTCTCACCTGGTGTTGCTATTACTTCACATTCAATTTGTAAGTCTTCATAATCTAAATCTAAAGTGGTTCCATTAAAAGCATTTAGTTTATGACTTGCTAAGTATGCTGTTTCAATTGTTTTTCCATCACCTGATGGGTTAGACCATCCATAAGCACTATTGATTGTACTTTCATTTGCTGGTAGGAATTTTAATCCTTCTGGTAAATAGTCTGTTACTTTAGTTGCAAAGCCTCCTATTTCACCTTCATTATAGATACGAATGGTATAGATTACTTTATCTCCTGTTTCTACTTTTAAAGCATCTTTTCTATGTACTTTATTGGCTGTTGTATTGTTACAGCCTGTTGCTTGTTTGTTTGCTAAATTTTGTAATTCTGTACTACTAATAGTTGGTACTCTGCTGTCTGCTCCTGTTAAAGTTCTTCCATTAATAGAAGTAATAAATTTTCTTAAGGCTAAGTCAAATTCTTTTTCTGGCTCTTTTTCTGCATCAATATATCCTGTAATTGGATTTCTTCCTTTTTCTACTTGCACTACTGGTTGGTCTCTTCTTGGGTCTGGGTTTGCTACTGACCAGTAATTAACAGTTGTATCAAAATAGCTTCCTGTTATACTCATTCTAATATTAGATGCATTGGTTGTCTCTGGTATAGAAATATAGAAAACTTTGTTGTTTCCAATCATATCTTTAATAGTAGCTCCTGCAACTTCAACTTTATTACTATTTAAGAATTTCACGTCTGTAATAGTTGTTCCATTTCCATCTGTAAATGTAGCATCTAAAGTATAACTAATATTTCTTAATTGATTAATTGTATATGGTCCTACAATATGTCTATTTCCTTCTGTTGTTATTATTGGATTTGTTTGTTTAATCTCTACTGGACTAGAAGTATCTCCATCTGTTTCATAATCATAACTAAATCCTGCTGCTTTTGGTGTTTGTGTTAAGTAGGCAAATAGAGCATCCATAGCATGAATTCTAGCATTATCTTCATCATCATTTGGGTTAAGAGATGCATAACTATTATCTCTATAGCCCAATTGAATTGTTGGATTGTTTTCTACATGATATACATCATCATTTGTATAATACCATATTGCTAATTGTTGAATGGCATCTATATCATCATTTGTTAAATTATCAACCAATCTCTCATTAAAATCACTAGTATTTGGATATACTTGTGGATACTTTTTCGCATATTCTTCTACTGCATTTAATAACGCAGTTTTACTTTCTTCTGCTGCTTCTCTATCTTCTGAAGATGCGTTATCTTTTGCTGGTATATAGCATTGATCTATTACCCACATTAGTCTTTCATAATTTTTTGTTCCATAAATAAGAGAAATTGCTGTACGATAAGTAGGAGTAATTGTACTTGGTTTTCTCATATCAAATACTTCAGTATATTCCGCTTCGCCTATGGCTGAGTCCATAGATTCACCACCAAAACCTGGTCCACCTTTAATACAATAAAATGTTTCATTGATATCATTTCTTGTATTATAGATTTTCCAAATATATTTAGTTGCATTATTGACTACTTTATAGCCATATCCTGAGCTTCTGATAGCTTTAATATTTAAAGTTTTACTATTTACTGCTGTTGCTGCTTGAACATGATTTGTCGTTCCTAAAATGCAAAATGCAACAAGCATTAATACCATTAATAAAATTCCTCTTTTTTGTTTCATGTCTCTTTCCTTCCTCATTTTATATAATATCTTATTCTTATTTTACTTTGGTAAATTTGCATTGTCAATAGCAGTATTTTCCTGCTTTTACTTCTTTTTTATTATCGCCTTTTTTGTGCTTACGGAAGTTGTTTTTTTAAGCTTTACTATTTTTGTAAGCGCTGTATTACAATTATATTACATTTTTGTTACATTTTCAATACTTTCGCACTATTTATTGGCTTTTTGTTAGTGTTCCGTAGGAAATTTACCAATATCTTTATCACTATTAAAAACCTCCAATATAATATATTGGCAATTTGAGATTGCATCATTATACTATATTAGAGGTTTTATCTTATTTCAAATTTACTTTTGTTTATATCGCTCTGTCCATCGCGAGACATGAGCAATTTAGTCCAACTAAACTAATCATGTTATTTTATTCTCTATTGTATACCAATATATACATACCAATAACCGTTCAAAATTCGAGTCATCTGGAAATGCATTTCTCTCACTGTCTCTAACATCTTCTAGTCTTGAAGTTCCTTTAGAGTATACTATTGTGGAAGTAGCTCTATAAGTTACCAATGTATAACTATAACTACTATCTCCTCTAACATTTCTATACTCTTGAACCATCTCATTATAAATTCTATATGGATAGCCTTGTGCAGGCCCCGCTATACCTACAAATTCTTTACCCGTACCATAAAACCCACGTTCTGAAGAGAATGAATAACTCGAATACCATATGCTATGTCCTAAGATATTATTTGTATGATTTTCTGAAGTTGAACCTGGAATTTCAGAAAAAACTCTTTTTGCATTGCACATCCACTTCTCCCAAGTATGCATCTTAGTACGAGCATTTAGTTCTTTCCTGGTTAAGTTCCCTAAGCTATCATACACAAATACATAGCATTCTTTTTCCCCCATTGTAACATCTTCTACAATAAAACTTGCTACATCATTCACAGTCTTTTGTTGACTGACTAATTCTCCTTCCACATAAAATTCATATTTTAATATAGACTGTACATGCAAATCTTCTGCAGTTGCATTTAGAGAAAATGAATTTTCTGATATTGGTACTGAAGATACAGCCAATTGTGGACCTTGATTATCAAAATTGAAAGCTTCACTTCTTTCTATCTTTGTTTTTCCTTTTTCTGTTTCTAACAATGTCCATAAATAATAGCTTCCTGTTACTTCGCTCTTTTCAAGTGTTGCTCCATTATTACAAGTTTCAGTAAATGTATTTGTTTCTGGCTCTGCAGTTGTATTTAGCCATTGATATTTAATACTTTTCACCTTCTCATCTGTTTCATTTACTGATATCTTGACTTGATGTTCTTTTTTATACTCTCTATTTCCATTTGGAGTATATTCCATTGACATCACAATTCCATTAACTTCTACTGTGGTTTTCTCAGATAGTTTTGCATACACTTTAATAATATATGTTCCATTTTGTTTTACCACATAATCTTCTGTTATTTGTTCTTTTTCATTTTCATAAGTGTATGTCTCTATTACATGTCCTTCTTGTATTACTTCTATTTTACTAATTCCATTTATTGCTTCTTTAGCTATTATATGTATTATTGCTGTTTGGTTATCTGTTGCTCTTGTTACTGTTGCATTTATTTCTGGAAATACTAATTCTTCCTTCTTGCC
>JAAWNJ010000083.1 GCA_022798895.1 Clostridia bacterium | reverse complement strand
GTATTAATGCATTAATACAATTATACAATGTTTTTAGATTTTGTCAAGTCCTCTATCTTATTTTTTCATTCTTTTTTAGTTTCTCTATTCTAGTAAATACTAAAATATTAGACAACTAAAAAGGAACAAACAATATACCTTAATTAGATATTATTGCTTATTCCCCACTTTTTTATATTTCTTAACAATTATTATTCAACAAAAACATTTATCCAATAAGACTGTTCATTTGTAGAATTTGGAATTGTTATACTATTATGATAAGCCCAATCATTTGTAATTGCATAACATTGTGCTCCTTTAAATCTATAACCATTTGGAAGTTGTATATTTAAACTGGATAAAACGTTTGCATCTGTAAAATTAATAATAGTTCCAAGTTCTAAATTAAATTGCTTGCTAGTTATTGGTTCATTTACCCCTTCTCGGTAGAAACCAATCGTTACAGGAATTGTCACAACCTTTTCAGCAATTTGCCCTTTATATCCATCAGTAGCCTTCATCGAAAATGCCTGCCTTATATTTATTCCCTCTTTAGCAACTGAATTCTCAATAGTTACTTTCCCTATACAATTTGCTAATAAATCTTCATCCCACATATTGGGATTAGCAAATTGTATCGCATAATCTGAACGCGCCTCATTAGAAATCTTTAAATAAACCTGCCAATCTCCTGCCTCTATATCACTTGGGATATAGAAATAAAAATTAACATTACTCTTTTCTCCACTTTTAATATTATTTGCATTGATGTCTAATGTGGTTTCATAATATTCAAGATTTTTTCTTAGAATAACAGATACTTTTTGCGTTTTTATAATATTTCCAAATCCTACATTTTCTAATTCCAGATTAACTCCACATATATCTCCCTTTTCTACAGAAGAGGAGATTTTAGAATCTCTCACAACCATTCGATATCCTAAATGGTCTGTTATATATTTATAAGCTGTTTGTCCATTGTATTCTGAATCTGAAGATGTATAATTTTGATTCTTCCACTTTGTATCTAGTACTTGTAAATTGAATTGACTATTTAAATATGTTGTATGTGTTTTAGGCATTTCTTCTAATGCAAATTTACTGTCATTATACTTTTCATCACCCTCTAAGCCAGACTTTGTAACTTCTCCACCATACATTGTATATTGCCCTTGAGTTTCCATCCATTTCACAAAATCTTCTCTACTAATTCCATTATCAAAAGTTCCTAAATCTGTTAAACTTCCTAAATATCCATCATTAAATATTCCTAGTCTATGTTGAGAATCATTTAAATCTCCTACTACTAATTTAAAAAAGTATGGCTTTCTTACATTTATTTTCATATCACGAGGAGTATTTTCTAATAATGTTTCTGTTAGAATTTTATAATAGTTATCTGCTTGATATATTCCTGCCGAATGCATCTCACCCCAAGGACCTAAAAAACCTGCTTCTACAGTCGATATAATATCTTTATTACTATCAAAAAAGGAAGATAATTGTCCAATATGTTTTTTTATCGTATCAAATGATTTTGGCTCCTTACCAGTATTTCCGTCTAAATCATAAGCAAATCTTATAATTACATTTAATCTATTTTTTCTAATCGTATCTAATATACTATTTAATGAAGATAACTGTTCTGGTGTAAAATCTTTATCTACCCCATCAGCATTTACATTCCCAGAAAGTTGTCCTATATTAACTCTTAAATGTAGGAGTTGTATATTTTCTTTTATAGCACTAGCACATTGTGTTTGTATGTCAACATTACTACCCAACTGTATTGTAACAGGTCTGTACCAACCCCTGTCTGGATTTCTAATAGTTGCAATACTATCTTGAAAACTAATCTCTTGTTTCACCATTTTTTGGTCTATCTTTGATGTATCAAATTGCCCAGATACTACATGCTTAACATTTCCATCTTCATCTATTACGTATGTGCGTTTTGAATTATTAAATGTTACATATATAAAATACCCATCACTCGTTTCACTCGATGATGTATCAACATCATGTTGTTGTTTTATTAATTCTTCTCGTAAGTCAGCATCTGTTATTTTATTTCCTTCCTTCGATTTATTTATTTTACACATTAAATAAGTTATCTCTATTTGCTCTATTTCCATAGCTATAACTTGTCCCTCTTTTGCTTCTATTGCTTTTTCTATAATTCCATTTTCTCCTGTTAATGTGCCAATACTTACACCTGCTAATATTAGTAAAATTACAATGGTGATAACTAAAGCTACAAGAGTTACACCTGCTTTCCCTTTCACTAACCTTTCTTGTTGCATCTTTTGTTTTCCCCCTTATTTATAATTCACATCATAACATAATATGTCTTTCTTAGATATTTTCCTCAACTAACATTATTTATTCAATTCTTCTAAAAACATCTTGTTAAGCATTTGTGGATTTGCTTTTCCTTTTGTCTCTTTCATGGCTTGACCAACCAAGAAACCTAATGCCCTATCTTTTCCTGCTTTGTAATCTACTATAGATTGTGGGTTATTTTCTAAAATTCTCATCACAACTTCTTTGATAGCACCTTCATCTGAAATTTGAATCCATCCTTTTTCTTTAATAATCTCTTCTGGATCTCTTGGATTTTCAAATAACTCCTCTAATACCTTTTTACCAATTGCAGAACTGATTATTCCTTTCTCAATTAACTCTATCATTTTCGCTAACTGATCTGCTGTAAATGGCATTTGTTCTGGCTCTATTTCCTTCTCATTTAAAATTCTAGAAACATCTGATAATAACCAGTTTGCTACTGCTTTTGGATTACCACAAATTATCAAAGCAGCTTCAAACATATTTGATAAATACTTAGATGCTGTTAACATTCTACTATCTTTTTCAGATAATTTATACTCTGCTAAATATCTTGCACGTCTACTCTCTGGTAACTCTGGTAAGTTATTCTTAATATTTTCAATATATTCTTCTGATAAACGAATTGCTACTAAGTCTGGTTCAGGGAAATAACGGTAATCCTGTGCATCTTCTTTGTCTCGCATGGAAAAAGTTTTTCCTGATACATCATCCCATCTTAAAGTTTCTTGTGTGATAGTTCCACCTTCTTCTATCACTTCTATTTGTCTTTGTGCTTCATATTCTATTGCCCTTACAATCGACCTAAAAGAATTCATATTCTTCATTTCAGTACGTGTTCCAAACTCTTTGGCACCTTTTTTACGAACTGAAACATTGACATCTGCTCTTAAAGAACCTTCTTGCATCTTACAGTCAGAAACTTCAATATATTCTAAAACAGACTTGATTTTCCTTAAATAATTTTCTGCATCTTTGCTTGACCTCATATCTGGCTCTGATACAATTTCAATTAATGGTACTCCTGCTCTATTTAAGTCAACTAGACTTCCTCCTCCGAACTCATTATGATTTAGTTTTCCTGCATCATCTTCTATATGAATTCTAGTAATTCCAATTTTCTTTTTTTCTCCATCTTCTTCAATTTCTACTTCTCCATGTTCACAAAGTGGTTTATCAAATTGTGATATTTGATAAGCTCTTGGAGTATCAGGATAAAAATAGTTTTTTCTATCATTTTTGCTATCTCTTGCAATTGTACATCCAGTTGCTAGTCCTGCTTTTACTGCATATTCTACCACTTTTTCATTTAATACTGGAAGTGTACCAGGCATTGCTGTACAAATTGGACAAACATGAGTATTAGGAGCTGCTCCAAATTCGGTTGGGCAGCCACAAAAGATTTTTGTCTTAGTAGAAAGTTCTGCATGTACTTCTAATCCAATTACTACTTCATAATCTTCTCTTGCCATTTATTTTCCTCCTCCTTGAAAATATTCTCTTTGTTAATTCCATCTCTAATAAAGCTATATATTCTATTGTTCCATCAATTTTAAATCTTCTTTAACACATTTAAAAGGTTCTGTAACATTTTCTGGTATATCTGCTATTGAAAAAAATTTAAGTGCTTTACTCTCTTTATCATTAACTTCAAATATTGCCTTTTCAACATTTGCTTTATATACTATATTTACAAAGTAAGCTTCATCTCCGTTTGGATAGATATGATGTTGCTCTTCTCCACTATAAATCTTAAATAATTGTATTTCGTTAAGTTCTATATTCGTTTCTTCCTTAATTTCTCTTTTTAGCGCTTCTTCTACTTTTTCACCTAATTCAATACAGCCTCCTGGATTTCCCCATTTATCATCATCAGCTCTATGTTGTAGCAATACTTCTCCTTTTTCATTAAATATTAAGCAACCTGTAGAACATAAAATAATTGGTTCATGTCCTATCTTTTCTCTAATATTCTCGATATATCCCATCTTTTTGATTACTCCTTCTTTTCACATCTTGATTCTATTTTTTAAACTCTGGTCTATAATTTTCTCTAAACTTTGCCTCTTGTTCATAAGTATATGCTGCATTTAAAATGGTTTCTTCTGCAAAACGATTTCCTATTAATTGCATTCCTATTGGCATACCTTTACTATCTACTCCACAAGGAATTGAAATTCCTGGAAGCCCAGCAATGTTAACTGATACTGTACAAATATCTGCTAAATACATTTCTAATGGATTATTAGACTTTGAGCCAAACTCAAAAGCAACTGTTGGTGAGGTTGGAGTTAATAATACATCATATTTTTCAAAAGCTTCATCAAATTTTTGCTTTACTAATGTTCTTACTTGTTGCGCTTTTTTGTAATAAGCATCATAGTAACCAGAAGATAATACATAAGTACCTAAAATAATTCTTCTTTTTACTTCATCTCCAAAGCCTTCACTTCTAGAATTTTTAAATAATTCTTTTAAGTTTGTATAATTCTCTGCTCTATATCCATAACGAATTCCATCAAATCTCCCTAAGTTTGAACTCGCCTCTGCACAAGCAACAATATAGTAAGTAGCTAAAGCATAGTTTGCTACATCTAAAGAACATTCCTCTACAATTGCACCTAACTCTTTATACTTTTCAATTGCTTGTTCTAATTTTTCTTTTACTTCTTCATTAAGTCCTTCACCATACCATTCTTTTGGAATACCAATTTTTAAACCTTTTACATCATTTTTTAGCGACTTAGTATAATCTTTCTTTTCTAATTCTACTGATGTGGAATCTTTCTCATCATGTCCAGCTATCATATTCAATAAAATGGCACTATCTTTTACATCTTTGGTAATTGGTCCAATTTGATCTAAAGAAGAGGCAAAAGCTACCAATCCATAACGAGATACTAATCCATAAGTTGGCTTTAATCCTACTACTCCACAAAAACTAGCTGGCTGACGAATAGATCCACCTGTATCAGATCCTAGCGCCCAAGGAACTAAATTAGCTGCTACTGCAGCGGCTACACCACCTGAAGATCCTCCTGGTACAGTATTTAAATTCCAAGGATTTCTTGTCTTTTTGAAGTACGAATATTCTGTGGAAGATCCCATAGCAAACTCATCCATATTAAGTTTTCCTAGTGAGATAAGATTTTCTTGATTTAGCTTTTCAATAACTGTTGCATCATATGGTGCTATAAAGTTTGCTAACATTTTAGAAGCACAAGTTGTTTTAATACCCTTTGTACAAATATTATCTTTAATTCCTATTGGAATTCCGCTATATGGTGATAGTGTTTCTCCTTTAGCCTTTCTGTCATCTATTTCTTTTGCCTTTTCTACTGCATTGTCTATTAATGTTGTTATAAAAGCTTGTACATCTTTTTCCTTTTCTTCTATTCTTTGTGCATAAGCCTTTGTAATTTCTTCTGCAGTTAATTCTTTTTTATCTAACTTTTCTTTTAGTTCATGCACAGTTAAATTTATTATGTCCATTTTTAATTTCCCTTCTACTTAAATTTATTTTTTCAAGCTTTAAGTATATTATAAGAGTGATAGCCCGCGCAACGACCAACCGAAGCTACTTGTAGCGGAGGGCGATTGGAGTAGTCTTCCTTATTTTTATTTTTAATAAGAAGACTACGACCAGCAAGGGCAAACGATATAATATACTTAAAGTCTGAACATTATGCCATTATACTTAGAGAACCTTAGGAATTTTAAACATATTCCTTTCTGCTTCTGGTGCATTACTAATTAATAATTCATTATCTTCAAATACTTGTATCTCATCTTTACGAAACACGTTATATTTATCATTTGCTCCAATCGCCTCTGGTAAATTTTCTACTGGTGCTTTGCTAACAATATTGGCAAAGTTTAAAATGTCCTGTAAGTTTAATAAATAATTATCTATTTCTTCTTCCTTTAATTTTAAGCTTGCTAAATTTGCAATGTGCAATAATTCTTCCTTCGATACTTGCAATTATTTCAACTCCTCTCTATTTCTTCGTGCTTATTATATCCGTTTTTTTCGTGAAATACAAGTCTATCATTAAGATTGTTCAAAAAAGCATAAAAGGGACCCGAGCAAATGCTCGAGCCCTTTGCGGGAAAAGATAATTACTGATCAGCTCCATACCCCTCCAGGCGGAGCTTGTCAACAATCATTGCGATAAACTCGCTGTTGGTCGGCTTGCCCTTGGTGCTGGAAACCGTATATCCAAAGTACTTCTGCAAAGTCTCCAAATCTCCACGTTCCCACGCAACCCCAATAGCGTGCCGCATGGCCCGCTCTACTATGGACGAAGTTGTACCAAATTCCTTCGCCACTGCTGGGTACAGCTCCTTGGTCACAGCGTCAATGTAGGTCATGTCCTTCACTGCCATCTCAATTGCTTTCCGCAGATACTGATATCCCTTGATGTGGGCCGGAATGCCGAGCTCCTGGATTACCCTGGTAATACGCAGAATAAGGTTTGGCTTCTTATGTTCCTCGGTTCCCTTCTCGACAACCACCGGGTGAATTCCATACGCAGCGAACAAATCGCCCACTGTATATCCTTTTTCTGCCAACTCCATCAAGGTCATGCTGGTGTCCAATTTCCGTTCATCAGACATCGTTATCTCTCCTCGTATAGTATTTAATTGGCTTTGCCAATTCGTAATCCATTATATTACACTTTATGTAAATTGTCAACATCTTTTGGTCTAATTCTGTCATTTCTAGTACTTTTTTGTTAATCCTATAATAAAAAAGCGATGTTAACAACTTTGTATAATTTCCTAGAATATAAGAAAAGTGGCTTCGCCACATGTGCAGGTTTGCTTTGCAAACCGCACGAACTAAGGAAACTTAACCTTGTTGTACACGGAAAAATCTGCGATTTT
>JAAWNJ010000082.1 GCA_022798895.1 Clostridia bacterium | reverse complement strand
CAAATCCAGATGCAGATAAAATAGCCATTGCTCCGTATTCTGTTGTTCTCATCATATGAACATCTATATTATTACTGCTACTTGTCGCAACAAGATTATTTCCTATTGTTTCGTTTAATCCCATTGTTTGTCCACTTTTTTCCATTTCCCTTATGCTTTGTATCCAGCTGGCTCCTGTTGCTGTCTTTCCTGTAGCATGTGTTGCGCTATTTGCTTGTAAGGCTGCTTTTGAACTTGTACCTCCTATTGTTAGCATTCCTAATACCAAAGCACTTGTTACTAAAATTTGTTTTAATTTTCTTATGTTTCTCTTCATTTCTTCATCTTTCCTTCCATTCTTAGTATAATTCTTCTCGTTTTGAGATATTCTATTTTTAGGTTATCACAGTTTGTGATAGAAGTCAAGAATTATCTCCTTGTGTTTTATAATTAATTTAAGGGGGTTAACATGAGATTAAAAGACTTGAGAGAAGACCATGATTTAAAACAAATAGATATCGCAAACTTACTAAATTGTAAACAAAATACTTATTGTCAATATGAATCTGAAAAAAGACAAATTCCAATTTCTTCCTTAAAAAAATTGGCCGTTTTTTATAATACTTCTATTGATTATATTGTAGGTCTAACAGATGACCCTACTCCACATTATAAGAAATTAGATTAATATTCTATTTATGATATACTTTTTGACTAAAGGTATGTCCCCAGTATGACAACTTTGTCAGAAAAAGGAACGTCCCCAACCTGACAAACAAAAAGCTCTAACAAAATTGTTAGAGCTTTTTAATATTCTTATTTTATTACATTGCATTGAAATATACATTACCACCTATGTTAACTCCTGATGCACAACCTGCTGAACGGAATGATAAGTAATTATGATTTCTTTTACCATTTAAGGCGTCGATTACTGCTTGTTTTACATGTGCTGGATAATTACCATTTAATCTTTTTACCCAGTGACTATCAATTGAATAACAGAATTGTCCTGGTGCTTTATATTGGCTTAATGGATCTGATCCATTATATTTCCATCTGCTACTTGTTGCTCTGTTACATGCTGTAGTGATAACTGCAAGTGATGCATTATAACTTGAAGATGCTTCTTGTGCAGTGATGGCACATAATAGGTCTAATTCTGCATCTGTATAACTCCATTTACCTGATGCATAGCTAACTCTAGGTCCACTACTTCTGGTTGTTACTGTTTGTTTATTTCTAACTTCAACGATTTTGTTAACTGGTTTTTTAATTACTTTTGAAGAAATTTCTTTCTTTTCAATCTCTTTATTGTTTTGATATTTTATTTTATAAGTAACTTCTTTTAATCCGTCTACACCATATTGTACAATTCTGTCTTGTTTTGCACCTTTTTCTGATGCGACATTCTTTTTAATTGTTTCATATGGGATTTTTACTTTTTTGACTACAATTTTTTCAACAATTGTGTCATAATTTTTTAAAATTTCTTCTGCTGTAATTTCTTCAGATGTCTCTATAACGTCAGCTTCTTCAATCTCTTCTTCTGACATTTTAGAAATTTTAATAGTTTTGTTATCAGATAGTTCTGAATCTAAGCCAGGTACTACCTTTTCGTCATCTAATAGAATAATGTGGTTTTCATCAAGTATCTCTGATACATTTGTCTTACTTGTTAGTACATTCATTTCATATCCACTAGCTAAAACGATTTTAACATTACGGAAAGTAACATTTCCTGCCATTACACTAACTGTCATAATTAACATAAAGATTAAGCTAATACATATGATTTTTTTCAGTGATATTGATGCTTTATCATCATTTTTCATAAAATATTGTTCCTCCTTTATTTCAGACCAACAACTATATTATACCACTTTTGTTAAGAAATGTCAAATTTCCGTAGGTTTTGACGTAAGTCTTCCCCCAGCTTAAGTTTGTAAAATGTTGCAAAAATGGCAAATTTCGAAAAGCATCTATTAGTATATTATATGCGGGCTTGTACATGAATATGACTACTTTTAATTTATTTCAAAAATTTTTTTAGCATTTTCATAAGTTACTTTTGCAACTTCTTCTACTTCCATACCTTTTACTTGTGCAATCTTTTCTGCCATATATCTTACATTTCTAGAGTCATTGCGAGTTCCTCTTTTTGGTTCTGGTGCTAAATAGGGACTATCTGTTTCTATTAAAATTCTATCTAATGGTACTGCTCTAATAGCTTCTTCTGCATTTTTTGCATTTTTAAAAGTAATTGGGCCTGCAAAGGAAATGTAGAAACCGAATTTTAAACCTTCACGGATTAAATCTAAATTTAGTGGGCAACAATGGAATATTCCTTTTTTGGCTGGTGTTATTTCATTTTTCAATATATCTAGTGTGTCATAAACTGCTTCTCTTGTATGAATTACTATTGGTAAGTTTAATTTATTAGCTAATTCTATTTGCTTTTGAAAAGCTAATTTTTGCTCCTCTTTGTTTTCTTTATTCCAATAATAGTCTAGCCCAATTTCTCCAATAGCAACTACTTTTTTATTAAGTGCTAATTTTTCAATTTGTTGTAATTGCTCACTTAATATTTGTCCATACTCTATATTTTTCTCTGGAATATCATTTGGTGAAATTCCTACAATGGCATAGATGTTTTGATGTTCACTAGCTATTTCAACCGCTTCTTTTGAGGCTTCTACACTATATCCTGCACAAATTAGCTTTGTCACTCCTACATCTAAAACTGCTTGTAAGACTTCTTCTCTATCTTCTTTAAACTTTTCATCATTGTAATGTGCATGTGAATCAAAAAGTTCCATTTTATTTTTCCCCTCTTTACTTATAATTTATAAAAAATTAACTAAGAGTATTATAAAAACGAAGACCGCACAAGACAAGTTTACAAGCGCCTTCCGTTTCTTTCTCCAATTTGCGTTTAGCATAAAGAAAGAAACGGACAGCAAGGCTAAGTATTATAATGTTCTTAGTTCATGTTAAAAATCTATTTAAATATAATATTGAAACTTGCCACAGCATATTCTGCTATATGAGAAAGGCTTAAATCCATACTCTCAATATCAACTAGATTTAAGCCTTCTAAATTTACTATTGGTTTGTGCTTACTATCATTTTGTACTTCTATTTTTGTCCAAATATCTTCTGTTTCTTTTGGAAGTTTACTAGATATTGCTTTAAACACCGCTTCTTTTGCAGCAAACCTAACTGCATAGTGTTGATATTGCATTTTTCCAGTATTATTACAATATTCTATTTCTTTTTGGGTATATATTCTGCTTAAAAACTTCTCTCCTTGTCTCTCAATTGCTTCTTGAATGCGCTTTACTTCTATTATGTCTATTCCCGTTTTTATTTCCATTGCGTTCCCTCTTTTTATTTTAAATTTTAGTACTTTTAAAGATTTTTTAATTGTTTACAACCAACCCAATACAAATCAAATTAATTAAAATTAAAATCGTCATTAAAGCAATTACCCATTTATTGCTTTTCTTGTTTTTGCTTATTTCATAGTCCTTATATAGCAAATCATACTTTTGCTTTAATTTGTTAAAAGTAGTGTGTAAAATTTGCTCTTCTTCATAGTATTTTTCTAAAATTTTGCCTATTTCATCATATGTTATTTCATAAATCCAGTCTTTTTTTGCAAAAGTTAAAAATTCTTTTTTAATTATCTCAAATTGCTCTGTTTTCTGAAATTCATAGTTCAATTTCTTTAAATATACTTTTTTATATAAATTAAAAACGAAGTGATATAATTGCTCATTTTCAAATTGAAATGGTAATGTTGTATAATTTCTGATGTTGTTATCACAAGTAAGTAATACTGTTGTATTATTCGAAAAACCATAATACAAATATTTCTCATGATAGGTATATGCTTCTTTTAAGAACGCATCTTCTGTTTGCTCGGCTGCTGGTCTTACCATTCTAAATTTTTCAAATTCTTTTTCTAATAAGTTAATATCAGTACTTTCGTTCCAACTAGCTTGATTTAGACAAACATAGGAATAAGTAATGAGCCTATCTGTATCTAGATTGATTTGTTTTGCCTTTAAATTATGTCCTGCAATTTTCTTAATGAAATCAGAAAAAGATTGCATATTGTTTAGTTTTCCTGTTTGGATTTTAATTGCTTCATATTGCTTACTATGCTCTGTTTTAGAATTGATATCTCTAAATTTATAATTAAAGTTTAGTACATCAGAAAAATCTTGGTTTTCTGTTAATGCTGTTTTCAGTAATAAAAAGCATATGCCTGTATTGAAGCACACAATTTCTACTTTTGTAATGTCGAAAAAGATGCCTCCTGCTTCTCCTATTTTTCCTGGTACATCTCCTTCTAGTGTATATTCAAATATATTACAAGGCTGTTTACTTAATATTGTTGCTTGCATTTTTTTATCCATTGACTCTAGTTCTTTGATTTCGCTTGGCTTTTTTTCTATAGACCAAAACATTTTCTCTTTTAGTTCTGGCAGAAAATAGGTATCAATTCCTACATCTTTTTTACGATCAAACAGTTTTAACTTGCAGTTTTGATTTCTTAATAATCCATATAGGTAGTTTTGATACTTTTTTTCTTCAATCAAATAAGGATAAATAAAATAAGTATATTGATATTTCATTTTAAAATCCATCTTTTGTTTTCCTTTTCCTTCTCTATTTTCTTATGTTTTATTTTGTATATGCTATTTATCTGTATAATAATTTAAGTTTAAATCTTCCCCTCTGTGCCATTTATTAATAAATTCAACTAAAGAAGCATTTTCCAATGTATAGGATGGTGCTATTACTTGCTTTCCTTTAGAATCTACACATCCCCACATTCCATCTTTTTTCACACTGGCATATCCAAATTTGTTTTGTTCTGTAGCGTCATCATAAATATAATCCACGACTACTACTCCATCTTTATTGACATATCCATATTTCTCGTTCTTTTTGTCTAAGAATAGCGTATTTCCTTTTAATAATTCTTTGCTTGTTTTTTCCTCAAATTTAAAGTTATAATATTTATAGTCATTTTCTACCCTAACTTTCATATATCCTAATTCTGTATCAATTTCTGAAAGAATGCCACTTAATTTTATGGTAAAATCATGTCCTATAAAATCTGTACTTTCTGCTGTTGTCTTGTCCCCTTCAAAAATACCACTTTCTGCACGATAAATCAAACTATCATAAGCAGGCTTTAGCACAGTTTCTCCTTTTATATTCATAATTCCATATTTATTGTTTTCTTTGAAAATATAATTATCTTCAAAAGCATAGGTAATGTCTTGATATTTTACTTGGATTTTTGTTTCTCCTGTTAAAGTCATTACTCCATATTTTTTGTTAGAAGCAACAACTACATTATCACCATTAATGGATTTTACACTATCAAATTTTCCTTTTAAATAAGTATTTCCTTCACTGTCTACAATTTGCCAGTTATTTCCATCTTTTACAACATAATTACCATTTCCATAGATTGCTTGAACCTCTTGATACTTAGCTTCAACAGCCATTGTTTTGTCTCTACTAATAACACCCATTTTATTATCTGCGGTTGTCACAATGTAACCATTTGCATATTCATCTGAAATTGGCTTTATGGCTTTGTATTCTGTTTCAATAATGGTTGCTCCTATATGGTCTACTAATCCATATTTTTTATCTTTTTGAATCAAAATACTATTTTTTACACCTTTTAAAGCTTGAATAGAATCATATTCACATTTTAAAAGTTCTTTTCCTTTGAAGTCTACTAGTCCATATTTCCCTTCTTTTGAAACTAGCAATACATCTGTCTCATACCATAGATTATTGTTGACGTCATAGTTTTCTAATGCTTGAATGGTATCATATCCTGCGACGATTTCTTTGGATTTAGAGTCAATTACTTTAGATTTATATGAACCTTCTACATAATTAACATCATATGTACAAAGAAATACATCTTTTGTGCTATCTGGAATAATAATAGTTTCGTCATATTCTGGTTTGATGATAATGTCACCCTTTGAATTAATGACTCCCCATTTTTCATTTGTATATACTGCAAAGTATTGGTTAGCTACTGCTTTTTCTTCTGTTCCTATTTCACCATTTAGTAGTTTGATAATTGCAATTACTACCATAATGATGACTGCTAATGCAATAATGACTGCAAATACTTTTTTTAAGTTTAATTTCTTCTCGCCACTATACCTTTTAGCACCACTACTCATTCTTTTTCCTCCTAGCCCTATTGGCTGTTTATTTTTTTCTTGGCTATACTATATCATACTTGTCCCTATTATGACAAGGTGTTTTCGTGAAATTGACTTGATATTTCACAGCTATGTCCAGCATTGTTTTTGCTTTTTTCTCAGATATCTTTTGCGTTTTTTTGCATTTTTCATAGATACATATAAAAAAGGTTCATGGACATATACTTTGTCTAGAACCTTCTTTTATATATTTTACACACCCTTTTCACTATAAGTGTATCTTGATTTACCACAAATATCCTTTTGGAAACAATTCTAAATTCCCCATTTTTTTCCTTTTTTATATTACGCAAACTAATATATAATATCACCTTACCCAACAAAGTAGACGGAAGGAAACGTAAGGACCGCCACTGCCGCACAGCGTGGTAGCGCTTGGCAGTAGTAAAATCAAGGCTGTAAAAACCTCCTCTAGCAACAGTTCTCTCACCTGAACGAGTAGAATGACCTGTACTCCATTCTGAACAATTTGAAGCCATATCATGAATATTACATACTTCATCTCCTGCTTTTCCTGTATTCAATGGACTTGAATTTACAGTTGTCTTATTTGCATAATTGCTATTCCCTGAATACTTTTGAATAAACACTATTGCTGTATCCCAACTATAACTATTGATTAAATCACTTTCTACATAATTACTACTGTACATTCCTCTGGCAGCTGTTGCTGCATTTGATTGGGTAATATTCCCCCATGTTACTTTGTCATATTGTGATTTTACTTTATCATCACTTCCTTTGCTAGCTTCATACCTTGCAAAATAATATCCACCATTTGCTTTTGTTTTATTTATGAAATCCCCTAAGTTCTTAGCTACTGTATTTCCTGAATTACTTATCAATTCCTGAAAATAGCTTTCTATTGTTACTACTTCTATATAATTATCTGCATCTTGTTTTGGAATATAATTTCCTATCGCGTTTTTTGTTGCAAAATCTTCATATCTTCCCAATCGTATATCATCTGCTGGCTTACTTGTTCCTGTTGATACTGAATCTACTGGCACCCAGACAAATTCATTTCCTTCTCTATCTTGAATGACTATTCCATCTGTTACTTTTGTTCCTTCACTAGTTAAAACTTTAAAGTCTCCTGGTACTGTAATTAAG
>JAAWNJ010000081.1 GCA_022798895.1 Clostridia bacterium | reverse complement strand
AAATATAGATAAATCAAAATTAAATATATTTTTCTTTAATGTAGGTCAAGCAGATAGTTCACTAATTCTATATGAGGATAAAGCAATATTAATTGATACAGGCAATGATTCTGATGGAGAAAAAATAGTAGAGTTTTTAAAAGCAAAGGAAATAAATAAAATTGATTGTGTAATTGGAACACATATACATGAAGAACATATAGGTGGAATGGCAGATATAGTAGATAATATATCAGTAGAAAAAATTTATATGCCTTATAATGTAACTGAAGATGCAAACTTTTATAAGAAAGTAACAAATAGTATTAATAGTAAAAAAATTATCTGTAGAGACAGTCAGTGAAAATGATAAAATTATTTTAAGTAGTAATTTTATACTTGAAGTTTTATATGTAGATAATAAAGAACCATTAAATCAAAATAATGCATCAATTGTATTGCAATTAGAATATGGAACACAAAAATATCTGTTTATGGGAGATGCAGAGAAAGAAGTAGAGACTAAATTACTACAAGAAGATTCATTAGAAGATATTGATGTATTGAAAGTTGGGCATCACGGATCAGAAACAAGTTCAACAAAAGGATTTATTGACAAAGTATTACCAGAAATTTCAATAATTTCAGTTCAAAATGGCAGATATAATAATATGCCAAGCAAGGATATTATAGATAGACTGAAGATTAATGGAAATCAAGTATATATAACAGATACAGATGGAACAATATGGATAACAAGTGATGGTATAACAAATGATGTAATAATATTAAAAGACTTAAACTTAAATGGAGCAAGTAAGTTGGGATTAAGAGTATATTTTAGATATGCTCTTTTTTCAGTTTAATTGGTAATAATATTTCCATTTTTATCAACAACCTTATAAACACCGTCCTTAAGTTGCAAACAATTCTTATAATAAGTTTCTTGGTGTTTATAATCAATATCTTTAAATAGAGATTCATCGTTTGAAAAATCACAAATGTCTTTTGGAATAAAAAAAGTATCATTAGCAATGCAACCATTATTTTTTGGTAAATCAAATTTATCTTTATCTACAACGCCTATTATATAATCATCAGTATCCTCAGTAATATGAAAAATAGTGTCTTTAGAAAGGTTCTTTAATCGTAAAAGATTACATTCTTTATAGAAAAAATCATTTAATTCGTGTAAAAAGTTATCAACAAAACTATTTTCGAATTCAGGTTTATTTTTATGAAGAGATTTATCAAGACTATTAGTAATATGATTAAAACAATGACAAGTGTTAAATAAAATATCATCTAAATCCATAAAATAATATCACCTCCTTAATTGTGAAAATTTGTACAGAAATGTAAAATGAAAAAGTAATTAGTATCATAATACAATTGAGCATATATAATATATGTTCATTTTTTAATGCTATAGAGTATATCTCTTTGGCTTCTTAACATTTACATATTGCTTACCATCAAATTGAATATAAGTACCGCCACATTTTATAGAATCATCTAAGAGAGATTGTGGAATTTCATACTTTTCTGAAAATTTTTGATTTGTATCAAGGCAAGAAGCATAACCTTCCTCAATATAATCAACATAAAAAACAGTATCTTTAGGCAATTCATCAAAACTTAAATTTTTAGAATTAGGCTGCTTCATAAAAAAATAATACTTTAATTCATCTATAAATTTATCAATAAATGAATTACCATAAGATTTTACATTTCTTTCAAGAACTAAATCCACAGAATTCAAAATATCATAAAGGCTCATTTACAATCACCTCATTTAAAGTAGTTTAGAGTATAAAAAATGCTTGATAAGGAAAGTAAAGTATATATACTATAGCAAAAATACGATAAAAAATCAATAAAAAGATACTGTATTAATACAGAAAATAGTACTAATACAGTATTTTTTATTGCGCAAATAATAGGGGTCTCGAGCATCCACCAACACAGACTCTGTCTGTGCTGGTAGGTGAGGCTCTTATTTTATGAGTTTAAAGTATTATTAATTATTACCACTCCATCACAAAATCCATTTCTATAATATTTCTCATTCCAATACTCAAGATAATCAATAAAATTATCATAAAGCTGGTCCAACTGTTCTTGGGCATACTTCTTATTTTCTTCAGAAACATTTGCTAAAATATTATCAGAAAGTTCATCAAAATAAAGGTAGCTCTCTTTATCTTTCGCAGAATTAGTAGTAAAAATTTTATCTTCTCTAAATTCTAACCAATCCTTTAAAATATCATCATTTACTTCCCTAAAATTATTCATAATCAAAACCTCCATAAATTTATTTTGTTGGGCTCAATTTGGGCACACTCTTTACCTAAATGAACCAAAAATCACATAAATTTACAAAATGCAAAAATTGGGCACACCAAATATACCAATAAAAACCGACAAAAGCCTTGTAAACCAATACTTACAGAGAATTACTCATAACCCGAAGGTCGCAGGTTCGAGTCCTGCCCCCGCAACCACAAAAATCAAGCATTTGCGAAGTTTAAGCAAGTGCTTTTTTGATGTTTTCCTTAATATATTCCTTAATACTAGGAAAAAAATGTGTAAACATAATAAGGAAATAATAAGGGACAAAAGAAGTTAAGGCTTAAAAATACTAAGAGATAAAGGGAAAAAGCGATAATAAGATAGAATAATAAGAATAAGGTCATAAAAAATAGCAAAAACAAACTTATTAAATGGACACGAGATTAGTTTTTAACACGTTAAACATTTTAGGATATATAAAGGGGTATGTTAGCAATGCTAAATGAAATTAAAGTAAATCTCGTGTTAATTAATACCATTTTATTTTTTACTTTTAGGTTTCATATCATTTAAAGCATATTCACAACATTGAACTACAAGATTATTCATAGATATTCCTTCAGTTTGTGCAACTTCTTGCAATTTCTTACATAATTCTACTGGTATTCTAAAAGTTTTATTGATAGTTTCTTGCTTATCAATTTCAAACATATTTGTTTCACCTCAAATATTATTTTACTTGCAATCTACAATATTTTATACACCTTGTTTTAGCACATAATAATATAAATGCAAATAGCACTTGAATATTGAAAAGTATTTTGGTAGAATGTAGAAAAACAAATAGAAGGGGTTATGAATATGATACCAAAACCTAATAAAAATGAAGTAAAAAAATATTTGCAAAAATGGGATAATACAGAAAATTATGTATTGCAAGAAAAAAGTTTAAATAAATTATTTTTAGAAACCTATCCAAACAATAATGATATTAGCGAAATTCTAATAAAAGCAAGCACATTAAATGATTTTTATAGCACGCACATTTTATCAGTATTTTCAGTCGCAAAACATATACATAGTTTAGATATTGATACAAGATTAAAAAGAATAGACGAAACATTAGTTAATGATATAGCAGATATTACTCTAAACGGAAAAAAGAAGAGATTTTACTCATTTGCTACCAAATATTGTAGTCATCATTTCCCAAAAGATTTTCCAATTTATGATAGTTATGTAGAAAAAGTATTAATGTATTTTAACAAGCAAGACCATTTTGCTAAATTTAAAAGAGAAGAATTGAAAGAATATTCAAGGTTTAAAGATATTCTATTGCAGTTCAGAAAGTTTTATAATCTTGAACAGTATAATTTAAAAGATATTGATAGGTACATTTGGCAACTTGGAAAAGAAACTTTTGCTCAAAAGAAGTAATTAGAATTTACGACAAAATGTAATAAAACTTGATATTAATTTACAAGTTTTATTTTTTTGTATGGAAAAAAATAAAAAAAATGTAAAATTTTATGCATAAATGGTGAAAAAAAACCATAGTATAAGAATAGGACAGACGAGGTTATTGAAAAAGTAAAACAATACGAACCAATAAATGTAGTATAGAAAGAGGAATATTATTAAGAACTAAAAAGTAAAACAAAAGAAAGCAAAATAAAAAAGGGGGAATGTGGAATGGAGAATACAGAAAAAACTCTTATCTATACTGTGCCAGATATGGCAAAAAAATTAAAAATTTCAAAAAGTATGGCATATGCGTTAGCAAGGACTAAGGGTTTTCCTAAAATTAAAATAGGAAAAAGAATACTAATTCCAGCAAAGGAATTAGAAGAATGGCTGGAAAGTAAGTGCAATGATATATAGATTAAAGAAGTCTTTGGACAAGCTACCAGCAACATTATATGCTGTAAATCTTTATAAAGTAGGGCTTACAATGCAAGATATTTATTCAATAGAGAATACCTTAGAAAGATACAACCAAAAGTATCCCTATGTGAGCTACTTATTGACTATTAGTAACACAGACAGTAAACATTGTGCACAAAGAGAAATAAAAAAGGAACATACAAAAGGTAGACCTAAAACGGTTGTACTAGGAAACAAAGCACCTAGACACATACACTTGTCAGTAATAGGAGATAAAGAGCATTCAGCATATCAATATCTTGAAGATATTAAGAAAGCCATAAATAAAAGATTCAAAGCTAATGTTTGCACATACTGTAGTAAGTTAGGAGAAGAACGCTCAAAGAAGTTTATAAATTATTCATTAAGACAAGCTTTTCGCATACGCAAAAGTGGAATTTTTAATGAAATTTTAGAATGTAAAAGGGCATTAAAGAGCAACAAATTATAAAGTACTTTTTCAAAAATATACAATTTAGTAAATGTAGTTATTTCAATAACTTAAAGTCTATTTATAATCTAAAAACTCTATATTATTCTATTAATAGGATATAATAAATAGTGAAATAGCTATTTACGAAGTTTCATTTTTATCTTATAATAAAATTGACAATGAGACAAACAAAGAATAAAATGAAACAATATTGGCATAAGGAGACAAGTATAAATGGGGAATAGAAAAGGAACTAAAAGAGCTAATGGGGAAGGGCATATTAGACAATTGCCAGATGGATACTGGGAAGCAAGGATAACAATTGGATATAGCAAAGATGGAAAACAACGATTTAAAACATTTACCAGTAAAAAACAGTCTACTGTAATAGAGAAACTAAATGATTTCAAAGCTAACAGAGAAAAGTTTGAAAAGGGAAATGTTATTCAATATTCTATCAAAGAGTGGCTTAATATATGGTATGAAACTTATGTAATTAACAATGTGAAAACCGCGACACGAGTTAGTTATGAAAGTATTATTAATAATAAGTTAATACCACATATAGGCAACATAAAGTTAGTGGAGTTAAATAAATATGACATTGAAAGAATGTATAATGAATTAATTAAGAGTGGTAGGAATGATAAAAAAGGGGGAGGGTTATCAGTAAAGACGGTTAAAAATATTCATTTGGTATTGCATAAAGCATTACAAGAGGCTTTTGAAAGAGAATATATTAATAGGAACCCTACTGATGTAGCAAAAGTACCAACTATGAAAGGTCTTAATTTGAAGAAAAAAGAAATAGAAATATATTCTAAAAGAGAACAACAACAGTTAATACAAGTAGCAAAAGAAGATAAAATATATGGCACAGTTGTTATATTTGGTTTATATACAGGTATGAGAAAAGGGGAAATATTAGGATTGAAGTGGGAAGATGTAAGCTTTGAAAATAAAACTATTAATATCAACAAGCAACTAACTAGACTAAAAGATTATAGTAGTAATGCAAATACAAAGACAAAATTGTTTATTCAAAATGATACGAAGACTAGTAATTCTACTAGAAAAATACCTATGTCAAATAGTTTAGAAATACTTTTAAAGCAACAATTAGAATTTCAAAGAATAAACAAAGAAAGATTAGGGAAACTATATCAAGATAATAATATGATTTTTTGCAGAGAGGATGGTTGCTATTTAGATCCAGATACAGTTTTGGAAAAATATCATAAATTAACGGAAAAGGCAAAAATTAAAAAGTGTACTTTTCACGCATTAAGGTATACTTTTGCAAGTAGAGCATTAGAAAGTAATATTTCGCCCAAAGTTGTAAGTCAACTATTAGGACATTCAAGTGTGCAATTCACATTAGACACATACTCACACGTCTTATCAGAACTGCAAATAAGTGAAATGGATAAACTGGATAGATATTTGAATTCAATAGCAGTGTAAGGATAAAATTCACAAAAATTTTATGAATATTTTAAAGGAATAATAGCACAATTCTAAGGGAATATTAATAATATAGTATTGACAATGTAATAACAATGTGATATCATAAAGATATAATTGGAGGTGATTTCTATGGCAAGAACAGATAACATTAATATAAGAGTAGAGCCAAAGTTGAAAAAAGAAGTTGAAGAAACATTAAATGATTTAGGAATGAATATAACTGATGCAGTAACGATTTTTTTTAAACAAATTATAATGACAGAGAGTATTCCGTTTATGATAAGAAAACCAAGGTTAAATGCAGAAACAATAAAAGCAATAGAAGATGCAGAAAAAGGCATAAATTTAAGCAAGGGATATACTGACTTAGACGAAATGTGGGAAGATTTAGAGAAAGAGGATGAATAATGCTAGTAGTAAAATATAGTAATTTATTTAAAAAAGATTTAAAACTTATGCAGAAAAGAGGTCGCGATATCAATAAACTAAAAGAAGTGATAAGACTTTTGGCAAACAATGAAAAGTTACCAGATAAATACAGAGACCACTATTTGTCAAATAACTATAAACGGATATAGAGAGTGTCATATAGAACCTAATTGGCTTTTGATTTATTCCATTAATTCAAAAGAATTAATATTAACAGCTTTTAGAACAGGGACACATTCTGATTTGTTAGAATAATGAGGAAGTAGATTTTCCTTAATATAATCCTTAATATTACAATAATACACAATAACATTTCTTAATAAGAAATAAAAGAATAATAAACATAAAATATGGAAAAATAAACAGATTAATACAGAATAATAAGTAAAATACAACAATGGGGTTTCTCATAACCCGAAGAGACAATAAAATTCAAAAAATAACAAGAAATAAACAAAAAATACACTTAAAACTCAGAATATGTTATAATATCTGTAGATAATATTAGAAGGAGATATAGAATGAGTGTTTTAAATAGTTCAAGCAGTAGATCAGTTTATAGAGGATATGATTATTATAAAGAAGGAAATGTAATTTCACATACACAATTATCAGATTTTGAATATGAAGGAGAGGTACAAGGAACAAATAAAACGCCATATCATGTAGCTATCAATACAAAACATCCAAAAAGTTCATCATGTGATTGTCCATTTGCTAATGGAAATACTATATGCAAACATATGGTAGCTTTATTTTTCGCAGTTTCTCCAGAAGACTTAAAAGATTATGAAGATGAATACGAAGAATATGAGGAAGATTATTATGATGACTACACTGAATATGATAGATATGGAAATTATAATAGATATAAAAGTGATTTTGTAAAACCAATATTTTTTGACGAAATATTATCAAATTTTGTAAATAATTTGTCAGAAGAAAAAGCAAAAACTA
>JAAWNJ010000080.1 GCA_022798895.1 Clostridia bacterium | reverse complement strand
AAAAGCAAATTTTATGCAAAAAGAAACGCCTTTAAATTGACGTTTCTCTTACATTTGGAATTTACCTTTTCTTTTGGAAGTTACTTTTACAATTCACCTTCCCAGCTTACTTGTCATTTGTTGTCTATTTATGATATAATAAAGGAGAATTGATTGAAAGGAATGAAAGTTCTATGAAAGTAACATTTATTTCGAACTTTTTAACACATCATCAAGTTCCATTTTGTTTAGAAATGCAAAAGAAACTTGGTTCTAATTTCAAGTTTGTTTCTACTATGAAAATATTTCAGTGGCGTTTGGCTATGGGTTTTAAAGACTTAGACCAAGAATATGATTTTGTAGTAAGAGCATATGAGAACGAGGAAAGCTACTTAGAAGCTAAAAAGTTAGCATTAGAAAGTGATATTGTTATTATTGGCTCTACTACTGATGACTTAATACAAGAAAGGTTAAAGCAAGATAAAATTACTTTTCGTTATCGCGCAAGAATTTTCATTTTTCCTGACGGATTTTTCAAAACGATTTTTGACAAAGAGAAAATGCAGTTGTTTTATAACAGACACATTCGTTATAGAAAGAACAAAAACTTATATTTGTTAACTTGTAATGGATATGGTGCAAACGATTTCAATTTTTTTGGTTTGTATCCTAATAAAATATATAAATGGGGGTATTTTTTAGAAACTACCCATTATGATATAGAGCAATTATTGCAAAAGAAGGAAGCTAATGAGAAAACAGAAATTGTATGGGTTGCTAGATTTATCAATTGGAAGCACCCAGAAGTTGTTTTAAAATTAGCCCAAAATTTAAAAAGACAAGGATACAATTTTCATATTAAAATGTTAGGCGCTGGAAAACTAGAAAGTAGTATACGTGAAAAAGTGAAAAAGGAAAATTTAGAAGATGTTGTTGAAGTGGTAGGACAAGTTCCTAGTGACCAAGTTCATTATTATATGGAAGATGCCAATATTTTTATTGGAACAAGTGATAGTAGAGAAGGTTGGGGAGTTGTTGTGAATGAAGCCATGAACGCAAGTTGTACTGTGATTGCAAATCAAAAAATGGGCTCAGTTCCTTTTTTAATTAAACATAAAGAAAATGGTTTGATGTATTCTTCTTATCAACAATTAGAAAACAGTGTAAAGCTTGTTATCAATAATAAAGATTTGAGAAATATGTTATCCAAAAATGCTTATCATACTATTACCCAAGATTGGTCTGCAGAGGTTGCTGCTAATAATCTCTATGCTTTGTTTGAACACATCTTAGATGGTAAAGATTTTAATATAATTGAAGGACCTGCTAGTAAAGCAAGTAATTATCAAAGACAAAAGCACTTATTATAGTGCTTTTTCTTATCTCCTTATGTAATTGATGCCTCTTTCAACTAAAACAAATTCTCCACCTTATATTCCTTCTCCAACTTCTCATTAAAATATAGATTGCTTACTAAATTTAACTCTTGTAAGTTTTCTTCTGAAATTTGGAAAGAAAATATTTTTTTAGGGTCTGCTAATACAATGTACTGAATAGCTGTTTTGGTAGAATCTGACAACTGAAGCGCTCCTTTATCTACCTTGCTACAAGCTTCACACTTAAACCCATTGTCTCTTATACTAAAATGAGTGATATTTTCCCCAGTTTTACAATTTGTGCATGCTTTAATTTGCGGAGTAAATCCAAGTAGGCATAATAGTCTTAATCTAAATACAGAAAGGATAAAGTCCAAGTCCTTATCTGTTTCTGATATCATATATAAAGTGTTTAGAAAGAGCTGTAAAATGCGATATGTATTTTGATTTTCGTCTGTTACATCATTAATAATTTTGGTGATATGTGCTGCATATTTTAACTTATCTAAGTCTGTTCTAATTGGATAAAAAAGTTCAATGGTATCACAAGAATTAATATGATAACTGCTTGTCCCTTGATAGAGCATGTATTCCCCAAACACAAAAAGCTGGGTGCCTGCCATTAAGAGGCTTTTTGGTTTTCTAGCCCCTTTTGCAGCACACCCTATTTTCCCATTGGGAGTAAGTACAGTTAGCATTTTGTCAAAATCATTCATATTACTTTCTGAAAGAATAATTCCTTTTGTTTTAATAATTCCCATATTGTTAGTCCTTTATTTGTTTTTCAATTCCTTGTGCATTTTCTTGTGGTTTAAATATTCCATTATTTTGCATATTTTCTACTTGCATGAATTCTATAAAGGTATTGATATCTCCCGTTTGTTTAAATGTATTCCATGCTAAGTCTTTTATCTGTTTTTGTATCATATGTGCCTCAACTCCTCTTTATTTATGCTTCTGTATTTATGATGATCTTTTTTCCATTTTTTATTCTATTTTAGTATTGGAAATTTTTTCAATTTATATTGATTATTTTTTAGATAAATATTACTAATCAATCACTAGCCTTAAATAATTTCACAAAACGCTCATCATTAATCCAATCTTCCCTTACTTTTACCCACAATTTCAAATTTACTTGTGTCTCTAACATTTTTTCTAAGTCTTCCCTAGCATATGTACCAATCCTTTTAAGCATTGTTCCACCTTTACCAATGATAATTCCTTTATGTGATTCTCTTAGGCAATAAATGGTAGCTTCTATATTAAATATTGGTTTTTCTTCCCTTGTTCTTCCTTTTTTCATTTTCTCTATTTCAATTAATATACCATGTGGCACTTCATCTTTCAAGAGTTTTAGTGCTTTTTCTCGTATTGTTTCTGCTGCTAAATCTCTTAAGGTTTGGTCTGTATACTCCTCTATATCATAATATGCAGGACCTTCTTTTAAGTTCTTCTCAATTTCTTCTAAAATGATTTCTACATCAGATGCTTTTAAAGCTGAAATTGGAATAATTGCTTTAAAATGATACTCATCTTTAAAAGCCTCAATCATCTTAAAGATTTGCTCTTTGCTTACCAAATCAATTTTATTAATCACCAAAATCGTTTGTGCTTTTGCATCTTTAATTTTATCCAAAATCATTTGGTCACCTTTGCCAATTCCATCAGAGGTAGCCTCTACCACAAATAGAACAACATCGCTATCAGGAATACTCCCCCATGCAGTTTCTACCATCGTATCTCCTAATTTTGATTTTGGCTTATGGATACCTGGTGTATCTGTAAAAATGATTTGTGAATGTTCACGATTAACGATTGCCTTAATGGCTGTTCTTGTAGTTTGTGGCTTATTTGCTACACTTGCTACTTTCTGACCTACCATATCATTTAAGATACTGGATTTTCCTACATTAGTTCTCCCTACAATTGAAACAAAACCTGATTTAAAATTTTCCATATACTTTTTACATAATAATTCAATTTATTATGTCCTTTCTTTTATTCTCTTAGTTATTTATAGCTTCTTTTTGAAAGTTACATTGACTTTTCTTTACTTTATGATATAATATTAGTAGAAGTTAGGAGCCACAAAATGTGGTTGCCAATGTTTATGAAGAATACACATCACCACCAGCAAGCAGAGATGTGTATTTGTTTTATTTGCTAATAATTATAACTAAAGCTATAATTAAGGCAAATGCTATAATAGATACTGCTACTAGAGCAGAAAAGAGTAAAATAATTAATTGTAATAATATATCTACCATATACACCACCTCACTTTCATATGTAAGTTGAGATGGCAACCACACTCCGCTTTTCCTAACCTCTTTTTTAATTGTACTGTTAATATTTATAAAAGTCAATAGATTTTAAAACATTTGTTTTGAAATCTATTTTATATTTCACTCTAAATTCTATATTTCTCTCTTTTCTCATAATGAGTATGTAATAGTTCGTGTGCTAAATGCCCACCTGGTTCTCCTAAGAACTCCTGATAGATTTTTTGCAATACTGGATTTTTATGTGAAAGCCTTATAGTACTTCTTTCGTCAATACTATACATTGCTTCTGAACGCTTTTTAGCCACATTTACTGTTTCTCTAATTTTGCTACTTTTAATTGGCTGCCCTCCACCCATAATACATCCACCTGGGCATGCCATAATCTCTACAAATTGATAATCTGCTTTTCCTGATTTTATTTCTTCCATAATAATTCCAGCATTACCTAGTCCACTTGCTATAACCGCTTTTACTTCTTTATCTCCAATTTTTATTGTCGCTCTTTTAATTCCTTGCTGTCCTCTTACTTCTTCAAATTCAATTTTCTCTAATGGCTTTCCTGTCACTATCTCTGATACACTTCTTAATGCCGCTTCCGCCACCCCACCTGTTACACCAAAAATGGCTGCAGCTCCTGTTGCTTCTCCCATTGGGTCATCAAAAGTTTCATCTTCTAATTCTACAAATTCAATATTAGCTTGTTTAATCATTCTTGCCAATTCTCTAGTTGTTAACACTGCGTCTACATCATATAGCCCATTATCTTTCATTTCTTCTCTTTGTCTTTCAAACTTTTTCGCAATGCAAGGCATGACTGAAACAACAAAGATTTTTTCTGGATTGATTTTTTGTTTGCTTGCATAATATGTTTTCAAAAGTGCTCCAAACATTTCATGCGGAGATTTACAACTAGATAAATGCGGTAAATTTTCTGGATAATTCATTTCAATATACCTTACCCAACCCGGGCTGCAAGAGGTTATCATTGGAAGATGGTCATTTTCTTGCAAACGTTTGATAAGCTCTGTTCCTTCTTCCATAATGGTAAAGTCTGCACCAGTATTGGTATCAAATACTTTATCAAACCCTAGTCTTTGAAGAGCTGTTACCATTTTGCCAGTTACATTGGTTCCAATTGGCATTCCAAATTCTTCTCCCAATGCTACCCTTACTGCTGGTGCTGTTTGCACAATCACATAACTTTCAGGATCTCTTAATTTTTCCCATACTAATTCCGTAGAATCTTTTTCATGTAAAGCTCCTGTTGGACATGCTTGAATGCATTGACCACAAAAAGTACAATTGACATCATTTAAGCTATGGTCCCCCACTGTTGAAATGCAAGAGGTAAATCCTCTATTCACAGCATCTATCGCACCTACTTTTTGAACTTTTTTACAAGCTGAAACACATCTTCTACATAAAATACATTTATTGAAATCACGTACAATAGATGGTGAACTATCGTCTATCTTGTGTTCATTCTTAGCCCCTTCATAACGTACACTTTGTACATTGAATTTTACTGCTAATGCTTGTAATTCACAATTTCCATTTCGACTGCAAGTTAGGCAATCACGATGATGGTTAGATAAAATTAAATCTAATATCATTTTCCTTGCTTCAATAACTGCGGGCGAATGAGTATGTACTACCATGCCTTCTTCTACTTGTTGAATACAAGAAGTGGCAAATCCTTTTCTTCCTTCCACTTCTGTGATACACATTCTGCAATCACCAATAGCGTTAATTTCTTTTAAATAACAAAGTGTAGGAATATCAATATTTGCTTGTCTTGCCGCTTGTAAGATGGTTGTTCCTTTTGGAACCTCTACCTCTTTATTATCAATGGTTAAGTGTATTTTTGGTAATTCTGCCATTCTACCCCTTCCTTTCCAAGTTAATTTTCTTTATATATTTTTATTACGTATATATTCTTTGCCTGCTTGCTTAAATTCTTCTTTCAAAATATCCATTTGAATCGTATCATAATATTTTCCATTTACAAAAGTGGCTTGTCTTCTTCTTCCCATTTCTTTGAAACCACATTTTTTGTAACATGCAATTGCCCTTTCATTAAAAGCAAATACATCTAATTGGATAGAATTTAAATTTAGGTAATTAAAACCATAATCCAAAATCATATTAATTGCTTCTGTACCATATCCACCGTTTCGATACGCTTCTTCTCCAATAAATACGCCTAATATTGCATGTCTATTAATATGATTAATTCTTTCTAGACTAACTGTTCCTATCATCTCATCTGTATCTAGTGTAACAATTACAAAATGTCTAGCTTCTTGATCTGCTGTTTGTTCTAAGTATTGTTTTTCTCCTTCTAATGTTGTAATCATTCCGCTTCTTCCTGTATAGTCTGTTACTTGAAAATCATTTAGCCATTTGGTAAATATCTCTACATCTTGACTATTTCTTGGTGATAAATATATTCTATCTCCTATTAACTTTTTAAAATATTTCATATTCAAACTCCTTTCAAAGCCTACACTATTACCTCTCCTCTTGCTCAGACTTTCTTTCTCTCTTTGCTTTTGCTCTATAATATCTTTTTTCTATCTCTTCTAACCCTTTTTGCCTTTTTTCTTCTGAACTAGCTTCGCCTTCAAATATGCTTTTCGTTTTTTCTAATGCTGATAAAACAACTTCTTTTCCTATCCTAGAAATTGCATAATCATCTGCATCACATTCAGCATCTATTCCAGATAATCTAGCTTGATTTGGACTTATCATATGACCTACTTCGTGATATAAAATTGCTTTTGCTTCTTCATTTGTTATGCCATATTGGCTTAACAACTCTTGATTAACAATTGCTATACTATGATTTTGTACTTTTGCAACTTTTGGCAAAGTTTTAAACTGCGTACTAAATAAATATAGAAAATCAAATCTCCCAACATAAGTACATCTTACCTTTTCTCCATTCATATTCAAAAAAATCTCATCACCTGTTTTTATATTTTCAAATTTCATATTACTCCTTCGTTTCCTCACTCATAAACTTATTTTATCCAATTGCATGGAATGGACAAACCGATATACAAGTTCCACATTTAATACAAGTAGCTTCATCTATTTTATGCGTTTTTCCTGTTTCTCCTTCAATTGCATTTACTGGGCAGTTTCTCTTACACATTCCGCAGCCTTTACATTTTTCACTGTCTATTTGTATCTTTGCTAAAGCTTTACACTCTCCCGTTTTACATTCTTTGTATTTCACATGTTCTAAATATTCTTCTCTAAAATATTTTAAAGTAGAAAGTACAGGATTTGGTGCTGATTGCCCTAAGCCACAAATTGCTGTTTTTGGAATATTGACAGCTAATTCTTCTAACTTATTTAAATCATCTAGCTCTGCTTCTCCTGTTGTCATTTTTTCTAATAACTCTAACATTCTTTTAGTTCCAATTCTACAAGGTGTACATTTGCCACAAGACTCATCTACTGTAAAGCTTAGATAAAATTTTGATAAGTTTACCATACATTTGGTATCATCCATAACAATTAGACCACCTGACCCCATCATAGAGCCAATTTCTTTTAATGACTCATAATCAATCGGAGTATCTAAATGCTCTTTTGGAATGCAACCTCCTGAAGGTCCGCCTGTTTGTGCTACTTTGAAATCTCTACCATTTGGAATTCCACCGCCAATATCATACACAATTTCACGCAAAGTAGTTCCCATTGGTACTTCTACTAGTCCAACATTGACTACATTTCCACCTAAAGCAAATACTTTCGTTCCTTTAGAATATTCTGTACCAATACTGTTATACCAGTCTGCTCCATTTAAAATAATTCTAGTCACATTTGCAAAAGTTTCTACATTATTAATTAAAGTTGGCTTGAACCATA
>JAAWNJ010000079.1 GCA_022798895.1 Clostridia bacterium | reverse complement strand
CAACAAAGCAAAAAAATGAGCAAATCAAGTGGTTAGAGGCTCGAAAGCCTTGAAAATAGATAGAAAAATTAAAAAGGAGGAAGAAGAAATGTCAGGACATAGTAAATGGCATAATATTCAAGCAAAAAAAGGAAAAGCGGATGCTGCAAGAGGAAAAATATTTACAAAATTAGGTAGAGAATTATTAATTGCTGTAAAACAAGGTGGTGCTGACCCTGCTGGTAATTCAAAATTAAAAGATGTTATTGCAAAATGTAAAGCAAATAATATGCCTAATGATACAATTAACAATGCAATCAAAAAAGCTTCAGGAGAAGGTGACAACAAGAATTATGAAGAGATTGTGTATGAAGGATATGGCACAAATGGTGTAGCAGTTATTGTGGAGGCAAGTACAGATAACAAAAATAGAACAGCTGCAGATGTACGTCATGCTTTTGATAAGGCAGGTGGGAATTTAGGAACAACAGGTTGCGTATCTTATTTATTTACCAAAAAAGGTGTTATTGTTATTGATAAAACTACAACAAGCTTAGCAGAAGATGATATGATGATGTTGGCATTAGATAGTGGAGCAGAGGACTTTGAAGCATCTGATGAATGTTATGAAATCACTACTTCACAAGCTGACTTTTCAAAAGTAAGAGAGGCTTTAGAAGCACAAGGGCTAGAATTTTTAGAAGCAGAAGTACAAATGGTACCATCTACCTATATTGCTTTAAGTGAACAAGAGGGAGAAAAAATGCAAAGATTAATTGATACATTAGAAGATTTAGATGATGTTATGAATGTGTACCATAATTGGGAAGAATAATGTCAGGTTGGGGACGTTCCTTTTTCTGACAAAAGTGTCAGGTTGGGGACATACCTTAAAAAATTAATAAAAATAGTTCTAAAATGAAAAGTATAGTCATATATATATTATATGACTATGTTTTTTTATTTTTATACAAAAGAGGTAACAAATGGATGAAATATTAAACTTTTTTCCAGAAGAAATGAAACAAAAGATAAAACAGAATCTCCTAGAAAATTTAGAAGAGATTAGAATTAGAACCAATAAGCCAATTATTTTAAAAAATGGACAAGCAGAAAAACAAATTCCATTTTCTATAACACCAGATACAGTATTGCAGATTGTGCAAAAAATTTGTGAAAACTCGATTTATTCTTACCAAAATCAAATTTGTAATGGCTTTATTACATTAAAAGGAGGTCATCGTGTGGGAATTACAGGAAATGCAGTTATGAAAGAAGGACAAGTTATTAATTTAAGCTATATTAGTAGTTTGAATTTTAGAATAGCAAGACAAGTTTTCAATTGTAGTACGCAAGCCCTAAATTATATTTTAAATCCATATAGTAATGATATTTACACAACTTTAATTGTATCGCCACCAGGATTAGGCAAAACTACATTACTAAGAGATTTAATTAGAAGAATTAGCAATGGCATACCAGAAATGAATTTTAAAGGAATGACGATTGGAGTAGTAGACGAAAGAGGAGAAATATCTGCTATGGATAAAGGAATTGCGCAAAATGACATAGGAATTAGAACAGATGTTATAGAAAATATTTCTAAACCTTTAGGCATGAAAATGCTAGTGCGTTCCATGAGCCCTAAAATTATTGTAGCAGATGAAATTGGAAGTATGGAAGATATAGAAGCTATTGAATATGCAGTTTGCTCAGGAGTAAGAGGAATTTTTACAGCACATGGAGCAAATATGGAAGAACTAAAACAAAACCCAATTTTAAGTCAATTACTTACCAAACAAATGATAGAAAGAGTTTTATTGATAGATAACAACAGAAAAATACAACTTGGATATAGCAAACAAGCTGCTAAGCAAGTTGTTTAAGGAGGATATATATGATTTTTTTCAAAATTATTTTACTAATTTCCATTGTGGTAGCTAGTACTTTGCTAGGTATTTTATTATCTAAAAAATATTTCAACCGTGAAAAAGAATTAAAAGAAATGAAAAGTGCTTTAAATATATTTGCAACTAAAATCAAATTTACTTATGAGCCAATTCCTAATGTGTTTTTAGAAATTGCAAATAAAATAGGGGGAAATGTAGGAAAGATTTTTGCAAGAGCTTCTAGCAGAATGAAGGAAGAAAGTGCAGGTGAAGCTTGGACAAATGCTTTTTCAGATGTGCCAAATAATTTATCCAAAGAAGATACAACAATTCTATCTAATTTAGGAAGAATGTTAGGACAAACTGATATAGAAGGGCAAATTAGTGAAATAGAAGTAGTAGTTCAATTTTTAAATACACAGCTAGAAAATGCAAAACAAGAGAAAATAAAGAATGAAAAGATGTATCGAACTTTAGGAATTGTAGGTGGTTTAACAATTGCCATTATATTAATTTAAACAATGTCAGGTTGGGGACGTTCCTTAAAACTGACAAAAGTGTCAGTATAGGGACATACCTTAAAAAATAGGGAGGAAAACATGGATATTAGTTTATTATTTAAAATAGCAGCAATAGGAATTTTAGTAGCGGTACTATATCAAGTGTTAGTAAGAGCAGGAAGAGAAGATCAAGCAATGATGACAACACTTGCAGGGTTAATTATTGTATTAACATTAGTTATTAAAGAGATTAGTACTCTATTTACAAGTGTAAGGACGATGTTTGGTTTATAAGGTATATTGAGAGCTTAAAGTAAAATGTTATAAAGATAGGAGAAGCAATGGACATTATAAAAATAATTGGAATAGGATTAATTGCATTAATTATCATTATTATTGTAAAACAGTATAGACCAGAGTTTACCATCTATGTTTCGCTAGTAGCAGGAGCTCTCATCCTACTAATGGTAATGGATAAGATAGGTGGAATTATAGATTTATTAACATCATTATCCAACAAAACAGCAATTAATAATGAATTTTTGGTATTACTTATCAAGATTACAGGAATTGCCTTTTTGACTGAATTTGCAGTAAGTATTTGCAAAGACTCAGGAGAAGTAGCCATTGCCAACAAAGTAGACTTAGGCGGAAAAGTCATTATCATTTCTATGTCCATCCCTATTATTGCAAGTCTATTAGAAACAATTTTAAAAATATTACCATGAGAGAAACTAGAAGATAGTAGTTTTGAAATTTAGATTATTTAAATAAGCCAAATAGTATCTTTTAAAACTGATATTTAAATACAAAAGAGAAGGAGAGTGTAGAAACATGAAAAGAAGATTTACAATATTTTTAATGGCATTTCTTTTTGTATTTTTCATTTCTCCCATTAGTTATGCAGAGGAAGAAACAGCATCGCAAGAAGAAATTTTATCTTCACAACAAGACAGCCTAAATATTTCGAGTTTTATTAAAGAGGCTCAAAAATATACAACAGATACTTTTGAAGATTTAGACTTAGGGAATTTATTTTCTTCAGCCATTACAGGAAATGTTGATAATGAGATGCTCCTTAAGGCGTTTTCTAAGATAATAGGCAAAGAGGTGGTTAGCTGTATTAATGTTTTAGGAAGCATTATTATCATTATTGTCATACATAGCATCTTAAAAAGCATTAGTGAAGGATTGGAAAATAAATCTATTTCTCAAATTACCTATTATGTACAATACATATTAATTGTTACTTTGATTATGAAAAACTTTGCAGATATTTTAACTATGGTAAGGACAAGCATTGATAGTTTAGTGGGATTTATGAATAGTCTAGTTCCTTTGCTAATTACGCTAATGCTCACAACAGGAAACATTGCTTCAGCAGGAATTACAGAACCCATTATTTTATTCATCATCACTTTTATTGGAAACTTTATTACCACAGTATTAATTCCTTTTATCTTAGTAGCAAACGTATTAGGAATTGTGTCAAAGGTATCACCACGAGTACAAGTGGACAAGCTGGCCAAGTTTTTCAATTCTTCGGTAGTATGGGTATTAGGAATTGTACTAACAATATTTGTGGGAGTTCTCTCTGTAGAAGGAAGTTTGAGCAGCACAGTAGATGGAATCACCGCAAAGACAGCCAAAGCAGCAGTTACCAACTTTATACCAGTAGTAGGAAAAATTCTAGGTGATGCAGTTGATACTGTCATAGGGTGTAGCAATGTCCTAAAAAATGCAGTAGGAATTGTTGGAGTTATTGTCATTATCTGTATTTGTATAGGACCAATTATTAAACTAGCTGTCCTGATGGCTTTGTATTATTTAGCAGGAGCAATTTGCCAGCCTATTGCAGATGAAAAAATTGTAAAGCTATTAGATCAAATGGGAGATACTTTCAAAATGCTACTGGCAATCATGTGTAGTGTGTCAGTTATGCTAATTGTAGGAACAACATTGGTCATTAAGATAACAAATAGTGGACTTATGTATCGTTAGTGTCAGGTTGGGGACGTTCCTTTTTCTGACAAAAGTGTCATAGAGGGGACAGACCTTACTAAATTCGTTAAAGGAGTGTCCCTAGCCTGACAAAAATGTCAGAAAAAGGAACGTCCCCAACCTGACAAGAAGGAGAAACTATGGAATGGATGAGTGGTTGGATCCAAGGTATTATTATTGCAGTAATTATTAGTACCATTATTGAAATGATTTTACCAGAAGGAACTAGTAAGAAGTATATAAAAGTAGTAATTGGTGTATATATTTTGTTTTCTATTGTGTCTCCTGTGATTAGTAAAGTAACAGGAAATGAGTTTAGGGTATCCGATATTTTAGACTTAGAAAAGTATATGGAAAAGTCTAAAGAGAGTAGTAATATGCAAAATCAGATAACTAGCCAAAATCAAGACCAAATTAAAGAGATTTATTTAAGTAGTATCAAAAGTGATATTAAGCAAAAGATAGAAAACAAAGGATATCAAGTACAAAGTTTAGATTTAAAAGTAGAAAATGATGAACAATATACTTTGAAAGAGTTAAGATTGCAAGTTTCAAAAGAGGCAGTAGAGACAAATAGTCAAAGTACTAATAAAAATACAAATCAGATAGTAGAAAATGTTCAAGAAGTAAGTATTAAAATAGGAAATAATACACAAACTTCAAATAATTTAGAGGCAAATAAGCAGAGTAAAAAGAATACGATTTCTAGCCCAAATAGGAGAGAGTTAAAGGATTATTTAAGTAGTGTGTATGAAATAAGTACTAAAAATATTTTCATAAATGAGTAAAGGAGGACATATATATGCTAAAGGACAAGATTAAAAATTTTCTAACAAAAGAACAAGAGGGAGACAACAAAAAGAAAATTGAAAATTTAGCAGTATTTGTAGTAATATTAATTGTTACTTTAATTGCAATTAATTTGATATGGAATAGTGGTGGCAAAAAGAATCAAGATACTTCTGATGATCCAAATAAAAAGTTGGCAGGTATAGAAAATAATAGTTCTATTCAAACAAATGGAATAGCACAAGATACTTTGTCTATACAATTAGAGGAAATACTAGGAAAAATAGAAGGAGTAGGCAAGGTAAAAGTTCTAATTACATATTCACAAACTAATGAAACTATTCCAATGTATAATGAAGATACTTCACAAAAAGATACTGAGGAAAAGGACACAAGTGGGGGAACAAGAAAAGTGACTGAAACAGATAACAAAAAAGAGATCATTTATCAGGAGAATAACGGACAGAAAATCCCCATTACAAAAAGTATTATAAGTCCTAAAATAGAAGGTGCTATTATTACTGCACAAGGAGCAGGAAATGCTGTGGTGAAAACAAATATTATACAAGCAGTAGAGGCAGTAACAGGAATTTCTTCTCATAAAATTCAAGTATTTTCTATGAGTGAATGAGATACATAAAAGATTTTACAAAAGAAAAGGATATTAAAAAGCTAAAGAAAGGAATTGTGAGAAAATGAAAAATCTAAATTTAAAGAAAAATCAGGTGGTTATTTTTGTAATAGCTTTGATGCTAGTAACAGCAGGATATTTGAATTTTAGCAATCAACAAAATTTATTACCAACTAGTAGTCTAGCGGATTCCGAACAAATGGCGGCTATTGGAGATGCAACATTAGTTAGTGCTAATCAAACAACTAAAAATTCGGTAGTAGATAGCGTGATAAATAATACAACAAGTAATACTGTACAAAATAGTAATGCTCAAACAAACAGTAACGTAGAAACAAGTGGAGATATACAAGCAAACATGAATGAACAAACTAACAATCAAGTAGCTGCAAGTCAAACAAATAATATTCCTCAAACAGATAATAGCTATTATACCCAATCTAAGTTAGATAGGGAAAAAATGTATTCTCAAATGTTAGAAAATTATCAAAAGATATTAGAGGCAGATAATTTAAGTGCAGAAGAGAAAACAACTGCACAAGAAGAAATCAAGAAAATTAATAATGAGAAAAATGCTATTATGATAGCAGAAAATTTAATCAAAACAAAAGGCTTTGAAGAGGTTCTTTTATTTGTCAATAATGGAAATGTTAGTGTTGTTGTAAGAGCAGAAAAACTAGATGAAAGTCAAATTGCACAAATTCAAAATATAGTGACAAGAGAGTTAAATGTAAAAGTAACAAAGATTAATGTAAGTGTGAAATAAAAAATAGAATAAGAAAGTAAATAGGAAATTTAGATGTTGCTTTTCAGTAAGATAATGTGGTATAATAATAGAATTGCTTAAAGGCAAGTAAAAAGTCACTAAATCATTTTACGGAGGAGAAAGAATATGTTACAAAGTGACAACTGGGTACGGTTAATTGGCAAAGTAGCACAAAGACCAACACAAAGCACAATACATAAAGAGAGGGAGTGTTATACAACAGTTCTTCACATGAAGCGCTTAAGTGGAGTTATTGACAGTGCGATTATAATCGCAAGTAAGGAGAAGATGCTAAAAGATGATGTACGTGAAGGTCATAAGGTAAGTATTACAGGAAAGATACAGACTTATAGCAAATATGGCGTGGATGGCAAGAGACATGTAACAGTGTATGTATGGGCTGATGAGATACAGCGAGTAGATGACGTAACAGAGGATGTGGACATAGTGAGACTGACAGGGGTTTTGAAAAGTGCTCCAGTTGTTAGATATGCGAAATTTTCTGGAAAAAACGTAACAGACTTTATTCTGCGGGTTGGAACTAGACCAGAAAACTATTCCTTTATTCCATGCGTAGCATGGAATAATGTAGCAGTTACATTGAGCAGGTCAGGGCAAATGGAAACCATTAGATTGAAAGGAAGGTTACAAAGCAGAGACTATCTCAAAGTTTCTGAAAAAGGTGAAGAAGAGAAAGTAGCCTATGAAGTCTCTATTATAGGATTGATTTGGTGACGAGAGGGTGTCCTGGAATAGGAACCCTAAAGCAAAAATTCCAGCGAGGAATCGCTGGAATTTTTGTATATAAAATCTTCAAAGATACTAACAATCAATGTATTAATGATATGATTCAATTGTAAAAAGTACTTTTAAATTTTATTCAATTTTTACTCCTGTGTTTCTGAAAAAGTGTCTTGTTCTTTGCATTTTTTCCAAAATAATGAATTTCCACTGCAATTTTTCAACTATTGAATGAGTGAAAGATACAATTTTTCATATTTATATGTTAAATTTGT
>JAAWNJ010000006.1 GCA_022798895.1 Clostridia bacterium | reverse complement strand
CTTATTCGACATAAAAATATTTTTTTCAAAACATCTTGACATTGTTTTTTATTTAGATTATATTTATAATGCAATTGGAAAATTTTAGGTGATACAGTTCTTTTTTGTCGAACTTTTTTTATGCAAATTATTTCCAATTGTATAACAAATACAAAGGAGAAAACTAATGTTAGATTTTGTAATATGTGATGATAATGCAAATGCTCTAAGTCGATTAGAAAAACTTTTAGAATCAGCTTTCATCAGTAGAAATTTAGAAGCACAAATCGTCTTAAGTACTACAGAGCCTGGTGACTTGATTAACTTCCTTAAACATAATTCTGTTAATGTTGTTATTTTAGATATTGACTTGAAAGCAAAAGTTACTGGGTTAGACTTAGCTAATTTAATTAGAAAACAAGATAAAAATGTTTATATTATTTTCACTACTGGTCACTTAGAATATGGATTAATTGCTTATAAGTATAAAACTTTTGATTATCTTCCAAAACCTGTTACCATAGAAAGGCTACTTGATACTTTAGACCGTTTAGTGGATGATATGTTTGGAGATGATACAAAATTTGTGAGACTAGATAATAACAAAACAATTATTAAACAGGATGGAATTCAGTATATTCAAAAAGATGGTATGAAAGTTATATTTCATACTGATACAAGGGACTATGAGACTTATAGCTCTTTTAAGAAAATTCTTCCTCAATTACCTCATCAGTTTGTTCAATGTCATAAATCCTATATTGTTAATACAAAGAAAATAACTGATGTTGATGTTATTAATAATTCTATTTTCCTAAATAATAATGAAAATCTAAAATGCTATATTGGTCCTAAATATAAAAATCAATTAATGGAGGTATTAAATTATGGAAATCTTTCAAACTATTTGGACAGCGTTAACAACGCCGAATGAAACTCTAGCTGCTATACTTTTCTTTCCTTTTTATTTTGTAGATATTTTCGTAAATATGTTATTATTTACGACTATTTTAAATATCAAAACTACTAAGAAGAGAAAGTTTCTTTATGTAATCTTTCTAGGTGTTATTGCTTATATTCTAAGAAATTTTATTCCAGATCCATATGGTGGTGCATTAAACTTAATTATTAGTTTATTTTTTATCAAATTTGTCTTGAAAACATCTTGGTTCAAGTCATTTGTCGCTGAATTTATAGGTTTATTTCTTGTGAGTATACTTGAATTATTTATGTTCAGACTTTATTTTACTGGATTTCAGATTTCTTATGAGTTAATAATGAACATACCATTTCATAGAATTGTATCTACTTTAAGTATTTACTTGTGCATATACTTACTATATAGAGTTATTCGTTATTGCAAATTTCATATTAACTTAGAGAATATGACCAGAAAAAATAGAATTTTATTTATTACTAATGCAATATTTGGTCTCATTTCAATCACTACTCAATTTTGTATTTTAGCTTTTTATAGTGATAAAATGCCAATTGCTATTACAGTTCTTAGTATATTAAGTTTATCTGCCTATTTCTTTATTAGTATGTACAGTTTAATTAATACTGATAAATTGAATACTACTTCACAAAGTTTAGAAGAAGCACAATTGCATAATAGAACTTTAATTTTATTACATGATAATATGAGAGGTTTCAAACATGATTTTCACAATATTGTACAAGGTATTGGTGGATATATTGATAAAAAGGATTTAGTTGGACTTGAAAAATACTATCGCCAATTATTACAAGACTGTAATCGCGTAAACAATTTAACCGCTCTAAGTCCTACTGTTATTAATAATCCTGCTATTTATAATGTTATGGCTGCTAAATATCATCGTGCAGATGAAAATGGTATTCAAATTAATTTAGGTATCTTTATGAATCTAAACGATTTAGAACATCATCTAAAAATTTATGAATTTACTAGAATTTTAGGTATTCTGATGGATAATGCTATTGAAGCTGCTATGGAGTGCAATAATAAAATTGTTCATGTTACTTTTCGTAAAGAAGACTCTAGGCATCGCTTTATTATGGTCATCGAAAACACCTACCTAGATAAAACTATTGATACTGAAAGAATCTTTGAAAAATCTTATTCTACTAAATCCAAGAAAACTAATAGTGGACTTGGTTTATGGGAAGTTAGACAAATTTTGAAAAGAAATAACAATTTAAACTTATTTACTACAAAAGATGCTGAATATTTTAGACAACAATTGGAAATTTATTATTAATTTAAAAATAGATAAAAGTAGAGTGCGTGTCAAACTCTACTTTTATTTGTCAATTTTTATGTTTTAAGGAAATATTATATTTTTAATTTTTTAAATTTAATTTATCTTTATTTTTTGTGTGCGAATTATTTGAACTTTTTCTTAAAATTGTTATTAATTAATCTTTTTTGATTAATGATGCAGGCATTTTTGGTTGATGTAAAAGCCCCCAAACAAAGCATGCACTATTTGTTGATTTAGCATATTTTTCAGCTACTTTTGCTAATAACTTTAACATTTGTATTCCTCCTTACTTTTCATAAGTTTTATATATAATAATGCATTGCCGGCTAATGCAATATTACCAAGTTTAGACTGTTTCTTCTGTGTATACTTCATAACTGTATTTATTTTTTGTTAGTTTATATGCTATTGGTGTTAAAGTTAAATTTTGTAAGAATATTCCGTAAAGTAACATATAACTAATGATTTTGTCTGGTATAACTAGAATAATAATAAGCAAAATTACTAATGAAATATATGATTTTATTCTTTTTACCTTTCTTTCTTTTTTACTTAAGATTGGTATGTTTTCTGTATCTGCTGGTGCATATTTAAATATGAAAACAACACTTAAGATTCCAACAACTCCAGTCATTATGTATACAATGTAGTCTTGTGATATATTAATATATTTTGCTACTAAAATTGGTATAATATATAGTACTATACTACTTAACATACATCCCCAATGTGTTTTCAAATGAAATCCACCTGTAAAGCTACGATATGGTGCAAGTAATAAGTAAATTAGAATTGAATACCACCCAATCTGTAATAAAAATCCTAGTATAAACAAAGCAAAAATCTTTGGTAACTCTCCGAAATAATAAGAATACTCCAAAACTAATAATTGCTTCTTTTTCTTCATCTATCTCTGGCATTTTCCCTTTTATTTTCTCAGTAATCCAGTCACAAAATTTATCTATCATTTCCTTTTCCCTCTCTCTTGATGTCTTAAATCATTTTAAACTAGATTTTTCTCTTTTTTCGACATTATTATAGAAAGGCTAAAAATATGATATAAAAAATAGTATTTTTTCTTTCCTATTCTTTTTTACAATTTTCATAAAATTATGTATATATTTATTTTATACTTCTATATGAATAAAAGACATAGCTTTTACACTATGCCTTCTAATATTTTCCAACTTCCCATCTTTTCTGGTAAAGACTGAAAAATCATTTTTTCATTACTAATTGGATGAATAATTTTAAGTTCATATGCCCAAAGAGTTAATTGCTTTCCGTGTCCTCTTCCTCCATATTTTTGGTCACCATAAATACTATGATTTTTGGAAGATAATTGCACCCTAATTTGATGGTGCCTTCCTGTATGGAGATTTATTTTCAAAACAGATAAGTTCAATTCTTCATCATGTTTTAATACTTCATAATCTAAAATCGCTAACTTGCTATTCTTGGTTCCTTCTTTTACTACCTTACTTTTATTATTTCTTTCATCTTTCAAAAGATAATCTTCTAATGTACCTTGACTTTGCTCCATTTTTCCATTTACTATTGTCAAATAGGTCTTTTGGAATTGTTTTTCTCTTACTTGGTTGCTAAGCCTTGCTGCTGCTTTAGAAGTCTTAGCAAATACCATAACACCACCTACTGGTCTATCTAAACGATGTACTAAGCCAACATACACATTTCCTGGCTTTTGGTATTTTTCTTTTATATATCCGTTTTACCATAGTAAGCAAATCCATATCACCTGTTTTATCTCCTTGCGAAGGAATATTTACTGGTTTTTCTACTACTATAATATGATTATCCTCATATATTACTTTTAATTGTTGCATTTTTCTGCTCCCTTATATGATATATTTAGTTTTTAGAGGTGTGTCCCCAAACTGACAACTTTGTCAGAAAAAGGAACGTCCCCAAACTGACAAACTGACACTAATTTTCCCATCTTCCATAAATTCCGCAAGGGAGTATGAGTTTAGAGTTTGTCATAGGTAACCCTATTTCTCCATGGGATACCTTGCCTTTATGTTGTTTGGCAATACTTAAGTTTAACAAATTTTCTAATACCATACTTGAAATTCCTGTTGTATAGGAATTAATTAAAAAGAATAGTGGCTTGTCTGAGAGTACCTTGCTACATAGTTCTATTAATTCTGGTAAATTTTCTTCAAATTTCCATACTTCACCATTTGCACCTCTTCCATATGAGGGTGGGTCCATAATAATAGCATCATATGTATGTCCTCTACGAATTTCACGGTTTACAAATTTTACCACATCATCTACGATATATCTTACTGGTCTATCTTCTAATCCTGATGCTGCCATGTTTTCTTTTGCCCATGTTACCATACCTTTTGAGCTATCTACATGACAAACAGAGGCACCCGCGTAACTACATGCTACACTAGCTCCTCCTGTATAGGCAAATAGATTTAATATTTGAATTGGTCTGTTTGCCTTTTGAATTTTTTGTATCATCCAATCCCAATTGACAGCCTGTTCTGGAAATAGCCCTGTATGTTTAAATCCCATTGGCTTAATTAAAAATGTCAAGTCTTTGTATTGTACTTTCCAGCTCTCGGGAACCTTTTTGGAATAACTCCATGCTCCACCACCAGTATTGCTTCTCTGATATCTTGCATGGGCTTTTTTCCATTTATCTGGGAAAGAAGGGCTATTCCAAATAATTTGTGGATCTGGCCTAGCCAAAACAATATCTCCCCATCTTTCTAACTTTTCTCCATTTGCCATGTCTAATATTTCATAATCTTTCCAATCTTTTGCTACTTCCATTATCCTGTCCTCTCCCCTTTGCTCTATATAATATAACAATTGTACCATATAAGTGACATCCTAGCAAGGACGAACTTTATGATACAATTATTATATAAACCTATACTAAACTTAAAATATGTATAAAATTAGTGATTAGTACCACATCAATACTCACAAAAACAACTGCTGAAACTACTGCTGTTGCTGCAATTTTGTGTGCTTTTATTATTTTTAGCAGTCTGTACTTCCAACTTGTCCCTTTGCTTCTGACTACTTTATGTACCTCACCATAATGTCTCCCTAAAATCATATCTTTTGTATACTCCATAAAATCCTCCCTTTCTATTTCCTTGCTATTAATATATGCTTGTGGTTTAGACTTTATGAATAAAATTTAAAACTTTTCTAAAAAATCTTTAGTATCCCTAATCCTTTAGCTCCTCTTTCACTTTTTCAGCTAATTCTAAGTTAATTCCTGACACCTCTGCTATTTCTTCTATACTTGCTTCTTTTATTTTTGCCACACTTCCAAATTTTTTAAGCAACGCACTTTTCTTAGCCTCACCTATTCCAACTATATTATCTAAGTCTGACTTTGTTATTTCTTTGTCTCTTAAAGACCTATGGTAACTAATTGCTTTGTCATGTATACAATCTTGAAAATAGGTAATTAGTTTCATAAGTTCTTCTGATAATGGTATTTCTTCTCTATTTTCATTGATGAGCGCCCTAGTAGAGTGTTTATCATCTTTTACCATTCCATAGATTGGAATTTTTAATTTTAATTCTGCTACTGCTTCTTTTGCTGCATGAATTTGTGTAATACCTCCATCTACAAAGATAACATCTGGTAAAGTTCCAAAGGCTTGATCTGCCTTTCCAATAGAATGCTTTAATCTTCTTAAAATAACCTCATTCATACATTTTGGGTCATCTTGCCCTAATACTGTTTTTATTTTAAAATTACGAGATAAATATTTCTTGACTTCTCCATCTTGTATCACACACATAGAAGCTACAATAAATTGTCCTGAGAGATTAGAAATATCATATCCTTCAATTTTTCTTGGTACTTTTTTCAAATGTAAGATTTCTTGCAACTCTTTTACTGCTTGATATTTTTCTTTTTCTTTATTGGTTAAAGTAATTTGAGCATTGTTTTCTGCCATCTCCACTAGCCTTAGTTTTTCACCTTTTTGTGGTGTTTTGATTTCTACTTTCCTTCCTGCCATTTGGCATAGCCATTCTTGTAATAACTCTTTATCTTCTATTTCCTCTTTTATCATAATTTTATTTGGGAATATCAATTCATTCATGTAATGCTGTTTTAAAAAGCTAGATAGAATTTCTTTATCAGTTTCATCTTGCAAATCATCTAAAAAATAGTGATGTCTTTCTACCATTTTACTGTTTCGAATTAAAAATAACTCTAAGCAAATATGGAATGGACTTCTTGCTAGCCCTATAACATCAATATTATTCTCTGATAAATTAGATACTTTTTGTTTTTCTTCTGTAATACGCTCTATCGCAAACTTTTTATCTCTAAGCTTTGCTGCTTTTTCAAATTCTAACTTTAGGGCTGCTTTTTGTATTTCTTCTTCTAATTGTTTTACTACTTTAGTTGTCTTTCCTTCTAATAGCCCAATAATTTGGTCAATCTCTTCTCTGTATTCTTCTTTTGAAATTTTTCCGACTACAAGGAGCACTACATTTTTTGATTTGGTAATTTAAACATGGTCTTGTTCTGCTTTTGAATACTTTACATTGCCTAATTTGATATCTTGTACGGATAAAGTCTAACATTTCATTTGCTGCTCCAGTATTGGCATATGGTCCAAAATATCTAGCTCCATCATTCAAAACTTTCCTAGTAGTAAACACTCTTGGAAAATCTTCTTTGACTGTTACTTTAATATATGGATATGTTTTGTCATCTTTGAGGAGTACATTAAATTTTGGCATGTTTTTCTTAATGAGATTACATTCTAAAATTAAGGCTTCCGACTCATTGTCTGTAACAATATATTCAAAATGTTCTACTAATGCCACCATATTTTCAATTCTTTTGGTTTTGTTATTTTTTCTAAAATATTGTCTTACCCTATTTTTAAGAGAAATAGCTTTACCTACATAGATAATATGATTTTCTTTGTCTCTCATAATATATACGCCTGGTTTGTCTGGTAATTTCTTTAGTTCTTCTTCAATACAAAACATATCTTCCTCCACTTTTTTATTGTTTCTATTTTAACATGTTTTTTATTACTTTACAATATTTTAAAAGACCCTATTCCTATTCATTTTTACAGTTTGAAAGACACTAATTTGGCTTCTTTTCTTGAGATATCTAAGTACTTGAAAGTCAGAAAACAAATCGTATTATGAAAAAATTTTAAACTTCCTTTTTAATCTAAAATAGGTTTTAATCCCCTGTTTTTTGACACATTTTGTTTTTTGTAGTAATATAATAGCATTGGGAATGATGCAAATTAGATAAAATACAAGAAAGGAGATTAGTTAATTTTAAGAATAGCGCCAGGACAAGAAAAATATTTCTTGTTGACGAGGATGGGATTTATCGAAAGACTCGGCGGATGGTCCTATGGCATTCATTACTGCCATGAAATATTAGACAAAATCTCACAGTAATGTGATAACAAATCTAATAGGGTAATGTGATTTGCGTTTTTCCTTTAATTTTAAGGAGGAAATGAAATATGTGTGGAATCGTAGGTTATATAGGCAATAAAAAGTGCGTCCCAGTATTAGTGAATGGCTTACATTGCTTAGAATATCGTGGATATGACTCAGCAGGAATTGCTGTTTTAGAAAATGAGAAAATTGTTGTGATGAAAGATAAAGGGAGAGTTGTAGCCTTAGATAATATGGCTGGTATTAATGACTTGACTGCTTCTATCGGTATTGCTCATACAAGGTGGGCAACGCATGGCAAACCATCTATGGAAAATTCTCATCCACATATGGATAATAGCAATCAATTTGCAGTTGTTCATAATGGAATTATTGAAAACTATAATGAATTAAAAGCATTTTTAACAGAAAAAGGATATCACTTCCTATCTCAAACAGATACAGAAGTAATCCCTAATTTAATTCATTATCATTATACCAAAGGTGTAGCTTGTGAAGATGCCCTTTTAGGCGCTGTTCAAGCTGCAGTAAATGATTTAAAAGGAAGTTATGCTTTAGAGGTTATTTCAAACTTATTCCCTGATAGAGTAGTTGTTGTTAGAAAAGATAGCCCTCTTGTTCTTGGAAAAGGAAAAGAGGAAAATTATGTAGCTTCTGATATTCCTGCTGTTTTAGGCTATACTAAAGATTTTTATTTATTGGACGATAACGAATATGCTGTTGTTTATAAAGATTCTATTGAGTTCTATGATAGTAACTTAGTAAAACATGGAAAAGAAGTAAAAGTAATTGAATGGGATGCTACTGCTGCAGAAAAGAATGGTTATGAAGATTTTATGTTAAAGGAAATTCATGAACAGCCTGTAGCTATTCGTGAGACAATTGCTAACAGATTAAATTTAGGAGAAACATGTTCTTTTGATAATTTAACTATTACAAAAGAATATTTACAAAATTTAAACAAAATCTATATTGTAGCTTGTGGTACTGCAATGCATGCTGGTTTAGTAGGAAAAGATGCTATTGAAAAACTTTGCAGAATTCCAGTAGAAGTAGATATCGCATCAGAATTTCGTTATCGTGACCCTATTATTGATGAAAAAACTTTATGTATTTATATTAGTCAATCTGGTGAAACAGCCGACACTTTAGCAGCTTTAAAACTAGCAAAACGTAAAGGTGCTAAAACTCTAGCAGTTACTAATGTAATTGGAAGTTCTATTACTCGTGAGGCAGATTTTACAGTTTATACTATAGCTGGACCTGAAATTGCAGTTGCTTCTACTAAAGCATATACTTCTCAAGTTGTTTTATTAACTGTTCTTGCTATTTATTTTGCGGAACTTTTAGGAAGTTATGAGAAAACTAAGTTAGAAGAATTAAAATCTGAAATATCTGGTTTACCTGCAAAATTAGAAACTATCTTAGAAGAAGAAACCACTTTAAAAGATATTGCTGAGAAAATTTATACAGAACATGATATGTATTTCTTAGGAAGAGGAACAGACTACCATGTAGCTATGGAAGGTTCTTTAAAAGTAAAAGAAATTTCCTATATTCATTCTGAAGCTTATGCTTCTGGCGAATTAAAACATGGAACAATTGCTTTAATTGAAAATGGCACCACTGTTATTGGAATTTTGACAAATCCAGAGTTAACACCAAAATCTATTAGCAATATTCAAGAAGTAGTATCAAGAGGAGCTAAAACTTTGGTTGTTACAAATCAAGAATTAACCAACGTAAATTTTGATTTTGTTATTCTCATTCCAGAAGTAGACAGTTTAATTTCTCCTATTCTTTCTGTAGTGCCTCTACAATTACTTGCTTACTATATTTCTAAATTTCTTGACTTAGATGTTGATAAGCCAAGAAATTTAGCAAAATCAGTTACAGTGGAATAGTATAAAAGACTAAATGCTTGATGCATTTAGTCTTTTCTTAAACTTACCATCACATAAATATCTTCAATACAATTAATAAAATTGCTCCTGGTATTCCTAATACTCCCACTAAAATGGAAGTTCCCACATTTAGCCCTATATGAAATCCAAACGTTCCCCCAATTAAATTAATCACAAAAATTAATATTCCACCTAAAACAGAATTTGCAACTAATTTGAAAACAGCTTTTAGTGGAATTGAAAATATTTTCCCAACAATCCACAAGCCAACAATGCAACCTAAAATAATGAAAATAGTAGAAATGTCCAAGTTTTATCACCATACCCTTTTACCTATAGTTATGATAAAACTTGGACAAATATAACTTATCCTACTTGATTTTTTCTAAAATATAATTCTTGTATCATATTAAGTGAAATTCCTTTATCTCTCGCTTTACTTACTAAATAGTCTAGTTTACTTTTGCTGGCTTTGATTTGGTAAGTATAATAATCTACTAATCCCTTTTCTGCTGTTTCAAAATTTTTAATTGCTAAGTCTAGTTCTCTTTTTGTTTTTAATACACTCATAATCAACTCTATTTTCTTATCTTCTTCTGTTTTATCAGAAATCTTTTCTTCCTTTAAGTATCCTTCCATATCTTTCATCCTTTCTATTTCATTTCTGATAAGATTTTATTCATTTTTCATTATTTTATTCAAAATTAGCTATTTTAACTACTCAAGTTAAATATATTACATCACTTGAATAGATTATATTTATCTAAAAATACTAAATAACAAAATTCCAATAGATTGAATAACAAACAAGTTTAAGATATTAGAGGTTAATAAATTACTAGTTGCTTCTATTACTCCATCTTCCCCATTTTCTTGCTCTTTATGGTGTTTTTGTGCTTCAAAAAAAGTGATTAACTCTGGAATACTGGTGATAAATCCTAATAATACCCCTATTACCAATTGTGGAATTTGAAATTGCACACATAAACTTTCTAATGTGTCACTTAATAAATTTCCTACAAAATACAATAGAATGCTTATGATGAGAAGCAAAATCGTATATTTTATCATTACTTTTTTCTTGCCTCTTACCCATTTTTCCTCTTCTTCAATCTTTTTTTCTTCTCCTGTTACCTTATTCAAATACAATTTATGAGCATTATGATTCATAAAATAGAATAGTAAAAATAGGAGAACAAAAATAGGAACAATGCTAATTGAAAATTCCATGTGAAAAGCAAGCATTGCAATTGGAATAATGATAGTTAATGCTACTAAAATTAAGTCTATTCTTAGTGCCCTATTTTGTAAATGTTTTTGATTTTTATTCATAAAGACAGCAAATAGATATTGCACAGTGTTAATAATATTGGAACTAATAATATTGTAAGCACTTGCGCTTACTAGCCCTGTAACTGCTGAAAAAGAAACAGTTAATAGTTCTGGTACAGAAGTAGCAATTCCTGCAATATTTCCTACTGTTTTTGGTTTTAAATTTAGACTTTCTGCCAATTTTCTTAATACTGGTACTAATGCATATTTAGATATGATAACAATTAGTCCAGAAAAGAATATGAATTTTATAAATTCCCACACTACCATATTTCTTTTGCTCCTTTTCTTTTTTGGATTTTACCCTATATTTGCTATTTTAATCTTGTATTTTTGGCCGTAAGGTGTTAGAATAAGTAACATAATATTATAGTTTTATAAATTTGTAAAGAATAAGGTGGTAAAAAATATGATTGACATTAAATTGTTAAGAGAAAATCCAAATTTAGTAAAAGAAAATATGAAGAAGAAATTTCAAGAGCATAAATTAATGCTTGTAGATGAAGTTTTAGAGTTAGACCAAAAGAAACGTGAAGCTACTTTAAAGGGTGATGACCTTCGTAGTCAAAGAAATTCTTTGAGTAGTGAAATTGGTAATTTAATGAAACAAGGACAAAAGGAAGAAGCTGAAAAAATCAAAGCAAAAGTGCAAGAAATTAATCAAAGCTTAGTAGAAAATGAAGCTTTAGAAGAAGACTTCGCTAATCAAATCAAAGAAAGAATGATGAAAATTCCTAATATTATTCACGAGTCTGTTCCTATTGGAAAAGATGATAGTGAAAATGTAGAAATTGAAAAATTTGGAGAACCAGTTGTACCAAATTATGAAATTCCTTATCACACAGACATTATGGAGAGCTTTGGTGGTATTGATTTAGATAGTGCTCGTAGAGTGGCTGGTAATGGTTTCTATTATTTAATGGGTGATATTGCAAGACTTCATTCAGCAGTTATTTCTTATGCTAGAGATTTTATGATTCATAAAGGCTTTACATACTGTGTTCCACCTTTTATGATTCGTAGTAATGTGGTAACTGGTGTTATGAGTTTCGAAGAAATGGATGCTATGATGTACAAAATTGAAGGAGAAGATTTATATTTAATTGGTACTAGTGAGCATTCTATGATTGGTAAGTTTAAGGATCAATTGCTTCAAAAAGGGGAACTTCCATATTCTATGACATCTTATTCTCCTTGCTTTAGAAAAGAAAAGGGAGCTCATGGTATTGAAGAACGTGGTGTCTATCGTATTCATCAATTTGAAAAACAAGAAATGATAGTTGTTTGTGAACCTGAAAATAGCTGGGAATGGTATGAAAAATTATGGTCTTATACTGTTGAATTATTTAGGAGTATGGATATCCCTGTTCGTACTTTAGAATGTTGTAGTGGAGATTTAGCTGACTTAAAAGCAAAGAGTTGTGATGTAGAAGCTTGGAGCCCAAGACAACAAAAGTATTTTGAAGTTGGTAGTTGTTCTAATTTAACAGATGCACAAGCTAGACGTTTAGGTATTCGTATTAAAGGGGAAAAAGGAAATTACTTTGCACATACTTTGAATAACACTGTAGTTGCTCCTCCTCGTATGTTAATTGCATTTTTAGAAAATCACTACCAAGATGACGGAAGTATTACAATTCCTGAAGTATTATGGCCATATATGGGCGGAACAAAAGTGTTAGTGCCCAACAAATAAGAAAATTTGTTTTATTTATATTGACTTATGCATTTCATTCACTTATAATTGTATAAGAAAGTAAGAAAAAGCAGAGTGTGGTTGCCACCTACATAAAGGAGGTGGTTATATGGTAGAATATAGTTTAGTCATTATCTATTTACTCTTCTATGCCTTAGTTGGCATAACTATCATTACAATTGCCTTAATAATTGCTTTAGTGATTATTATTAGCAAATAAAAAAAGACCTATCTCTGCCTGCCAGTTAGAGATAGGCGTTTAAATTTTCACCATACTTGGCAACCACACATTGTGGCTTCTTATTTTCTTTATTATAATAAAATATTGTAAAAATGTCAATATATAGAAGGAGATTTCATGATAGTTAAAAATCCAGTTTTAACAGTTTCTGCTGTAAGTCCTAAGCAATACCCACAAGATGACTTACCAGAAATTGTATTGGTAGGAAAATCAAATGTGGGAAAGTCTTCATTTATCAATACTTTAGTAAATCGTAAGAAATTAGCTAGAACCAGTAGTGAACCTGGTAAAACGAGACAAATTAATTTCTATAACATGGATAACCAATTTTATTTAGTAGATTTACCTGGTTACCGGTTATAGTAAAATGTCTAAGCAAGAACAAGCTAAAGTTGGTAGTTTTATTGAAGAATATCTGCAAAACAGTAAAAAAATTGCTTTAATTGTTTTTGTCATTGATATTCGCCACGAACCAACAGCAAATGATAAGCTTATGTATGATTACATTTTCAAAACCAATTTGCCTTGTTTAGTGTTAGCTAATAAAGCTGATAAGATTGCTATTACTAAGGTAGATAACATGGTAGAAAACTTACAAGAAATTTTAAATCCATTAAAAGATATGATTTTTCTTCCTTTTTCTAGTGAAAGAAAAGTCTATACAGAGAAAGTCTGGGAAGAATTGCAAATGTACTTATAGGTATATAATCTATATAAAAAGATGTGAAAGTGCTTGATTTCGTTGACTTTCATGTCTTCTTATTGTATAATAGAATTATGTTCAATAGAACTCGCAAAATTCTATTTGTTCTAGTTGGGCAAATAATCTATGAGGTGAGAACCTATGGCAAAGACTAAGAAGGGTAAGGCAGACATCGAGGTAACCTTTGCAACAGAAGAGTGGGCATCTAGCTTTGCAAACACTATGTCTGTGCAGTTTCCCGCTTGCACTTTCAACCAAGTTGGCGAAAAGGTTACTCTTTGGTGTCCTTCTAAGAAGACCTTGTCCAAGATCCGCTTGGAGTCGGATAACCCCTGCTACCGCAGGCGTTCTATCAGCATCTACACTCCCTGCTAAGGCAGGTTGACCGTAATAACCCTCGTTGTTTTCCCTCGTAAAAGAGGCAGTGCTTTAAAGCACTGTCTCTTTTTATTCTAGAAAATTACAAAAATTGTTAATCTTCTTTATCTATTTTTTTCGTAATAGCCTTTAAAGCTTTTTGCCTTTCTAACATAACAACATGCCCACAGCCTAGACATTTTAATTTAAAGTCTACTCCTACCCTAGTTAATTCCCATAACTTGCTTCCACAAGGATGCTGTTTCTTTGTTCTAACTATATCACCTACATTGTATTCCATAAAAACTTCATCCTCCTTTTTGTCTTATCTTTCAGTTATCTTAGTAATTCTCTTTTCAACACTTTCTTTTCCAAGCACTTGCATAATTTCATACAAGTCTGGTGTTTGCATTCTTCCTGTTAAACTTACTCTTAATACAGTACTAATATCTCCTACATGCCCTGGCCATTTTTCAGGATTTTGCTTGAATTCTTTTACTTCTCTTGCATATCCTAGTTCTTCTGATAAGTCTTTCATTTTATCAAACCAAGTTTGTTTGTCATCATTAATATCAAAATATTTCTCTAAGTATGTTGATAATATCTTTTTAATTTCTTCTTTATCACTAATCTTGCCATATTCAAACTCGCTAGTATTATTTAGGAACTTATCATCATACATATACGAAATAGCTTCTTTTACTTCAGACCATTTAGCAATATCTTTTCTAGGCTTTGCATTTCCTCTCTCTATTCCAAAAATCTTTAATGCATATTCTTTATCTTGTAATAAGTCTTCTAGCTCTTTATCATATCTTTTTGCCCATTCTAATACTTCATTATAGATGTCTTCTTTGGTATATTTAGAAATAACATTTTTAGAAACATCTAATAGTTTTACAATATCAAAAATCGCTCCACTCACACTCATTTTGCTAATATCAAATGTAAATTCTGACATTGGTGTATTTGGATTGTTCTTTCTCCACATTTCAAAACTAGAATTTCCTATATTCATTAAATACTCACATACAGATTGTGCTGGTATTCCTTCTTCATGATAATAACTAACTGCTGCTTCTGGATCTTTTCTTTTACTAATCTTTCTCTTTTTACCATCTTCTTCTTTTAAAATTGGTGCATAGTGACAATACTTTGGTGTCTCAAATTCTAAAGTTTTAAATAGTTCTAAGTGTAGTGGTAATGAAGATACCCACTCATCCGAACGAATAACATGTGTTACTCTCATTAAATGGTCATCTACTGCATGTGCAAAATGGTAGGTTGGTAATCCATCTGCTTTGATAATAACAATATCTTGATCATTTTCTGGGAAATCAATATTCCCTTTAATAACATCATGATGTCTAATTTTTCTATCTTCTCTTCCCATAGATTTAAAACGAACAATATATGGTGTACCTGCTTTTATCTTTTCAGCTGCTTCTTCTACTGATAAATTACGATAAGTAGCCCAAACACCATAATATCCTGTTCTTAGTTTTGCAGCTTCTTGTTTTTTTCTCATTTCTTCTAATTCTTCTGAAGTTGCAAAACATGGATATGCTCTACCTTGCTCAATAAGCCATTTAGCATAAGCTTGGTAAATTTCTCCTCTTACACTTTGTTTATAAGGACCATAACTTCCCTTTTCTTCTGTTTCATTTAGCATTCCTTCATCAAATTCAATCCCAAAATCTTTAATAGCATTTACAATTTGTGCTACACCATCTTCTATTTCTCTTTTTTGGTCTGTATCTTCTATTCTTAGTAAAAATACACCTTTTGTTTGATTGGTAAGCTGTCTATTAATTACACATTGCATTAATCCTCCTACATGAACAAATCCTGTAGGACTTGGCGCAAATCTTGTAACTATTGCTCCTTCTGGCAAATCTCTTTTGCTATATTTTTCTTCATAATAAGAAATTGGTTTTGCATTTGGAAAAATTAAATTTGCTAAATCTTTGTAATCCATACTTCTTAACTCCTTTTACTTGTCATTTTATCCATAAAAATAATAACGTACTTCTTGTACGTTATTATTTTACTACTTTTTTTGTTAATATTCAAGTGGCTTATCCTTAATCATTTGAATTAATTGTGGCATTTCCATTTCTCCATCTGCAAACCTTCTAAACATATCTACATCATTTTGTGTAATTGCCATACCTTCAATTGCTAAGTCATTTTGAATATTCTCTATATTAAAATTAAATATTTCTTCATTATACATATTTTCTACCTCCAAATTCTTCTTTTTTCTTTTGCCCAAATCTATATCTATTATACCATAAATTGAGCGAAAAATCAAGTTTTTGAAGGCCATTTTGCCTTAGGATTAGCTATTAGTATCATCAAAGTAATTACTAATTTCTTCCAATTGTTCAAACCCAACTTGTCTAAATACTTCATAAGCCACAATCGCTACTGAATTAGATAAATTTAAGGAACGTAAATGCTCTTTCATAGGAATTCTAATAGTATTTTGAATATATTTTTGTAGTAAATCTTCTGGTAAGCCCTTCGTTTCTTTTCCAAATAATAAAAAGACTTCTTCTGATTTTGTATAATCCATATCTGAATAACATTGTTTTCCTTTTGTTGTAGCAAAATACATGTCATTTTTTTCTGGTGGATATTTTTCTAAAAATTCTTGTAAATTTTCATGCATTTCAATGGTTAGTTTATCCCAATAATCTAGTCCTGCTCTTTTTAAGTATTTATCTGATATTTCAAAGCCTAGTGGCTTTACTAAATGTAGCTTTGCTCCAATTGCTGCACAAGTTCTTGCGATATTTCCTGTATTTTGTGGTATTTCTGGTTCTACCATTACAATATTTAATTTCATCTTCTATATCCCTTCTAATAGCCATTTAAAAGGCGATTTATCTTCTCGCTCTCTTCCTTCTTGGTTAGTATATTGTTTATTAGAAAATATGATATCCATAACACTATCTGGATAATATTTATCTAAAAATCGATCTAAATTAGTATCTGCTGAAATATTTTGCATTCTTTCATATTGTCTATATCCTGCCAGCATAGAAATAAGAATATTGAACATCATAAAAACAAAAAAGAGAGTTGTCGCTATTTTTGCTGTTCTATTCATATTAGCTAAGCTATCTAATCTTGTACTAAGTGGATACATCCATTTAATGAATATAATGCCACCTAATCCCCAATAAATGCAATGCAGCAAACTAGTTCTTCCATTGAGATTAAAACGTAAACTGCTATATTCCCATGAAACTGTTCCAAATAAACATTCTTGCATATAGGAAAATAGATATTCTGTAATTCCTCCTAATATAGCTGTATAAATAAATATCTTTAAACTACTAATCTCCTTTGTATTTTCAGTTGTTGCTCCTGTGATTCTTGGAACAAGTAAATAGAATAGGACTGCTCCTGCTCCATAAACTGGAATAAAAGGTCCATAAATAACTCCTTGTCTTACTTCAAAATGCCCTTCTTGTACAATACAGACGATTGTCTCTACAATACAACCTATGACACTAACAAAAGTAAAAATCCAGAAAACTTTAATCAATTCTTTTTTTAAATTACTTTTCATACTCTTCCCCATATTTTATTTTCTATTATACTATATCACATTTTGTCGGAATTTGTATTAATTTTTTATTAAAATTTTCTTAGCTCTAGGAAATTGTATTTGAAAAAAATACAATTAATGTAGATTTCTTAGCCGTGTAAAGCGAAGCGAGCTACGTATAAGTTATACTTTAGTAGATAAATTATGCGAAACGTTACAAAATTTTAAAGCTTTGCTTTTAGATTTTGTTAGTTCATATTCCGTATTTCTAAGAATTAATTGTAGTAGAAGTTTTTCCTGTTCCTACTACACTTTCTTGTAAGGAGCGCCAAGTATTACATCCAATAATTCCATCAGCGGATAATCCAACACTTCTTTGATATGCAACTACTGCACGATAAGTTTGAGGTCCAAATACACCGTCTAATCCTCCAGTAGTATATCCTAATGTATTTAAATTATCTTGTGCAATACATACATAAGCACCTCTATTGCCTTGCCTAATTAATGGAAATCCACCTGTACTACATGCTGGTGTTCCTCTTCTTTTATCAAAATGCACCCACGTTGGAGTCATTGAAGCTGGTTCTACATAACTCCATATTCCAGCATTTAGTGCAGAATTTCTTAGTCGATTGCGATTAGCGTTCGTCATTCTCTGTCCTACATCAAAGGCTGTTCCTGCATAGTGTTGTGACTGATTTCCATGACCGCCTTCATATGGTCTTTTAAAGGCAAATCCCACATCAATAGGTGCTCCAAATAGATATCTCTGACTATTCCAAGCTTGCATCACTCTTTTTTCTGTCCAAAGCACATTACTTTGGCTAGAGCCTCTAAATTCATTTACTGTTAAAGTTCTTCCTGTATTATAGGGCATTGCTTCTGATAGCCCTCTATAATAGGTTTCCATACGGTTTGTATCATTATTATATACCAATATTCTTGCCATTTTCGTTTCTCCTCTCTTTTTTATTATATGTGCAGTTATCTGAATTGTTGAGAGAAAATTAATGTGAGTAAGCGTCAGTTAAGGGACATATGTTTTCCCAACAAAAGCTTTGCTTTCGTCAGAAAAACATACGTCCCTTAACTAACACTATTCTATTGCTATACTTCTCTTAATTTTATAACCAATCTTTGTTTTCCATAATTCGTACAAGTAATTAAAGTAAGTTCTTTTTTTCCATTGGTCATTTGACTAGTACAACTTGTATCTGTTGGCTCTACTACATATTTATCATATACTTGGTATTTTATCTTTCTACCAGATAAATCTGTTAATTCTGCAATATCTCCATTTTTTAGTTTATGTAATTTACCAAACATAATTCCACTTTCATAATAATGCCCTACAATACAGTAATTTCCTACTTCATTTGGCTCAGGTCCCCAATATTTATTAATAGATACATATAATAAATCTGGTGAAGTTTCTGAAAGTACAGGATACTCTATTCCGATTTTTGGTATTTTCAAAACAGATTCCGTTGTATATTTTACTCCATCTTTTGAAATATATGTTGCTGTATCAATATTTGGTCTTGTATTTCTTTCTTCATTATGCTTATCTTCTTCTTCTTTATTTAGAACAACAACAATCACATCATCATCTGCTTGTTTTACAGTTGTATCTTCTCTATTATATTCTAACTGTGCTAAAATTTCTTGTGATACTTCTGCTGTTTTACTTCTATCATATTCTGCGTATACATAATAGGAAAATAAAAGGCAAATTAAGAAAATAGACAAAAAGAATTCCACTTTATAAATAACCCTTTTTCTCTTTAACTCTGGTGTAACATACAATTTTTCTGTTGCTAAAATCTGGTTCATTCTTGCTTCTCTCCTTTCTTTCCTATTTATACAGTTTTTATTATACCATATCATTTATTGTTTTTAAAGTACCTTCTTGAAAAAAGACATAGAAAATATTTCCAATGGTTTGACAAGTTCCCAAAAAGTCTATATACTTATATCTAGAAAGAAAAGAGGGAAATTATGTCTGTTTTAGAAGAAACTAAATTTTTAATGAAAAAATATCATATAAATGCAAATAAAAATTTAGGCCAAAATTTTTTAGTTGATGATGACGTAGTAGATAATATCGTATCTTCTGCTAATATTGAGCCTAATGATTTAGTAATTGAAATTGGTCCTGGTCTTGGCACTTTAACTGCTAGACTACTAGAAAAGGCTAATAAAGTGATCGCTATTGAATTAGATGATAAAATGATGCCTATTTTAGAGGAACGTTTTCATTTATATCATAATTTCGAATTAATCCATCAAGATGTGCTAAAAGTAGATTTAAAACAAAAAATAGAAGAAAATAAGGAGAAAGTTTCTGATATTAAAATAGTTGCAAACCTACCTTATTACATTACTACCCCTATTATTATGAAATTATTAGAAGAACATTTACCAGTAGAAAGTATTACTGTTATGATACAAAAAGAAGTAGCCGATAGGCTAACTGCCATTCCTGGTAAGAAAAATACAGGAGCCATTACTTATTGTATATCCTACTATTGTGAAGCTCAAGAGATTTTATTAGTTCCTAATACCTCTTTTATACCTTCTCCTGAAGTAAACTCTGAAGTAATTCAGCTAACAATTAGAAAAGAACCTCCTGTTATAGTAAAAGATGAAAACTTTTTCTTTAGGGTAATTCATGCAAGTTTTATGCAAAGAAGAAAAACTTTATTAAATGGACTTGCTAATAATGGTATTGCTTCTAAAGAAACCCTGAAAAAAATGCTAAATGACTTGCAATTAGACGAAAATATTCGTGGTGAAGCTCTTAATTTAAGTCAATTTGCTCAAATTAGTGATTATCTCTCTAAATAGCACTAAAAAACTATGTCACATACAAAAAGTGTGGCATAGTTTTACTTTAACTATTATTTTTTAGATTTCTCCATATCCTCTATAATTTCTTCTCTTGTTAATCCTGTTATTCTCATAACTTGTTCTAATGTAATTTCCTCTTCTAACATTTTTTGGGCAGTTTCTAACTTTGCCTTTTTTTCTCCCTCTTTTATACCTTTTTCATGCCCTTCTTTTAGTCCTTCTTCCAAGCCTTCTTCCCTTCCTAGTTTTAAACCTAATTCTCTGCCATCTCTTTCTGCTTCATACATAAGTTGCTCATGATCTCTTTGTGCTAAATCTGCTTTTAATGCCATTCTTCTTAACAAATCATCTTGGCTAATCTTATCTAACTCTTCTTTTGCTTCTTTAATGTCTTCATTTTCTTCCATAATTTCAGCTACCTCCTTATTTTCTGGGTTATCCAAAAACATCATCCATTGTAACATTTCATCTTGTTTATTCCCTTGATATTCCCTAATCGCTCTTGGTAGTTCAATTATACTTATCTCACAAAAGCTTGTCAAGATTACATCCTTATATTTTTCTTCTCTTAGTTGCCATTTAGTATGAGCCTTATGTATTCCCCTAAATTTTTTTATTTCATCATCTACTATAATAATACTAATTGTTTTTCTTACCCCTTTATACTTTTGACCTATTTTCAAATTAGCGACATACATTTTGGCCCAATAATACACAAATCTTTCTATCATTTTTTCATGAGTAGATAATTGAATTTCAATGTCACATTCGATATCATCATTAATTACTGCTCTTAAATCAACTCTACCATTTTTACTTTCTTTATTGTCATTTACTAAATCTTTTCCTTTATCTAAGTCTAATTTATGTATTTTGATTTTCAGAATATCTTCTAACATTGCTTTTGTAATTCTTTCTTTTCCTCTCCCAAACAATGCTTGAAATACTACATCATTTTTAGGTTGTAATATTCCCCTTTTCTCCTCTTCTTCATCATTTTCTTTTACCATAAATACCTCCATATAACATAAGATTTTATATTCATAGGCAAAAGACGCTACAACAAATATTGCTTTCTATTTATCTTTATAGGGAAACTTTTAAGAATTGTAATTGATATTAATTTCAAAAGATTTTAAATTAGATAATGAGATTAAAAAATTTAAGATAAAAATAAAAGAGATTGTAAGGCCTTTGGACTAAAAACATAATATGCTTATTTTATATTACCTTTATCTATATTACAAGAAAAATCGTATGACAAAATTCGACATTTATTTTGGCTATCTACATTTCCAACCCTAGAAGCATATACTATTTTATATTGATAATATCTTAGAAAGTAGGGATAGTATGAAAATAGGATTATGTTTAGCTCGGTGGTGGAATAAAAGGTGCTGCACACATAGGTGCTTTAAAAGCATTTGAAGAAGCCAATATACAATTTGACTATATTTCAGGTGCATCATCTGGAAGTATTGTAGCAACACTATATGCGTGTGGATATACTGCTGATGAAATATACACATTGTTTAAAAAGTATGCTAAAAAAATAAAATATGTAGAATGGCAAAATGTTCTAAAACTAATTCTAGGACTAATTTTCAAGAGACAAATTATAATAGATGGGCTAAATAGTGGAAAAGCAATAGAAAAGATAATGAAAAAAGCCTGTCTAGAAAAAAATATTTATACTATAAAAGATATACCTAAAAATCTTATTATCTCAAGTGTAGACTTAGATGATGGAACTGTCTATCTTTTTTCATCTATGCCAAAACATAGTAATTTAAAAGAAACAAGACAAAATTATTCGAATAAAGTAAAATACATACAAGATGTACCTATTGCAAAGGCTGTAAGAGCTAGTTGTAGTTTCCCACGGAGTTTTCTCACCCTGCAATTATCAAAATCTTAAATTAGTAGATGGCGGAATTCGAGAAAATGTACCATGGAAAGAATTAAAAGAAAATGGAGTAGATAAGGTAATTAGTATTGTTTTTCCTAAAAAATTAAAATGCAAGGAAAACAAAAATATTATTGATGTCATTAGTGGTTCTATAGAATTAATGGGGCAAGAACTTTCTAATTATGAATTAGAAGGAGCTGACTATTTATTAAAAATTCATACCGTTAATACGCCTCTTTTAGATATTAGTAAAATGGATTATTTTTATCAAAGAGGTTATGAAGAAACTAAAAAAAGAATAAAAGAAATTATTTCTACTCATGTAACTAGTAATTCTAAATAGCAAAGCAAAAAAATATATCACTTTGCATTAACTGCTTGTGATATATTTTCTTTTTTACTCTTCTAGCCCAAAGCTAACACCTAATGCACTATTAATTTGATTAATAATTTTCTCATCATCAATATGCCCTATTTTTTCTTTTAAGCGGCTCTTATCTATAGTTCTAATTTGTTCTGTTAATACCACTGATTCTGCTTTTAGTCCGCTTTGTTCTGGTTCTATTTCTATATGGGTTGGCAATTTTGTTTTTCCTGTTTGTGAAGTAATTGCTGCTGCAATTACAGTAGGACTGTGTTTATTTCCTACATCATTTTGAATAATTAAAACTGGTCTAACCCCTCCTTGTTCTGAACCAATTACTGGGCTTAAATCTGCATAAAACATATCTCCTCTTTTTACTACCATTCTTCTTCACTCCTAATATTTGTATATTTAAAGGTTTTCTATATTGATATATTTTAATATTAGTTTAAAAAGAGGCTTTATTTCTTAATACTGTACTATATGATCTTCTTGCAAGCGAAATGCTAATACTTCCTCTTTTTTTAGACTATTCATTTTTATCTCATTATATAATATGTAAACTAGATTTTTTTGGTTCTTATCTTGTACTATTAATTTCTGAATTGACCCTGTAATCTTATCAGTGACTAGTTTTTTGCTTGCTATATATTGATTACTACTAGAAAGTTCTACCTCCATGATAATTTGGTTATTTTCTTCATATAGCTTGGTCTTTTGCCCATTTGCCTTTGCTACTCTATACTCTTCTATAAAAGAATGAAGCCATAGAAAATTATCTGTTAAATAGGGATAATTTTCATAGATTGTTGTTAGGTTTAGTTTAGAGTTATGCACTGTGAGTTTACTTCCATCATAAATTGTTTCTAGTCCTTGAATATTACTTGGCTCTTTTACAATTTGTTTTTCAATATTAGGGCTCACATAGTTTTGTGTGATTACATACTTAGTCTTATTTTTGTTACTTTCTACTGAGACTTCAATTTCTGCTTCATAGGAACTAATATTTAAAATATATTCCTCTACTTCTTGTAGAGTTTTGTTACTTAGATTATTTCCAATATTCAAATTTTTATTAGGATTTTTCAAGAAAAAATATAAAATAATTGTAATAATCACTAAAATGGCTATGACACCTATGATAATTAATTTTTTGTTTTTCTTCATAATTACCTCATTTCTTCTCTTTTTTACCAAAGAAAAAAGAGAATATTTCTATTCTCTTTCATCTATATTCACAAACTTTTAAAGTATTCAGTTAAACAGTGGATTAATTCTGCCTTTGTTTCTATGGTATTTATCTGCTGTCTTACTGCACTTGCCTCTTTTAACCCTTTTAAATAATATGTCATATGTTTTCTCATTTCTTTAATTCCAGTATTTTCACCTAGTTCTTGTACCTGTAGTTCAATATGTTCTATCATTAACTCTAAACGTTCTATATGACTAATTTCTGGTATAGCATTTTGGGGGTTACTTAAATATTCTTTTACTTGTTTAAAAATCCAGGGATTTCCAATAGAGCTTCTTCCAATCATAATTCCATCTACGCCTGTTGTTTCAAACATTCTTAGAGCATCTTGTGGTGTTTTGATATCTCCATTTCCTATCACTGGAATAGAGACCTGCTTTTTGACTTCTTTAATAATTTCCCAGTCTGCTATTCCTGTATAAAATTCATCTCTAGTTCTACCATGAATTGTTATAGCTTTTGCTCCTGCTCTTTCTGCCATTTGAGCAAATTGCACACAATTCACATGATCTTTATCCCAACCTTTTCTCATTTTCACTGTAACAGGTACTTCCGAATTTTGGACAACTGCTTGTATAATCTCCTGTGCTAGTTCTATATTAAGCATTAATTTACTACCATCTCCATTTTTTACTACCTTTGGAGCTGGACATCCCATATTTATATCTACAATATCTGCTATTTTGCTTACTTCTTTGGCACTATATGCCATTGCTTCTATTTCATTTCCAAAGATTTGTACTGCTACTGGTCTTGGTTCATCTTTCATATTTAACAATTGATTTGTTTTCTGGTCTTGATAAAATAACCCTTTACCACTTACCATTTCTGTACATACTAACCCTTGCTCAAACTTTTCACAGATACGACGAAATGGCAGGTTGGTAATTCCTGCCATAGGTGCTAAAAGCACATTGTTTTTTAAAGTTACATTTCCAATTTTTAATGGTTTTAAGTACATTTGTTACTCCATTTTTTGTTTTATAATTAATATTCTATATATAAAAGTGCAGTTCGCGCAAGGCGAGCTTGCGAGCGCCTTCCGTTTCTATCTCTGATTTATATCTAATTGAAAGCAACGGACAGCAAGGACAAACGTATATATAGAATATTAATTACAATCAAAAAAATCATTCTACAAACAAGGTCCTTTGCCTACGTCCACTAATATTTAATAAGATAGCAATTAAGATTAAATTTGTTAGTAGCGAACTTCCTCCATAGCTTACAAATGGCAAAGGAATTCCTGTAATTGGTAAAAGTCCCATTGTCATGCCAATATTTTCTAGCATATGAAAAAAGAAAATTCCTGTAATTCCTGCTGCTACATAAGAACCCATATCATCTTTTGCTGTTTTAGCTACTTTAATCGATTGTATTAGTAATGCTATATATAAAGCAATAACGGTAGTACCTCCTAAGAAGCCCATTTCTTCTCCTATTACAGCAAAAATAAAGTCTGTAGTTTTTGGATATAAGTAACCAAGCTGTGTTTGATTTCCTTTTAAAATTCCCATTCCAAATGCTTGCCCTGCACCAATTGCAAGTTTTGATTGTATAATATTATAACCTGCCCCTCTTGGGTCTAAATCTGGGTTTAAGTAAACATCAATTCTAGATTTTGCATGGTCTGGCAACATAAAGAAATATGCCAAAGGCACAACGATAGCTACAAGTAAAGTAGCTATTAAAATATATCTTTTTCGTATTCCTGCTACAAATAGCATGAAAATAAGAGAAACTAAAAAGGCAAGTGCTGTTCCATAGTCTGGTTGCTTGATAATGATAACAACAGGAACGGCAAGTGCTAATATAATTAGACCTAATTTCCATACACGATTGATTTCATCCTTGTCTTTTTTTTGAAGTTTTACCATTATATTTGCTACAAATAACACCACTGCAATTTTAGCAAATTCTGCTGGTTGAAAAGAAAAAGGACCAATAGCAAACCAACTAGTAGCACCATTAATGGGTTCTGTAAATAGCACTGCAATTAATAAAAGAATACTTATACCATATAAAATTGGTGATATTTTGCAATAGAAGTTATAGTCAATTGCTATTACAAGAATAACAATAGGTATACTAATGACAAGCCATAATGCCTGTTTTTTTAATTCTTCATAATTTAAATTTTGAGTGGCAGAAAATAGTGCTACTAATCCTATTACTACTAGTAATAAAGTACATACTAATATTCCCCACTCAATACTTTTTAGCATCTTTTTTTTCATTCTTATCCTCACGCATTTAGAAATTTTCTTATTTTAAAACTCTTCCCTATTTTCATTGTGTTCTATATTCCATTTTCTATGCGTCTACTGTTACTTTTTGTTTGCTACTTCTTTTACTCTTTCTCCTACTTCTTTTGTTTTACTTCCTCTAGTCTTTACTACTTTTTCAGCTGTTTTTGCTTTTGATATTGCTTTTTTCGTTTCAGGCTTGTCCTCTTTCTTTACAGCTTTTCTCTTACTTATCTTTTCTTCTTGTTCTTGTTCTTCCTCTTCGCTACTCACCTCTAGTACTTTTTCTTTTTTCTTTTCTATTTTTGCCTTTTCTGCACTTTGGCTAGCTTTTCTTACACTTTCTTCCTTTTTTGGCTCTTCTGCTTTTTCTACTACTCCATTTACTTTGCGAACTTCATTTTTAATGGTTGTAATTGGAATATTAGCATATAATGCTGGTGCTCCTGTTGTCCCGTCTTCATTTGATTTATTCGTCAAACGAACGTCAATTGCTTTTTCATCAACATCAATATATTTTTTAATTACTTCAATAATTTCTTGTTTCATTAATTCTAAGAAGTCAGCTGATACATTAGCTCTGTCTTGCATTAATACCAAGTGTAATCTTTCTTTTGCTGTATCTGAACTTTCTTTTGTGCTTTCTTTTTTCCCAATGTTCTTAAAGAACTTGATTACATTCTCAAACATATTTGTCCTCCAACTGTCTATTTTTCTTGTGATTCTAAAGGTTCAAGCACCATTTTAATGAACAAAGAAATGCTTTATTCTTGAGAAAAATCCTTCATGCTCTCCTGGAATTGTAACTTCTACATTCTCTCCTAAAATTCTTTGTGCTATTTCTATATAAGCTTTTCCGGAAGGTGCTTTATGGTTTGTTACCACAGGCTCTCCTTTATTAGTTTGTGTGATAATATATTCATCATCTGGCACAACACCAATTAAGTCAATAGATAATAAGTCAACAATATCGTCAACTTCCATCATTTCACCTTTTTTAACCATGTTTGGTCTTAAACGATTAATCACTAATTGTGGATTTTTAATTTCTGATGCTTCTAATAATCCAATAATTCTATCTGCATCACGGATAGCTGAAATTTCTGCGGTTGTTACAACAATTGCTCTGTCTGCACCTGCAATTGCATTTTTAAAACCTTGCTCAATTCCTGCTGGACAGTCAATTATAATATAATCAAAATCTTCTCTTAACTTTTCAACTAATTCTCTCATTTGTTCTTCATTTACTGCACTTTTATCTCTTGTTTGGGCTGCTGGAAGTAAGAATAATTCATCAAAGCGTTTATCTTTAATGAGCGCTTGTCTTAATTTGCATTTTCCTTCTACTACATCAACAATATCATATACGATTCTATTTTCTAATCCCATGACAACATCAAGATTTCTAAGTCCAATATCAGTATCTACTAATACTACCTTTTTTCCTCTTAATGCTAGGGATGAACCTACATTTGCTGTTGTTGTTGTTTTTCCTACTCCACCTTTTCCTGATGTAACTACAATAACTTCTCCCATTTTTTTCCTCCTTAAATTTTGGGCAACTTTAAGACTAGTTTATCAGTTTTAAAGTATGTTACTTTTTTATTCACCTTTCTTGGAAAAATAAAAATGCATTTTCTAACGCATCTATTATACTAAAAAAAATGAAAAAAATCAATGTTATGAGTTGCATTTGTTGAAAAAGTTGAAAACTGACACACTATTTAAGTATTCTCACTTACATATTTATTCATGCACTACTTGAATATTAAAAACTATATTACTTCTATTAAACATAGCTAAAAGCCAATTAATATAGTTTTAGTTATACTAATTGGCTTTTTCTTTTATAATCAAATCTTGCTCTATCTTTTCATTATTTCGTATCACAATATACAATTACACGAAATCCTATAAAGCTAAGATATGAACTTGGACAATAACCTATTCTATCGCTGGTCAAACGACTAGCTTGGGAATAATTTCCTCCTCTACGTGTATTTGGCCAATTTGTATCGTTACAATTTTCTGTTGACCATTCCGCATAATTCCCACACATATCATGAATATTACATACTATATCTTCATTTTCTCCTGTCTTTTTACTAGTACTACTAATACTCATTCCTTCTATGCTTGCATAATCAATATTATTTTTATTATATTTCTGAATAAATATCAAAGCTGTATCCCATGCATAAGAATTCACTAAATCACTTTCATAAAAGCCTTTGCCATCATACATTAATCTAGCCTTTTGTGCTGCTGCTGATTGTTCGAGCCCTGACCATACAGTTTGGACAGCTTTGGACATTGGCTTTCCATTTACACCTTGACTAGCTTCATACCTTGCTATATAGAATCCATGATTTCCTTCTGTTCCCTTCTTAAAAGACTCTAGTGATTTTGCTATTATATTACTGCCTTCAATTTGTTTTGTTAATTCTCTATATGATTGTATTACATACTGATTTTGGTAAACTTCATCATCTTCTGTATTAGATTTATAACTACTTATTGGCTGAAATGGTGTTGAATCTTTTGCAAATACATTATACCTTCCTAATTCAATCTTATCTTCCGTTCCATCTTTATTTTTTATAGTTCCCACTGGTATCCACACAAACTGATTTCCATCTCCATCCTCTACTACAATTCCATCTTGCACAGTCGGAGTTCCATCTCCATTATAAGTATAATCTACTTTTCTATCTAGAGGAGTTGTCTCTGTTGAGGCACCCACAACTATAAAACCTGCAGGTATTGTTACTAGATTTCCATTAGCATCTTCTGTTTTTATGTTTTTATCATTATCTGCTGGTTTTCCTACATAATCTGCTATCTTCTTTTTAGTACTTCCTTCATATCTTATTTCAGCAGCATATATTTCTTTAATTTTTAACAATGTTCTTAATTGATTTTTGCGGGTAGTAGTGCTAACAGCAAAAACTCCACCTAATATAAAAACTAAACTGAAAATGGTAGCAATTGCAAAAACTGCAACAGAACCCTTTTCCTGTTTTAATAATTTTTCTTTTGACATTTTCTAAACTCCTCTTACACATTTATTCCTTTTTATTATACGAGTTTCTCTCTAATTTTCTATGTTTATCATAAACAAAAAATTAATTTCTGTCAATTGATTTTATCCAATTTATTCTTTCTTCATGCAGTTTTTCTCCAAAAGCTTTTCCTTGCAAATTTGGATATTTTTTTCCTATTCTTTCTCCTGATATAGTACTAAGACATTCTTCTCCTAATTTGTCAAATTGTACTCGGTTCAAAGTAGTTTGTAAATCTGATGAATAGCGATTTTTATCACAAGCCACTACAATTTTCAAACCTTCTAATCCTAACATAGACTTTCCTATTGCTTCTATTAATTCTACTCGTTTTTTAGGCGTCATTTGTTCGAAAATGCCACCTTTCATATGCCATTTAGCAGCGGTTTTTCCACATTTCATCCATAAATTTGGTATTCCTATTCGATTTCCTAAACTTTGTACTAATTTTATTCCTTTTTCATCATGTCCATAATGGTGTGGTAACATCTCTTTTGGAGTAATACCTTTCCCTAGATCATGTACTAAAGAACTAAAACGAATTGCCAAATTGTCTGTTAGCTTTGCTGTATTATCTACTACTATCATAGTATGGTTATATGCGTCACCTTCTGGGTGATACTGTTCAGGTTGTGTTTGCCCTATTAAATTTGCAATTTCTGGAAAATGCACTTCTAATACATTAGCTTGCCTTAGTGTTTCAAAAAATAGAGAAGGCTTAGAACTTGCAAGCGCCTTCCTAAATTCTGTAAATATTCTTTCTTTAGAAAGGGTTCGTAATTCTGGCTTTAATTGTTCCATTGCTTTCAGAGTGTCTGGTTCTGTTGTGAAATTAACAATTGGTTGATTTATCTTTTCTTGATTAATTATTTCATCTTTTTGTACTGTAAAATTTTTACACTGCCTCTCTATACAGACAAAATCTTGATGCAATGTCGCCATAAATCTAGCAACTCGGTATACTCTCAAAGGGTCTTCTGCAAAGGCATCTGTTGTTTTTCTTAAAATTCTTTTTGCAATATCTTCTCTTCCATTGAATGGATCTATGATTTCTTCTGTCAAAACATCTTGTGCAATGCTATTGATTGTTAAATCTCTCCTTGCTAAATCCTCTTCTATAGTAATTTCTGGGCTAGCTAAAACTTCAAATTCTTTATGTCCTTTTCCAACCTTCCTTTCTTTTCTAGCTAATGCAATTTCTGTTTGGTTTAAAATAAAAACAGGAAAATCTTTTCCTTGTATTTTCGCCTCTGGAAAAAGAATTTGAAATTGTTCCTTTGTTAGACCTGTTACACAATAGTCTTTGTCTGTTATAGGTATGTTTAATAAGTGGTCTCTAATAGCACCACCCACTAAGTATAAAGTTCCACCTGCTTGTTTAATTTTTTGAGCAATTTCGTACATAGATTATTTTCCTTCTATAAACTCTAAAATCTGAATTTTATCATTTGCACTTGTTATTCTATCTTTTTCTTTCCCATCTTGAATAAGTACTAATGTTGGAACAGATGTAATTTTGTATTTCTCTGCTATATCTTTTGCTTTATCAATATCCACCTTTACAAATTTAACCTTCTTATTTTCTTCTGCCACATCTTCTACTATAGGAAATAATTTTTGACAAGGCTGACACCAAGTTGCATAAAAATCTACTACTACTGTTTTTCCACTTTGCAACACTTCTTCAAAGTTTTCACTTGTTACTTCCCTTATGCTTTCTTTCTGTTTTATTACTTCCTGATTCTTCTCTAATTCTGACTCTTTATCTCTTTTCCTAATAAAAAAAGTGCTAATTGCTACTACTATTAATACTATCGTAATTATTGAAATAATAATGCTTATCTTTTTCTTCATAATTCTACCTCTTTTAAGCTGATATTTTTATTATATCACTTTTTGTTTCTTTTAGTTGTAAAATGCAAAATATTTTTGACTTTTCTATTGAAAATTTTATAACTCCAAAATATAAAATCATTAAAACTAATTTTTCTAAGACACAGCAGTCAAATTTCTTGACATTCTAGTAATTTAAGAATAAAATTAGGGCATAATATAAAAAAGGAGGAAACTTATCTACATGAAAGATTTAGTTGAAATTAGATGGCATGGTAGAGGTGGTCAAGGTGCTAAAACAGCTTCTTTATTATTAGCTGATGCTGCTTTTAACACAGGAAAATATATTCAAGGTTTCCCTGAATATGGTCCTGAAAGAATGGGTGCACCAATTACTGCCTATAATCGTATTAGCGATAATCCTATTCGTATTCATAGTAACATCTATGAACCTGACTATGTAGTTGTTGTAGATGATACACTATTAGAAAGTGTTGATGTAACAGCTGGTTTAAAGCAAGATGGTGCTATTATTATTAATACTACTAAGGGAAAAGATTATTTAACTAAAGTGCTACGTAATTATTCTGGTAGTGTTTACACTATAGATGCTAGAAAAGTATCTTTAGAAACTTTAGGAAAATACTTCCCTAATACTCCAATGCTTGCTGCTATTGTAAAAGTGGCTAACATTATGGAGGAAAAAGACTTTTTAGAAGATATGAAAGGTTCTTTTGGACATAAATTTGCAAAAAAACCTGAAGTCATCGAAGGTAATATGAAAGCTTTGGAACTTGCTTTGAAAGAGGTTCAAAAAATACAATAATTAACCATAATTATATTGAATCGTTCGTTCTTACTGGTTGTTTTCTTCTTTTTTAATTTATTACATAAGAAGAAAACAACAGGCGCTCGCAGGCTCGCCTTGCGCGAACTTCACTCTTTCAATATAATTACAGTTTCTTAATATTTTTTACTAATTTACTAAAAGGAGGAAAAAAACATGTCAACAAAAATAGATAAAAATACTCCTGTGCAAGATATGACAATTGCTGGAAATATCTATGAAGCAGGAAATGCAATGGAATTTAAGACTGGTGACTGGAGAAGTATCAGACCAAAATATATATCTGAAAAGTGTACACAATGTGGCTTATGCTTCCCTGTTTGTCCAGATAATGCCATCCCTGTTGGAAAAGACCAAAAACGTACAGATTTTAACTATGATTATTGTAAGGGTTGTGGTGTATGTTCTAAAGTATGTCCTTTTAAAGCTATTGAAATGGTAGATGAGGGCGAAAAATAAGAAGAGAAAGGAATAAAGAAAATGGGAATTAGAGAAAGATTAAGTGGAAATGAAGCTGCTGCTATTGCTATGAAACAAATTAATCCTGATGTAGTAGCTGCCTTCCCTATTACTCCTTCTACTGAAATACCACAATATTTTTCTACTTTTGTTAGTAATGGATCAGTAGATACAGAGTTTGTGGCAGTAGAAAGTGAGCATAGTGCAATGAGTGCTTGCGTTGGTGCAGAAGCTGCAGGAGCAAGAGCTATGACAGCTACTTCTGCAAATCGGTTTGTCTTTTATGTGGGAGATGATTTATATTGCTTCTAGTTTAAGACTTCCTATTGTTATGTCATTAGTTAATCGTGCTGTTTCTGGTCCTTTAAACATTCATTGTGACCATTCAGATGCTATGGGTGCTAGAGATAGTGGTTGGATTATGTTATTTTCAGAGAATAATCAAGAGGCTTATGATAATTTAATTATGGCTCATCGTATTGCAGAGCACAAAGATGTGTTATTGCCTTTAATGGTTTGCCAAGATGGATTTATTACATCACATTCTATTGAAAATATTGAATTAATTGAAGATGATAAAGTAAAAGAGTTTGTAGGAACTTATCAACCTGAACATTATTTACTAAATGAAAAAGAACAAATAGCTGTTGGACCTTTAGATGTTCAATCTTATTTATTTGAACATAAATATCAACAAGCAGAAGCTATGAGAAATGCTAAAAAGGTGATTGCTGATGTAGCTAAAGATTTTGAGAAAATGACTGGTAGAAAGTACTCTTTCTTTGAAGAATATATGCTAGAAGACGCTGAAATTGCTATTGTTTGCATGAATTCAACTGCTGGTACTGCTAAAACAGTAGTTGACGAATTAAGAGCAAATGGTGTTAAAGCAGGATTATTAAAAGTTCGTATGTTTAGACCTTTCCCTACTGAAGAAATTGCAAATAGCTTAGGACATTTAAAAGCTATTGCTGTTATGGACCGTAGTGATTCTTTAAATGGTGCTGGTGGTGCTCTATTTGAAGATGTTGTATCAAGCATGTATGTAGGACAAAAACAAGTACCTACTGTAAGTTATGTATATGGAATTGGTGGTAGAGATACAACCTCTAAAGATATTCATGAAGTATATAGCTATTTACAAGAAGTTGCAGATAGTGGAAAGATAGATAATCCATATCGTTATGTTGGACTTAGAAAATAAGCTAAGATGTCGCACTAACTAACGTCCCCTGTGCGACAAGATGAAAGGAGATTTAAAATGTATAATGTAAAAGAAATAGTAGCAAATAGACCTTCTAGATTTACTTCAGGACATAGAATGTGCGCTGGTTGTGGTGCTCCACCTGTTGCTAGAATGGTTCTTCGTGCTTTAAAACCTGAAGATCATGCAGTAATAGCAAATGCTACTGGTTGTATGGAAGTTTCAACTTTTATGTATCCATATACTGCTTGGACAGATTCCTATATCCATACAGCATTTGAGAATGCTGCCTCTACCCTGTCTGGTACTGAAGCTGCTTATCGTTCTATGAAAAAGCAAGGTAAGTTGCCTACTAATGGAGATACAAAATTCATTGCTTTTGGTGGAGATGGTGGAACTTATGATATTGGTATTCAGGCTTTATCAGGTAGCATGGAAAGAGGTCATGACATGGTTTATGTATGTTATGATAATGGCGCTTATATGAATACTGGTATTCAACGTTCTTCTGCTACCCCAAGATTTGCAGATACTACTACATCACCTGCTGGTAAAGTTATTCCAGGTAAAATGCAATCTAGAAAAGATTTAACAGAAATAATGGCATCACATCATTTACCATATGTAGCTCAAACTATTGCTTTTGCTAATTTCAAAGATTTATATGAAAAGTCTGAAAAAGCAATCTATACAGAAGGTGCTTGTTTCTTAAATGTATTAGCACCATGCCCTAGAGGTTGGGGATATCCAACAGATATGTTAATGCAAATTAATAAATTGGCTGTTGATACTTGCTATTGGCCATTATATGAAATTATTGATGGTAAATATGTGATTAATTACAAGCCTGCTAAAAAGTTACCTATTGAGGAATTTTTAAGACCACAAAAACGCTTTAGTCATATGTTTAAAGAAGGAAATGAGTGGATGATTGAAGAATTCCAAAAAGAAGTAGATAAACGTTGGGAAGAACTTTTAGCTTTAGAAGAAATGGGAAAAGAAAAGTAAAAATAAAAAAACGACTTCACTATGAAGTCGTTTTTTTATGTAATTTTTATCATTATTCTTCTGGTTCTGGTGCTCCAACTGGGCAAACTCCTGCGCAAGTTCCACATCCGATACAAGCTTCTTTATTAATTACATATTTGCTATCTCCTTGTGAAATACAAGACACTGGGCAACTAGCGCTACACGCACCACATCCAATACATTTATCTGTAATTTTATATGCCATCTTTTTCTCACCACCTCTCGCTACATTTTTTATTACCTTTGTTTCTATTTCTTTATGCTAGCAAATCCCTTTTTATTACATGTCATCTTCATTGTTTGCTTGTTTATCCATTTTTTCTAGTTTTTCTAATTCCTGTAGCTCTTTTAGGTGTTCTTTTTCTTCTGGGTCCACTTCTTCTTTCCCTACATTCTTTATAATTTTAACATCTTTAACAGGATACTTTTTGTAAAAATAGTCGTCTCCATCTTTTAGTTTTACACGAATAATCTCTTTTAGTGTTTCAATAGAATCCACTACTCCCTCTCCATCTTCTGTTTTGACAATTGCTCCTATCTTAGGTAATCTATCTAGCTTTTCCTCATAAACTTCTTGTTCATATTTTAAGCAACACATTAGTCTACCACAATTTCCTGAAATCTTAGAAGGATTTAATGACATATTTTGCTCTTTTGCCATTTTAATAGATACCGTTTCGAAGTTTCCTAGAAAAGAACAACAACAAAGTTCTCTACCGCAAACTCCATTTCCGCCAATGCGTTTTACTTCATCTCTTACTCCAATTTGTCTTAGCTCAATTCTTGTTCTAAAAACTGCTGCTAAATCTTTTACTAATTCTCTAAAGTCTATTCTTCCATCTGCTGTGAAATAAAATAGAATTTTGCTGTTATCGAATTTATATTCTACTTCTGTTAAATGCATGTCTAATTTATATTTTTTTATTTTCTCTTCACAAATTTTAAATGCTTCTTGTTCTTTTTTTTGATTTTCTTCTTGGTGTTTTAAGTCCTTTGGTGTAGCGATACGAACTACTTTTTTAAGTGGTGCTGTTAAACTTTCTTCTGGAACTTCTCTTTTACTGATAACTACTTCGCCTAGTTCTTGCCCCATAGCAGTTTCAACTACAACTTTATCTAATTTATTAATTTCTAACTCATCTGGGTCAAAAAAATATATTTTACCTGGCTTTTTGAACCTTATTCCTACTATATTCTTCAATTGATTTCTTTCCTTTCTATGCAAATTGCTCCCATATTTTTAATAATAAGTTGTCAATAGACATATCATAATTGGCATTTGCTGTAATTCTTTTTTTAGTTTCTTCTATAATAGCCACTGCTTTTGTATATCTCATATCCTGTTCTTCACGAAGTTTCTCAAAAAAAATAACATTCATATAGTCTAATAAGTCCATAATCTTTTCTTTTGCTTGGTATAGTACTTCTGCCTTTTTCCAAAGTTGTGTAATATCCTCTTTTTTTATATTGTTAACTACCTTTTCCACCTGTTCATATATCTCTTGCTCTTCTCCAATTTTAATTAGCCTCCCAATACTTCCTTGACATTGTCTTATCATATTACTAGTCATATTTTGTTCATTGTTTTGGCTCTTTAAATAGGTTTTAATTTCTTCTTCTCCTAAAGATTGAAAAGCAATTTTTGTACATCTTGATTTAATAGTTACTAAGAGTTTACTTTCATTTGCTGTAATCAAGATAAGAACCGCATAACTTGGTGGCTCTTCCAATGTCTTCAATAATCCATTTGCTGCTTCTCTTGTCATTTTATCACAATCTTGAATAATATATACTTTTTTTTCAGAAGTAACTGGTTTTTCTGCAATTTTTTCTTGCAAATATCGAATTTGTTCAATCTTGATTGTTTTTCCATCTTCTGGCTCAATTTGTAAAAAGTCTGGATGACTTTCTCCCTGAAATTCTAAACAAGACTTACAAGTTTTACATGGTTTTTCTTGATTAGAACTGCATAAAATCATGTGAGCAAATTCTTTTGCAAAAAGGCTTTTTCCAACTCCTTGAATTCCTACAAATAAATAACTGTGTAGTACATTGTTTGTTTGTACTGCATTTGTTAGCAAATTTTTTATTTTTTCATTTCCCATTAAGTTTTCAAAAGGCATTTCTTTCTCCTTTTAATTGATTAAGTAATATTTATTTGATTATTTACTGAACCTTTCCAAATAAATTGAATGGCCAGAAGCGAATCCATACCTTACTCTCAATTTTTTCTAATGGAATACATCCAAATCTTCTACAATCTGTTGAATATCTTCTATTATCTCCCATTGCAAATACACAATTTTCTGGAACAATAATATCTGCAAAATACTCAGTACTTGTTTCAACACCTTCTGCTAAATAGTCTTCTTGTAATTCTTCTCCATTGATATATACTTTTCCATCTTTGATTTCAACATGCTCACCTGGTAAACCAATTACTCTTTTAATATAGCTTTCTTTTCCAATTTCTAATACATAGTAAGTAAATTTTCCCCACCAAGAAGTTGGCTCATTTTCATATTTTGCTATTGGATTATTCAAATCAATATCTTCTTTTTGAACTATTTCTCTTACACTGCTTGGTGCTTCAAAAGTAATAATATCTCCTCTTTTTGGCATTTGCTTTATTGTTCTTACCCATCTATTTAATAGAAGTCTCTGATCTTCAATTAAGGTTGGTTTCATTGATTCTTGTTGTACAACAGTTGGTGTTCCTATAAAATATTTAATTAGAAGGGCTAATACAAATGCAACTACAATGCAAAATATCCATTCTAATATATTCTTCGCCCTATCGCTTATTACCATTTTCTACTTCCTTCTTTCTCTTTTTGTTTCATACGACTTTTCTAAGGATACAACTTTGTTTTGCTACGCATAAGCTATTTATAACTTGTTCTATTCAAACAACTAACTTAATTTAGTTTTTTAGTAGGTACTCTGATAACAATTTCAGTTCCTTTTCCTACTTCACTCTTAATATCAATGCTACCATTGTTTTGGTCTAAAATTTCTTTAGCAATGGAAAGACCAAGTCCTGTTCCTCCCATTTCTCTAGTTCTTGCTTTATCTACACGATAAAACCTTTCAAATATCCTACTTAAATCTTGTTCTGGAATTCCAATTCCATTGTCAATAATCTTGATATAGGCATCATTGTATACAAATCCTACATATACCTTAATCATTCCATTTTCAGGTGTATATTTAATTGCATTTGTAATAATATTTAAAATTACTCTTTCAATTCCATATTTGTCTGCTTTTACTGGTGGAACATTAGCTGTAACAAAACATTCTATATGGTGATTTTTCTTTTCAACTTCAAATTTTAATCTTTCAATACATTTCTTTGTCAAATCACCTAAGTCAAATTCCACTTCTTCTTTGGTTATCTTTTTATTATCATAACGGGAAAGCACTAATAAGTCTGTTACTAGTCTTGCCATTCTTCTAGCCTCTGAACTGATAACTCCTAAAAATTTTGCTTGCATTTCTTTGTCATACTCTGATTCTAAAAGTGTATCTGCATATCCCATGATAGATGTAATTGGAGTTTTTAGTTCGTGAGAAACATCTGCTACAAATTCTTTTTGCATATTGTCTAGCTTTACGTGTTGTGTAATATCTTGGATAACACCAATAACACCTGCTGGCTTATCATTTTCATCTTGGAAAGGTGCAAATAATAAATTAACGTACTTTTCTCCAATATTTAATCTTTGTTCTGAAGAAGTCCAATTTTCCAAGTATACAATTTTTTCTAAATTGATATCTGCATTTAGTTTTTGAAAAATCTTGTTGAAATTGTTGTCTTGTCTATCTAATTGTAATAAACTTTTTGCTGCTGGATTTATATGGATGATTTTTCCTTCCATATCAAAAGCAATAATTCCATCTGTCATATGAAGTAAAATAGTTTCAATTTGCTTTTTTTGTTTTCCCATTTCATTTAAGTTTTGTTTTAGTTCTTTTGTCATTAGGCTAAAAGCATTCACAAGTTCGTCTATTTGCGTTTTCTTTTTGTCTAAATGTGCAATTTCAACTTCTTCTCCATTTGCAATTTTCTCTGCACTTTCAATTAAGCTATTGACTGGATTTACCACTGATTTTGTGTTAAAGTAGCCAACTAATATCATAATAATGCTAAAGCTTCCTATTGCTATTACACTAATAATTTCTGTTTGCTGGATTTGTTCTTTTGTTTTTTCTTGGATTTTACTTTTTTGTTCCTCTGAAAGTTCTAACGAATTTCCACTATTTCCTTGTATTATGGATTGGCTCATCTTTTCTACCATCATAACATGTGAAAAGGAAAGTAATCCAATTATCAAAACTCCTAATACGAAGAAAATGAGTATTATCTTAGTTTGTATATTTTTTATCATTTTTTTTATTCCTTTTGTGTATTCTTAAATTTCAATTGTAGTTTAATGGCACAACATGCTAATTATTTTTTCACTCTGATGCTAGGTAATAGCCTACCCCCCTCTTAGTAATCAAAATCTTAGGTGCTGATGTGTCTTTTTCAATTTTCTCTCTAATTCTTCTAACTGTAACATCTACTGTTCTGATGTCTCCATAATACTCATAGCCCCATACTTTTTCTAATAGAATCTCTCTGGTGACAACTTGTCCTGGTTGATTTGCTAAGTATTTTAATACTTCAAATTCTCTAAGAGTTAAATCAATAACATCTCCTCTTACTCTTACTTCAAATTTGTCTGAGTCAATCATAAGTTCTCCTAAAGAAATCGTATTGCTTGGCTTTTCGCTTTGTTTTTCTTCAACTAATGTTTCTTTTTGTTGTCCTGCTACTTCTGCTTTTCTTAGGTTTGCTTTTACTCTGGCAATTAACTCTCTTACACTAAATGGCTTTGTAATATAGTCATCTGCTCCTAATTCTAGTCCTAAAATTTTATCAATTTCTTCATCTTTGGCAGATAGAATTAAAATTGGTACATTTAGAGTATGTCTTAATCTTTGACATACTGTTAGTCCATCTACCTTTGGAAGCATAATATCTAGCAAAATCAAATCAATTCTATTATCTAGTGCTACTTTAATAGCAGTTTCTCCATCCTCTGCTTCTATTGTTTCATATCCTTCTTTTTGTAAGTTATATACCAAAATATCTCTAATTGGTTTTTCATCATCTACTACTAAAATAACCTTTTTGTCGTTCATTTTTCTATCTTCATTTTCTTGTATTCCTAATTTTTCTTCCACGTACACCGTCCCACCTTCCTTTTCGTTTCTATTCTTTATAGTTATATCATATTACCGTTTTTTGTACAAGTTTTTTTATACATTTTCGTAATATTTCTGACATCGTTTTGCAATATAAATGAAACGGTTTTGTAATATGAAAAAAGATATATCGCAAGTAGTTAGTACAAAAGCGATATATCTTTTTATTTACATTTCTATTTCTATTTTGTAAATTCCCCCATTATCATTCAAGGCAATTTGCTTTTCTGCTATTTCTTCTCCATTTAGTTTAAATGTTGTTACTCCTGTTGTTTTTCCATTTGGATTATTGACTTGGATATGATATCTACTATTTCCATACTGATATCTAATAGAATATTCTTTCCAATTGCTTGGAATACAAGGTTCCATATGGAATATTCCTTTTTGAATACGTAATCCTAGCAGATATTTAATACCTGTTTCATACATCCAACTACTTGAGCCTGTATACCAAGTCCATCCACCTCTTCCTGCTAAGTTTCTCTGTCCTGACACATCTGCACAAACAACATATGGCTCTACTTTATATTTGGTTGCCGCTTCTTTTGTTCTACTGTGTTCAATTGGATTAATCATTCGATAAAGTTCTCCTGCTTTGTCTCCAAAACCTAATATCGTTTCTGCTATTATTGCCCAAATCGCTCCATGGGTATATTGTCCTCCATTTTCTCTTGTTCCTGGCACATATGCTTTAATATATCCTGGTTCTAAACTTCCTTTATCAAATGGAGGGTCTAATAATTTGATAATGCCATTTTCTTTATCTACTAAGTGGTTTTCTAAGCTTTGCATCGAAATATATTTTTTATCATTATCCCCTGCTGATGAAATAACGGCCCAACTTTGTGCAATTGCATCTATTCTACACTCTTCATTTTGAATACTACCTAGTACACTGCCATCATCCATAAATGCACGTCTAAACCATCTTCCATCCCAACCATTTGAGTTAAGTGCTCTTTTCAATTTTTCCATAATTTGCTCATATTGTTTTGCAAGTTCTTCTTCTTTCCTTTCTTGACAAATTGGAATAAATCTTTTCAATATCTCATAAAGGAAAAATCCAAGCCATATACTTTCTCCCTTTCCTTTATTTCCTACTGTACTAAATCCATCATTCCAATCACCTGACCCTATTTTCGGAAGTCCATTTTCTCCAAAGTTTAAAGAAATCTGAATTGCCTTTTTGCAATGTTCATATAAACTTTCTAGTGTGTCTGAAGGTAAATACAAATCATATCTTTCATCTATTCCTTCTGTTAATGGTTCTCCTGCAAGATATGGAATTTGTGTCTCTAAAATACTATTATCTCCTGTAAAATCCAAATATTCTTCTGTTAAATATACCAGCCATAAACGGTCATCACTAAACTTCGTTCGTATTCCTCTTTTTGTTTCTTCATGCCACCAATGCTCCACATCTCCTTCTATAAATTGATGTTCAGCATGTTTGATAATTTGATTTTTTAGCATTTCAGGCTTGATATATTTTAAAGCAAGGCAATCTTGCAATTGGTCTCTAAATCCAAAAGCTCCACCTGATTGATAATATCCTGTTTTGCCCCATAACCTAGAAGTAATAACTTGATAGAGTAGCCAACCATTTAATAACAAATTCGTAGACTCAAGAGGGGTTGTAACTTGCACTTGCCCTAGTAATTCTCTCCAATATCTTTTGGTATTTTCATATTCTTCAGATACTTTACTATTATTTCGATACTGATAGCTTAAGTCTTGGCATTCTAAGACATCTTTTCCTACCCCTAATGTGAAAATGACTTTTTTACTTTCTAGTGCTTCTAATTCTACTTCACACTGAACTGCTATAATGCCATCTTGCCATAAACTGTTTTCCTTGTTCAGTTCTATTTGGTCAATACCATCTGGATGCATTAAATTACCTTTTCCAAAGAAACCTGATTTGCTACCAGTATAAGAAGTGATTTTTTCACTACTAGATACAAATAAATATTGGTTATTTTCTTCTGCTGCCATATTTTGCATACAAATGACATTTGCATTTTCATAAAAATCTAATTTTAAAAATCCATTTGATTTTAGTTCATCTTCTTCTAAAACGGGTTTTACATAGTAGACTAGTTTATATTTCTTCTTATGCAATTCATTGTTTTCTAACCTAATTGCTTGTACCTTGATATTATCTTCCATTGGTACAAAAACATCTACCTTTTGCGTAATTCCTTTACTTGCATGCTTATATTTAGCATATCCAAACCCATAGGTAATGTGATAATCATTTTCATCTGGACAAGGATTAAACCCTAAAGACCATATCTTTTTAGTATCTAAATCTTGCATATAAATTACTTCTGAAGGAACATCTACTACTGGCCCATTATTCCATGCAGTTAAACGATTTAATCTACTATTTTTATACCAGGTATATCCTCCCATGCTTTCTGTTACTAAGGTTCCAAAGTTTTTGTTTGTTAACAAATGGCTCCAAACAGATGGTAACTTTTGATTTTTGTGGACACGGATATGATACTCTGTACCATCTTCTGAAAATCCACCATATTCATTATAGTATTTTAATTTTTCTACATCCAATTCTTCATGAATTGGTACTTCTTCTAATATCATTTTTGGTGGTTCTTCTTTTGGCACTTCTCGTATTTTATCAAGATATTCTTCTTCTGCTTCTTTTAAGGAACGCCAAATTGTATTGTTTCCATGAAAACTCAAATTTGCTCTATACTCTAGCAACTCTAGCTCTTCTTCTGACAAGTTTTCTAAAATGAAAATACCACCTTTGATATTTTGTAAATATCCTAAATTTTGATTTAAAACACTGGCAAAAATGGCTTCTTTGACACTACTTTCATAACTATATTTTTCTTCACTGATAATAACTAAATCTAATAGAACATTTTTTAAGCGAAAATATTCATAAGCTTTTAAAGCTTCTTCTACTACTTCTATTTCTTCTAATGTCTTGATATGAAGTAGCAAAATTGGTAAATCTCCTGAAATTCCATATTGCCATAGTTTACTAACTGGAACTAGCATATCTGCTTTATTGATTAATGCCTTTAGTGGATTTGATTTTAGTAAATATCCTGCCATTTTCTGATAAGTGTCTAATTGTTTAGCCCTAATTCCTAAATAACGGTTTGCTGCTTCTACTTTTGCTTTTGCTAATTCTAAATGATAGTAGATAGTTTCTTGGTTGCTAAATTTCTCTAATTCTTCTACCACTTGTTCTTTGCTGTCTCCTACAGCTAATACTAAATTTAATGTTACTTTTTGCTGCGGCTGTATTGTTATGGTACGTTTCATACTGACAATTGGCTCTGTTGTAAGATTTATTTGGCTACTTAATAAACTAGAGTTTTTAACCGCATTTGGTAATCCTAAATTATTTCTTCCATAAAACTTCTCTTTATCAATTTCATATTCCACTTCTCCAATTGTTTCATTTTCTGTATAGAAATTTACCCCTAAAAATACCTTTTGTTCACTTGCCGTCCTAGTTCTTCTTGTAACTAAAATAGAATGGGTATCTTCTAAATATTCGTAATTTAAAAATAGCTTATTAAAGGCTGGATGGGCATAGTCTTGTGCCTCTTGTGATAAAACTGGTTCTAAATAGCTCGTAATTTCCAAAGTTTCTGGTTCTATTCCACGGTTGGTTAGTTCAATTGTTCTAAATTCTACTGGTTCATCTGGAGAAATCCCAATTTTAGCTATTGTTTCTATATTTCCATCTTGTCTTGTAATTTTGGTCTGAGCTGGTGTAAAGCAAATGGAATATTGGTCTGGATTTGCAAGATAACTCATATGCCCTGTTGTCCAAATACGATTGGTTTTGACATTTTTTAAGAAACAGAAAATTCCTTGTTCTACATCATCTGTCTTTTTATATCTGTGGATTAAAATGTCTCCATATTTACTATACCCTTGTCCTTTGCTGTCTGTTACTATGGTATAGTTTTCACTAGCTAAGACATTGATTTGTGGTAGTTTGGTTACTGGTTTTGTAATTTCTTTTTGAGTATAACTTTGGTCATCTACATATTTCATTTTTTCTACTTTTTCTTTTTCCTCTTTAGTAATGATAATATTTTCTGGCATTTTTTCTTGTAGAAGTATATCTATTGCTTGCATTTGCGGATTTTTCATAAATCTTTTTTGCAGAATATTTTGATGGAATAAATTATTAATAGCAAGTAATATAAGGCCTTGATGGTGTGCCATATAAGTTTTTACTATCGCATATTCTTGTCCTTTTTTGAGACGAGTTGGTGTATAGTCTATGGCTTCATAAAACCCATATTTTTGATACATCCCTGTTTGCTCTAGCCTTTTTAAGTTTTCAACTACTTGTTTTGGTTCTTCTGGAATAGCTAAAATACTTCCATAGCTTGCTACTACCATTTCATCTGCTAGTCCTCTTTTTAGTCCTAGCCATGGGATACCAAATGCCTTGTATTGGTAGTTATTGTGTAAGTCTTTTAAGTGAAATGCAGATTCTGAAATTCCCCAAGGAATATGCAATTTTTTAGCATATTCTTGTTGGCACATAAGCATAAATTCTGTGGATTCTGCAAGCAAACTTCCTGGATATTTTGGAATGTTCATATTTGGCATCAAATATTCAAAAGCTGTTCCTGACCATGAAATAAGCCCTTTATATTGGTTTAAAATTGTCAAAGTTCTACTTAGGTTGTTCCAATGTTTTACTGAAATATCTTTTTTTGCAATGGCTACTAAACTTGCTTGTCTTGCTTCTGATGCAAGTAAATCATAATAGGAGTCTGTTAATTTGTTTTCTTCTACATTAAACCCAATAGAGAAAAGTCTTGTTTCTTCGTCATATAATACTTGAAAGTTCGTTTGTTCAATAATGGCATTTACTATTTCTATCATTGATTTTAGTTGTTGTTCTTCTAAAAACTGTTTTAAAACAAATAGGTAGCCCACAAAGTTTCCGCTATCTACTGAAGAAACATACCTAGGTTTTAATGGTTGCAAAGTTTGAATGTCATACCAATTATATAAATGCCCATTCCATTTTGGTAAGTTTTGAATGGTCTCTATCATTTTTTCTAATAGCTCTATGGTATTTTCTATACTTTCATACCCTAAATCATAGCTTGAAATGACTGCTAACAGTGCTAACCCAATATTGGTAGAAGAAGTCCTTGGTACGACTTTTGGTTTTCTATCTTCTTGATAATTGTCAGGTGGCAAGTAATTGTATTCTGATTTTAAATGGTCTTTAAAATATTGCCATGTTTTTTGCCCTATTTCTAATACATATTTTTGCTCTTCTGGTTTTAATCTTTCTAATTTTTCTTGTATTTTGATTTCTTTGCTAATATAGCACATAATGGCTGGTGCAATTAGCCATAAACTAGATAGAACAAATAGGAAAATGCTTAAAATATTTTGTGGCAAAATAAATAAGAGTAAGATACCTAATGTACCTAATATGACATTGGATAGCATATTACGATAATAGGAAAATAAATCTTTTTTTGCATTTTTCTCTGCTTCTTCTGCTGTCATCCATTCTAAGAAATGCTTTTTGCTAATGAGCATACGATATAGGGTTTTGATACAAGCATTGATACTAAAATATGCTTTGTCTGGTAATATGCTAATAGCTAAAATGCCTCGAATAATACTTGCTTTTACTCCTGAAATTGTTTTAGTGAATGTTTTTTGTACAGTTTCTGCTTCCTTTTTGAAAATAATGCGGTTGATTATTTCTAATAACATTGGTATCACTGCTGAAATAACCGAAATTGCTATAATTGGCCCTATTTTAATAGAGTAAATCACATCTAAAATGCTAGCATAAATCATGGTTAAAATAATCATTGGCTCTTGTAAGCTTCTAATTAAGTTGTCAAAGATTTTATATTTGGAAAGTAGAGTTAATGGATTATGCTTTTTTTCTCCATGCTTGTTATATATACTATTTCCTAGCCATTTAGCTACTTGCCAATCTCCACGTATCCAGCGGTGTAATCTTGTTTTAAAACTGTTATAACTGCTTGGGTATCCGTCCATTAATACAATGTCTGAGGCAAGTCCACATCTTAAATAGCTTCCTTCTAATAAGTCATGGCTTAGTACAGTATTTTCTTTAATTTCTTTAGCTAATACTGTAGAAAATACTTCTACATCATAAATACCTTTTCCTGTAAAAATTCCTTCTTCAAAATTGTCTTGATAAATGTCGGAAATAGCATTAGTGTAAGCATCTTTTCCTCCAGAACCTGCATAGATTTTAGTAAACAAGCTTTTTCCTACTTCTAATAGTGAAATTCCTACTCTTGGCTGCAGTAATGCATGTCCTTCAATAACTAGGTCTTTTTTCTCATTTAGAATAGGAGTGTTTAAGATGTGTGCCATTCCTCCAATTAGTTCTAGTCCTGTATTTAAACTCAACCCGAGTGTCTGCATCTAGTGTGATAATATATTTCATTTTTGGTTGCTTTTCTTTTATCTCTTCTATGGTATTTGCTAAAAAGCTGTCCTTTTCTTTTCCTAAAATATATTCATTGAATTGATTTAATAATCCTCTTTTTCTCTCCCAGCCTAAATAGCATTCTTCCTTTTCGTTCCATACTCTTTTACGATATAGGAAATGAAATTTAGGAAAATTTGCATCTGGATATTTTTCATTTAATCTTTTTGCTTCTTGTTTTCCACTTTGGATTACTTCTTCATCAAATGGTTCTTTTTGATTTTTTCCACTAGTACAATCTCCTAAAATGGCAAAGTATAGATTATCACTTTTGTTTGCCATATAGTAGACTTCTAAACGCTCCATTAGTTCTTTTACTTTTTCTTTGGAATTTAGAATAGTAGGAATAACTACAAAGGTGCTACTTTCTAGTGGTACACCATCTATATAGTCTAGTTTTGGAATTATCTTTGGTTTGACAAATTTGCCTAAGATGTATTGCCCTATTTGTACCCAAATGACTTGGGTTGGGATGAGTAATAATAAAGCTAGTAAAATAGACCAAGCGATTTGATGTGTTTGAGTATATAAATACCATGCAAATAGGCTGCTAGTACCTAATGTTAATATAATTAAAGCAATGATGGCATACCCTATCTTTTTTGTATTTGAAGCTTTTTTAGGTTTCTTTCCTGTTAGTTCTTCTATTAAAATCTGTTTTCCTTCATCTAATAAATAATAACCGATGTGGGCTTTTTTACTTTGTGGAGGTTCTGCATTATTTTTGCTTAGCTCTAAACATTTTTTGCTAATATAGATTTCAGAAATTTTAGTTTTTTGTGAAATTTCCTTGATTTGATTTCTGTAAGCTACTTTGGTCTCATAATCCATTTTATCATAAACACCTGCTGGGTCTTGTTTTAAAATATCTTCTACTCCATTAATTTGTTCAAAAATTTCTGCCATACTAATTCTGCTTAGGGTTTTGATACTCGTAATGCAATTTCCTATTGCAATTTTGCGAAGGGCAATATCAAAATGCTCTTTTTCTACTACTTCTGATACTGCCATTCCCATTCTACCTACTTGTTCTTCTAATACCATTAAAAAGGGGTATGCTTTTTTTCCATATTTTTTTAGTCGGTAAGAAAGATATTCAATAAAAGGGTATTTCATTTCGCCATATGATTTTACTTTTTCTTTGTAATTGTTTAAGTGATCGAATTGTAGTTCTTCTTTTTCTTTGTTTTCGACTAATCTTTCTATCATATTTTCTACTTTATATTTTTGAACTTGAGCAGAATAGATTTTTTCGCAAATTTCACGGATATTTTCAATTAAGGCAAGCTTTAAAAAGAGGCTGATATTCCATATTTCCTCCATACTTAAACTCTTTTTTCTTTGATAGGCTTGCAACAATTGGCTCAAAGTTTTTCCATCAATTTTATTATTGGTATAATTCACGATTTCGCTAGCTAGTACATAAATTCTGGCAAATCCTTTGTATGTTCCATTTGCTAACCCCAAAAAACTAGTATATTTTTTTAAACTCAAATCTTGTTTGATATTTTTTACAGTTTGGTCTATCACATAATAGTTATCTAATATCCATTCTCCTGCTGGATGAATGGGAATTTTTAATTTGATATGTTCATTTAATAACTGATATACTTCTGTGATGACTTCAAAATTTTCTTTTAGTCTTGGAATTGGGTACGTATTTTTGCTAGAAGTATTTTGTAAATTATGGTCTGTTGCTATGGTTTCTAAGTAATTTTCTAATTGATTTTGATTTAAAATAGTTCCTTTCATGGATAAAGTTTTGTATTCCACTTTAAAATTCCACTCCTTGTTTTTTTTTTAGTTCTAGTAAATTACACAAAATGTGTAATTTACGTAGAAATAAATTATTCGAACGTTACAGTTTTTTATGGCTTCGCCATTTAAAAACTGTTAGTCCGTGATAGTTTTAATTCTATCTTCTCCAAGAAGTGGAATTTTTATGCATTTTTTAATTTTATATTTACAAATAAAAATACCCCCTCACTAGCATTTGCTAAGTTTGGGGGCAGCCATTGTTACGCCATCTTCTCTTTCCAGTACAGGTACATTTCCTCCGGCCTTTTGGCATTTTCTGCCGTTATCGTCATGGTTACATGATTCAGAGTGACCTTGATTTTGTTCACGCCGTAGTTTTCTGCCAAATCGTTGAAGCAGTTACACATGGCGCGAATCGCTTCAAACGGATTTGTGGATGTTGCAAAGTGCTCGACAACCAGGACGCCGTCCTCATTGCTCAGCACTTTGCAGGAAAATATCCCATCGAATACTACTGCTCTGTAGGTCTCTCCTAAGACCTTCCGCTCTTTAAATGCTACCTTTGCCATAATTATTGTCCTCCTTGTTGTTTATTAAATGTCTGCGTAAATGGCTAACAAAAAATTGGTACTTCCTATATTATATCATAATTAACATAAAGTTTCAATTTATTTTTTCTTCACGCTACTAGAGTCAAGGGGCTCAGGAATGTGTATGAGAATTAAGGCGTCGCGTTGCGACTAAGATCGTCTATTTCACGACAATCAAGGTACGGAAGGAATTGTCATTACTATTCCCAATATTGGCACTCAACCCTGCTCGTGAGGATGTTGACGCGTATCCACGGTAGTAGCCTCCCCTAATAACATAGGGACCATTAAAGCCTCCTGATGATGTGGAATGCTCCGTAGTCCATTCTTCACGATTTGAAGCCATGTCATGGATATTACAAACCTTATCTCCTACTCTCCCCGTGTTTGATATTTCTGAACTCAACCTCACCTGCTTGGCATAATTACTATTTCCCGAATAGTGTTGGATAAAAACAATCGCAGTATCCCAACTATAGCTATTAATTAAGTCACTTTCCACATAACTGCTATTATACATATTTCTGGCTGCTATTGCTGCATCTGGCTGCGACACATAAGCCCATACAGCTTTATTGTATTGTGATTTTACTTTGTTATCACTTCCTTTACTGGCTTCATATCTTCCAAAGTAATACCCCTCCGTTTGTCTTTGTTTTGCTTACAAAGCCTCCTAAATTCTTAGCAGCTACATTTTCAGAGTCACTAGTTAATTCTTGACATTCACTTTCTATTGTTACTGTTTGAGTATAATTATCTGCATCTTGCTTTGGCACATAATTTCCTGCTACATTCTTTGTTTCAAAATCCTCATATCTTCCTAATGTGATAGTTGTTGTTGTTCCATCTTTATTCTTAATGTCTCCTACTGGTATCCATACAAACTGATTGCCTTCATTATCTTCAATTACGATTCCATCTTGCACTGCTGGTGTTCCATCTCCATTATATGTGTATTCTACATTTCCTGTACCTCCATTTGGTACTACT